>CAZNDH010000005.1:0-2294 GCA_964571765.1 uncultured Acidimicrobiaceae bacterium
TCCATGCATGATCGACTCTGAACATCTGCCGGGCAAACATGCCCGCCGCCAGCGCCACCAAAATGCCGGCCCCGATGAACATGCCGAGGTACCAGACCTCTGCCAGCCCACCAAGGAACCACTCGGCCGGCACGTAGTACATCCAGGCCCCAACAGCAGCCGCCACCAGCCCAACGATCCCGAGGGTCCACTCGGTGATGCGCTCGCGGCGCGGCATACGGGTGAAGTCTGCCGTGTGACGCTCTCTGAGCACCGTCATGGCATCCACCTCCCTTCGTTGGCCTCGCCCAGCTCTTGGGCGTCGGCCAACACGATCATCACCATCCTCGCTCCTCTCGACCAGGGCATTTAGTCCCTACCCGACCAGCACAACGTCATGCCCACGGGTCGCTTCGGCTCTAGCCTTCCCGGATGCGCCTGCCTGCCGATGACGAGAGCTGATCCATACTGGCCCCGGGCCGACACCTGGCTGGCGGGTGACTCCGACCACCCCGATCTCCTGGTGGTCGGGGTTCCCTCATCGGCAGCGTCCATCTCCTCATCGCGGGCCGACCTGGCACCCCTGGTGATGCGAGAAAGGTTGTCCCGATTCTCCACGTTCCATGGAGAGACCACCGCCGATCTTGCCGCGGTGGCCGTTCGTGACCTGGGCAATTGGCCGGTGGCGCCCCTGGGCATGGAAGAAGTGCCGACAGCGGTGATGGAGCTGGCTTCATCGCTCCCTACCTCCGACCTGGTGATCTTTCTCGGTGGTGACAATGCCGTCACCCGCCCTTTGGTCGCCTCACTCGGCGACCTCGGCAAGTTGGGAGTGATCACCTTCGACGCCCACCACGATGTGCGGTCCCTGGAGAACGGGCCTACCAACGGCACGCCGATCCGGGGGCTCATCGAGGAGGAGGGACTGCCCGGTGGCAACGTGGTCCAGATCGGGATCCACTCCTTCGCCAACTCTGCCCCGTATCGCGCCTACTGCGAGGACCAGGGCATCTCGGTGGTGACGGTTGCCGACGTGGAGGGGACAGGGATGACGGCGGTCGTAGATGGGGCCTTCGATCGTCTTGCCGGGTGTGACCGGGTCTATGTCGATGTCGATATCGACGTGCTCGACCGGGCCCTGGCCCCGGGCTGTCCCGGGTCGAGACCGGGAGGTTTGACTGTGCGGCACCTGGCCGAAGGAGTGTTGCGTTGTGCCGCCAACCCGAAGGTGGTGGCCATGGACTTCGTCGAGGTCGACCCCGAGGCCGACATCGGCTTTCTCACCGTCGACACCATGGCCCACCTGTTCCTCACCGCGGCAGCCGGTTTGGCCACTCGAAATTGAACGGTCTCGAACAACCTCTGGGTCAGCGTCGTCGGCTCAAGTGATCCCAGATGGCGGGAAGGACCATGATGTCCTTGGGCCTGCCTGCGGCTTCCTTGGAGCGAGCCACGTCCTCCAGGTGCGCCAACTCGACCCTGGTGTCCCCCACCTCGACGGTGATCGCCCGGGCCGCCAGATCGGGGTACCCCCCGGTGCCCGCCGGGACCACGGTGATGTCCAACGGGCCGTGCCTGGTGACCAGGTTGAGCACGGTCACCTCCCCGAGCATCTCGGCGGTGAGGCCACCTGGCACCGCGACCGGGTCGGAGCCGGTGACCCTGATCCGCGCACCGAGCTCGTCGAGGGCGATGGCGAGACGGCGTAGGTTGACGCGGCTCCGCTCCGGAGTGATGTCCACGTCCATGGTGGGAGGGACGGCGACGTCCCACAACTCGAGGGCGTAACCGCCCACCACGACAAATGCCACCCGGTGGCGGCCCAGCGTTTCCAGGATGGCCTCGGGGTCGACGCCCGGTGCAGCCATCATCGACCTCTGATGCGCCGGAGCCGGGCATCGGCGGCACGTTGGCGGGATGCCCGATCGACCTCGACGCGAGTCTCATCGGGAAGCGCCTCCAGCCATTGCTGGTAGGCATCGTCGGACAGCGGTTCCAGACCCATCCTCATCTCGAAGCCGGCTGCAGCGAGGAGCCGCTGCAGGGTGGGCAGGGTGGGCTCCATCCTCCCAGTCTCGTAAGCAGAGATGGCCTGCTGAGTGACACCGGCCCGCTCGGCCAACTCACGCTGGGTCAGTGCGGCCTTGTGTCGCGCCAGCCGGAGAAGCCCGGCAGCGACGGTGGGTGCGGCGTCGTATCTGGGCATGGGTGGAGGCTACAACACAGTTTGGGCTGTTTACATAGTTGTCTTTGTTTACATAGTAAACGATGTTGCGGCACAGATACTCGGAGCGAGCGACGCAGGAGCGAGCGAC
>CAZNDH010000005.1:2394-90556 GCA_964571765.1 uncultured Acidimicrobiaceae bacterium
GGAGCGAGCGACGCAGGAGCGAGCGACCCAGCGGCTAGCCACCGCTGACGGGGTCTTCGGCGCCAATGGGAAGGGGTGCCTCGATCTGTCGGCTGGTGAGAAACCCATCAGGCACCCTTACCGGTCGAGGTCCTTGGCTGTGTCCCCGAACCATGGTGTGGGCCTCGACAGGGTATGGCACCTCGGGGTTCAGCTCGCCTACGAGGTCGGCGAGCTCGTCCACCGAGGTCACCCGGGAGAAGTCATCGCGCAGGGTCGGGCCCACCGGAAACCCCTTCAGATACCAGGAGGTGTGTTTGCGGAAGAGCGTGATCCCTCTGGGGCCGAAGTGGTCCTCGAGCAGACCGGCATGACGCACCATGATCTCGCTCACCTCTCCGAGGTTGGGTGGCTCCTTGGGCTCACGTCCGGCGAGAACGTCGGCCAGGTCGCGGAACAGCCAAGGACGGCCCAGGCAGCCGCGACCCACCACCACTCCATCGCACCCGGTGACAATCATCATCTCCAAGGCGTCGTCGGCGGTCCAGATGTCGCCATTGCCCAAGACCGGAATCGAGGAGACGGCTTTCTTGAGGGTAGCGATGGCCCCCCAGTCGGCCTCTCCCGAATAGAGCTGACGGGCGGTGCGAGCGTGAAGGGCGACCGCGGCAGCGCCCTCCTCTTCGGCGATCAGTCCGGTCTCGACGAAGGTCAGGTGGTCGTCGTCGATGCCCTTGCGGAACTTCACGGTGACCGGCACCGCCCCGGAGTTGGCCACCGCTGCCCGAACGATCGATCGGAACAGGTCGGTCTTCCAAGGCAGGGCGGCACCTCCGCCGTGACGGGTGACCTTGGCCATGGGACACCCGAAGTTCATGTCGATGTGGTCGACACCCACCCGCTCTACCAGGTGAGCCACCGCCTCACTCAGCGAGCCCGGGTCGGTCCCGTAGAGCTGGATCGACCGGGGTCGCTCGTCCTCGGCGAAGCGGACCATGTCGAGGGTCTTGGGGTTACCCTCGACGAGGCCCCGGGCACCGATCATCTCCGAGACGTAGAGGCCGGCGCCGAACTCGCGGCACAACCTGCGGAAGGGAGCATTGGTGACCCCCGCCATCGGGGCGAGGACCACGGGAGGCTCGACGAGCAGGGGTCCGATGGTGAGCGCCATCGCCGCCGATACTACTGGGGTCAACCTTGGTTGACAGAGCTCGGCGTGTCAACCTAGGATGACAGTCGTGTCCTCACCGACGACCGTCACCTCCGACACCGATCCGTCCCAGGGCTTCGAGGCGGTGCTCGCCCTGAGGCGCCTGGCCGACCGACTCGAGGAGTCCCATGTGGCCAGGGCGCGGCGCCAGGGCTGGACCTGGCAGCAGATCGGGGACGCGTTGGGAGTCTCCCGACAGGCGGTCCACAAGAAGCACGGCAGGTTGTGATGTTCGAGCGTTTCACCGGTGAAGCCCGGAGCACCGTGGTGGCCGCCCAGGTCGAGGCTGCCCACCGGTCGGACACCTACATCGGTGCCGAACACCTCCTGGTTGCGCTGTTCGATCCCGACGGCGGTGCGCTGGCGGACCTGGGCACGAGTGCCGACGACATCCGGCGGGCTTGGAGGAGTCTCGAGGAGGCCGCCCTCCGCTCGGTCGGGGTGATCGCCGATCCGGGGAAAAGCGGAAAGCCGTTCCCCCGACACAGGAAGCGTCATCTCCCCTTCACCGGATCGGCCAAGAAGGTGCTCGAGAACTCGCTTCGTGAAGCTGTCGCCCTCGAGGACCGCAGGATTCGCGCCGAGCACATTGCCCTGGCCTTGACCTCACTCCCGGGCACGGAGAGAGCGATCAGGATCCTGGACATGGCCGGTGTCGACCGCGAAGCGTTCCGTCGGGCGCTGCGGAGACGGATCGATCCGGCTGCCTAGAAGGCAGCCAGGTCGTTGACGTTGTGTAGACGCACCTGGCTCTGCGCCACCAGCTTCCCGTCCTCCTCGCGGGTGATGTCAACCTGCCAAAGTTGCTGGCTTCGGCCCCGGTGCACCGGTGTGGCCTCGGCGAGGAGCACCCCGGATGTTGTGGGCCGGATGAAGTTGGTGTTGTTGCTCACACCCACCGCACCCGCCATGCCCTGCGCCATCGCCCACACCGCGGCCCCGGTAGAGGCGATCGTCTCGGCCAGGGTGCAGTACACCCCACCATGCACCACCCCGTAGGGCTGATGGTGGTCGTCGGTGAGCACCAGGCGACCAGCGGCGCGGTCCGGTGACCCCTCGGTGAGCTCAATTCCGGTGAGACCGACGAAGGTGGGGCGATCGAGGAACGGGTTCTCCATCAGCTGCCGCATCCCATGTCGAGCTGTCTAACCGGCCCGCGATCGTCGTCGACATACTCCCACACCTCGACGTCGATCCCTTCGAAGTAGGCCGCGTTGACCACGATCTCCATCTTGCCATCCCCGCTGAGGTCGCCGACGCCGCCGACGCTGAAGCCTATCGGGTAGGTGGTCTCGTCGGTGTTGACGGATTCGCCCAGGATGGCGGTGTGGACCACACCATGGGCGACCCGGCGTAGGAAAACCATCGAGTAGTCCCCTGCACGAGGCAGATAGTCGCCCTGAATGTCCTCCACCACCACCAGCACCTCGTTGATACCGTCCCCCTCCAGATCTAACCGGTAGAGCTGCTTGACCCGGGGATTGCCCACCGGCAGGCCCCTGGCGGCGAGGAGGTCACGGGCCAGCCCGGCATAGATCCCGTTGTCGGTGATCGACTCGAAGAGGTGGGGTCTCACCTCCCAGGGGGCGGAGATGGCAACGCCGTAGGGCCCGGGCCACTCCCCGAGCAGATCAGGGTCCTCCAACTCGACGCCGATCCGATCCAGCGGAGCGCAGGTGAGCAGCTGGGGGCCACCCCGGGTGATCCTCACCGCCCCCAATGTCACCACCTGGTAATCCTCGCCACCGGCCACCGGGAGCTCTCCCTCGTCCTCGGCCGAGAGCCAGCGCCCATCCCACCAACCCAGGGCACCGAATCCGGTGGTGATGAGGGGATGGGCGGCCCAATTCCCCTCCAGCCCGCCGGCCAAGGTGGTCGAGGTGGTCGAGGTGGTGGTCGTGGTGGTGGCGGCCACCGTGACCGAGGTGGAGACCGCGAGACTCGTGCTGGTGGCCAGGGTGGTGGTCATCTCCGTGGTGGTGGTGGTGCTCTCGAGGGCATCGTCGGGGCTGCAGGCGCCGACCATCACCGCCACGGCGAGAAGGATCCTTCGCATCCGGACGAAACCTAACCGGCGACGCGGAATGTGCCCAGATCGAGCCCGTGACGTCCCAGGAGCCTGGGGAGGAGGTGGAGCGGCATACCGATCACGGTGAATGGGCTTCCGGACACCGATTCGACGAACAACCCGCCCCGACCCTGGAGGGCGTATCCCCCGGCCTTGTCCATCGGCTCTCCGGAAGCCACGTACTCCACTATCTCCTCTTCGGTCATGGGAAGGAAAGTCACCTCGGTGGCATCTACCGCCGAGTGGACCACGGGTGCAGGTCCCTCATGGGTGGCCACCGCGATCCCGGTGAACACCTCGTGACTCTGTCCCTGGATCCGGCGCAGCATCGAGCGGGCCTCCTCGGGGTGAACCGGCTTGCCCAGGATCCTCCCCTCGTGAGCCACCGCGGTGTCACAGCCAACCACTACCGCACCGGGGACGACCACGGCGAGAGCCTTGTCGCGGGCGAGCCGCTCCACGAAGGCCTGGGGGTTCTCCTCGGGGAGCCGAGCCTCGTCGACCTCCGGGGGCTCCACCTCGAAGCTCACCCCGAGGATGGTCAGGAGATCGGCCCGGCGTGAGGAGCTCGAGGCCAGCACCAGCCTCATATCGCCACCCCGTGGCGTACCACGAGCGCGGGGTGGGCCAGCACTCCTACCCCTTCGAGAGGATTGGCCGGGAAGAGCGCTGCGTCGGCGGGAGCGCCTATCTCGAATCCTGACGGCCTCCCTGTCGCCCGCATCCCGGACAGCGACACCGCATCGACTACCTGTCGCGGGGAGAGCCCGAAACCGCCCAGGGCCACCGCTTCGGCGGCCACCTCGGCGGGCGTTCCAACCAGGTCGGTCCCGGTGAGCACATGGACCCCGGCATCGACCGCCTCGGCGAGGAGGCGACGGACGTTGCGCAGTCCCTCTTTCAACAACCGCCCTCCCGAGGAGTCCGCGCCCAATTGGGTGATGGTCTCCTCGACCCGAAGTACGGTGGGAACCCACATGCCGGCTCTGGCCCCCAGAGCGGCCAGGTCGGCGGGGGTGAGGAACAAGCCGTGCTCGATCGAATCGACACCGGCGGCGACTGCAAGCGAAGGCACCTCTCGCGCCATGGTGTGGATCGCCACCCTCGCTCCGTGGGTGTCGGCGGTCTCCACCGCTATCCGAAGCTGATGCTCGGTGAAGTTCGACTGAGGGCCGATACCCCGCCGTGGCCAGTCACCGACCAGCTTGACCCAACCCCTCCCGTCCCGGGCTTCTTCGGTGACCGCCGCGGTCAACTCCTCGGCGGTCACCTCACGGGCGAACCCCGGGTAATAGCCACCAGTCGAGGCGATCAGCACCCGGGCTGCCTCGATATCGGGGCGCTCACCGGGTGGCATCTCCTCCATCAGTCTGATAGCGACGTCGTCGGTCCATCCCTTGTCGAGGAGAAGCATGACCCCGGCCTCCAAGGCCTCCCTGGCGCGGTGCCTGGCCCCTTCCAGCGAGCCAGGGGAGTAGTCGAGGCGGGCCGCGGCGATATGGGAGTGGGCGTCGACCAGGCCGGGAAGGGCCCACATGCCTTCCCCGACCACGTCGTCGGCCTCGCCTACCGGCTCGGCCCACTCACCGCGGTCGACGTCCCTCACCACCGGCTCGCCACCGGGAAGTTGCAAGACCACTCGCAGGGTCACCGGGGAACGGTAACCGCGGGCTGGTCCGCATAATGGGTGTCGTGCGTCGCCTCACAGTCCTCGTCTGCTTCGCCCTGGTCTCCTGCGGTGGGACATCGGCAACCTCCACCACCACCCCGGACCACCCCCGGACCACGATCACCCTCCCCCAACCCCCGACGTCGGCGGCGACGTTGCCTGTCGAGGTTCAGGGCTGTTCCTCGCCGCCGATCACCTTCTCTGCGTTGTGCCAGGTGTATGAGCTCCTCCAGACCTGGCACGTCGATCAGCCACTCGACCCGGAGTGGCTGGCGGGCCTGGCCATCACCGCCCTCGACGACGACCTGGGAAACCTCGGGAAGTCGCCGCTGCCCCGGACATTGTTCTGCGCCGTCCCCCACCCGGCCTACAGGGAGTTCTGCGACCGGCTAGCCGATGTGGTCGCCGCGACCGGGATCGAAGTCGGCGAGCTCATGGACCATGTGGTGGCGACGATGGTCGAGGACGGTCTGGGCCCGTTCACCTATTACCTGGCCCCCGACCAGCTCACTGCCTTCCGTGGCAACGGGGTGGTCGGCGGGGTCGGGGTGCTCCTCGATGCAACCGACGCCGCCGGGTCGCGGTGCGCCCGGCTCTCACCGGCCTGCCCCCTCAAGGTGGTCTTCGTCCTCGAGGACAACCCCGGGGCGGACGCCGGGCTGCTCGCCGGTGACGTCATCGTCGAGGTAGACGGGACCTCCGTCGACGGACAGGGGTTCGCCGCCACGGCCGGCCACATTGCCGGTGATGAGCAGGGCCAGGTCAGTCTCACCGTGGAGAGGGACGGCCGGCGCCTCACCATCGACGTTGACCGCGGCGAAGTGGTGGTGCCCACCGTGGAGGTCGACATCCCCTTGCCTGGCGTTGCGTACCTGCGGATACCGGACTTCGAGGAGGACATGCCGGTCCTGGTCCGGCTGGGGCTCGAGTCGCTGGCGGCTTCGGGGGCGGGGACCGTGGTCGTCGACCTCAGGGACAACCCCGGCGGGTACCTCGCCTCGGTGGTTGAAGTTGCCTCGGAGTTCATAGCCTCGGGAACGGTTCTGGTCGCCAACTACGCCGACGACAGCGAGATCTACGAGGTGACCGGGGACGGCCTGGCCCACGATGGCCGGCTGATCGTGTTGGTCAACCAGGGCACCGCGTCGGCTGCCGAGATACTCGCCGGCGCTCTCCGGGCCCGGCGGGGTGCGGCGATAGTGGGGACCTCGACCTTCGGCAAGGACGCCATCCAGATACCCTTCGACCTTCGCAACGGTGGGGAGCTGGACATCGCCGTGGCCAGATGGGCTACGCCTGACGGTCTCACCGTCGGCGACGGGGGGCTGATACCCGACCGTGAGCTCGAGTTGCCGGTGAGCATGGGCATCGTCGAGCTGGTCGAGGCCGCCCTGGAGACACTGCGATGAGTCGAAGTCGGATCCTGACTGCTCTGCTCGGCCTGATGGTCCTCGCCGGTTGCCAGGGTGGGACAGCCGGTCCCACCTCGACCGCCTCGGTGCCGCCCACCACCGGGTCGACCACCGTGAGCGGGCCCAGCGGCGAGGAACGACCGTTGGAGACCGTCGGCTGTGACGCCCCCGCCTCGGAGGTGGTCATCGTCTGTGAGGCTTTCGACCTGATCCGTCGCCACTACGTCGACCCCGTCGACCCGGGGGCGATGGCCGCCGCCGCCGCCGAAGGCCTCGCCTCGATCGAACCGGGGAGCTCGTCCGATTCGCTGACCTGCGCCCTTCCCAGTGAGGAGTTCCAGGCAACCTGCGAGCTGGCCGGCTCGGCCGGGCTGGACACCGCCACCACGGCCGAGGTGATGGTGGCTTCTATCGTCGGACATGCCCTGGACCCCAACTCCGCCTACTTCACCGCGGCTGCACTGGAGCGCCTCGAGGAGGAGGACCACGGCGAGATCGAGGGGATCGGGGCGCTGGTCTCCGCGGAGGACGAGAGCATCGAAGGCGACAACAAACAGTGCTCGGTGATCTCCGAGTCCTGCCGCCTCCTCATCGTCTCCACCATCGAGGGAGCTCCGGCGCGAGCCGCCGGACTGGAGCGCGACGACGTCATCGTCGGTGTCGACGGGGAGTCGATAATCGGTTGGAACCTCGACGAGGTCACCTCCCGGGTACGCGGACCGGCGGGGACCCCGGTGACCCTCACCATCGACAGGGCCGGAGACACCTTGGAGGTGACCATCGTGCGAGCCGCGGTGCGGATCCCGGTGCTGGAGCACGAGGTGGTCGACGGTGTCGGATACGTCAAGCTGTACACCTTCTCCGACCAAGCCGATGAGGCCTTCGAGGCTGCAGTGATCGATCTCCTCGCCCGGGGGGTGGACCGCCTGGTGATCGACCTTCGGGACAATCCCGGTGGGCTCCTCGACACCGCGATCGGGGTCACCTCGGTGTTTCTGCCCGACGGCCTGGTGGTGGTCACCGCCGGGCCCGACCGCCAGCTCACCTACGAGGTCACTGGACGGCCCATCGTCCCCGAGGGAATCGAAGTGGAGGTGGTGGTCAACAAGGGAAGTGCCTCGGCCTCGGAGGTGGTCTCGGCGGTGCTCCAGGAGCGGGGCCGGGTCACCCTCCTCGGCGAGAGCACCTTCGGGAAGAACACCGTCCAGCAGCGTTACGGGCTATCCAACGGGGGGGCCCTCAAGCTGACCATCGCCCGCTGGCTGACCCCTGAAGGGCTCGACTTCGGCGGAGTTGGGGTCACCCCAGACATCGAGCTGGCTATTCCCGAGGACGCCGGGCCGGCCGACGTGGTGGCCGCGGTGACCGCGGCAACCTGACCCAGGCCCGGCGGCCCTTACACTCCCCGCCTGTCCAGTCGGAGACGGTGGTGAAGGTTGGCATCGGAATACTCGGAGGCGGGGTGGTCGGTGGGGCGGTGGCCCAGCGCCTGCTCACCGAGAGTAGGGCCATCGCCGACAAGTCGGGCCTCGACCTCGAGTTGCGACACCTGGCGGTGAGGGACCTGAGCAAGGAGCGCCCCTACACGGTGCCTCGGGGGGTCCTCACCGACCAGCCAGCACTGGTGGTCGACGACCCCGACGTCGACCTGGTGGTCGAACTGATGGGCGGGCTCGATCCGGCCGGTGGCCTGGTGATGCGAGCCCTCGAGGCAGGGAAGCCGGTGGTCACTGCCAACAAGGAGCTGGTCGCCACCCGAGGTGACCAACTGATCGAGCAGGCGGATTCCAAAGGTGTCTCGCTGTTCTTCGAGGCGGCAGTGGGAGGAGCGATCCCGATCATCCGGCCCCTTTCGGAGTCGCTGGCCGGGGAGCGGCTCACCGAGGTGGTGGGGATCGTCAACGGCACCACCAACTTCATCCTCACCAGGATGTGCCAGGAGGGCGCCGACTACCGCGATGCCCTCGTCGAGGCTCAGGAGCTCGGTTACGCCGAGGCCGACCCCACTGCCGATGTCTCCGGGGCGGATGCCGCAGCCAAGACGGCGATCCTCGCCTCGCTCGCCTTTGGCACCTGGGTAGGCAAGGACACCGTTCACACCGAGGGGATCGACGGCCTCGATCGCGCCGATGTGGCATTCGCCGTCGATCTTGGTTACCTGCCCAAGCTGCTCGCCATCGCCAGCGACACGGGATCGGGGATCGTGGTCCGGGTTCACCCAACCCTGGTTCCCCTCGCTCACCCTCTCGCCGCGATCAACGGCTCACAAAACGCGATCTACCTGCGAGGGCCGGGCGTCGGCCAGCTCCTCTTCGCTGGGCCGGGTGCGGGGGGCGGGCCCACCGCCACCGCGGTCTTGGGCGACATCCTCGAAGCCTCCCGCGAGTTGCTCACCGGAGTCCCCGCTCCACCCCGGATCCGGTTTGGGGAGACCCGGATCCGACCTTTCTCCGAGCTGGAATCGGGCTGGTACATCCGTCTCGAGGTGGCCGATCGGCCCGGGGTGTTGGCCAGCATCGCCGGCACCTTCGGCGACCTGGGGGTCTCCATCGAGTCGATGGTGCAACTCGGCCGGGGCGAGACCGCCACCCTGATCTTCGTCACCCACCCGGCGTCGGAGGCCTCCCACCGGGCCGCCCTCGACGCTCTCTCCGACCTGGACGTGGTCCGTCAGGTTGCCGCGGCGATCCGGGTCCTCGGCGCCTGACCCTAACCCAGGCCAGGGTAGGCCAGGCCGGTGTTGGCGTGGCAGTCATATCCGTGGGGGTTCTTCCCCAGGTACTGCTGGTGGTAGTCCTCGGCGTAGAAGTAGTCGCCGAGAGGCCCGATCTCGGTGGTGATCTCGCCGAAACCCTCGGCGCCGACCACGGTCTGGTAGATGTCCCGGGACCTCTTCGCCTGGTCGAGCTGGTCGTCGGTCGTGGTGTAGATCGCCGACCGGTACTGGGTGCCGACGTCGTTGCCCTGCCGGTAACCCTGGGTGGGGTCGTGGGTCTCCCAGAACACCCGAAGCAACTCGTCGTAGGACACCTGGTCGGGGTGGTAGACCACCATCACCACCTCGGCGTGGCCGGTCCGCCCGGTGCACACCTCCTCGTAGCTGGGGTTTGGGGTGGAACCCCCGGCATAGCCCACCGAGGTGGTGTACACCCCGGGGAGGGACCAGAAACGTCTCTCGGCCCCCCAGAAGCAGCCCATACCGAAAACGGCCACCTCACTTCCCTCGGGGAAGGGACCGGTGAGCGGTCGACTGTTGACGAAGTGCGCCCGAGGCACCTCCACCGGCCGATCGCGACCGGGGAGCGCCTTCGAGGGCGCCGGTATCTCCGACTTGGCTGTTCCGAACATGTGGGCCTCCTGTCTGTCTACCCCATGTCAACCATCGAGGACCGCCTCGAGTTCCATCTCCACCAGCCAACGAGGGTCGAGCAGCGCGGCCACGACCACCATGGTCGCCGCCGGCCGGATATCCGAGAACACCTCACCATGGGCCTCGCCCACCGCGTCACCGTCGGAGGCCCTGGTGATGTACATCCTGGTGCGAACCACGTGCTGGGGACGGCCTCCGGCCTCGGCGAGGGCGCTGAGCATTATCTCCAGACAGCGGCGAGCCTGGATTCCGGGATCAGGGTCCACGGTGCCGTTCGGCCAGATCGGTGCGGTGCCCGCCACCGTCACCCTCTGCCCAACCCGCACTGCCCGGGAGAAGCCGTATCGGCCCTCATACGGGGATCCTGAGGAGACGTTGGCCCGGGTCACGGACCGAGCGTATCCCATCCGAGGTGTCACAGGCGCAGGTCGCTGGTTAGCCTTGGCTGTCGATGCGTCTCCGCATGCCCCCTGTTCTCCTCGCTCTAGTCGTTGCGGTCGTCGCCGGGACCACCGGCCAGCCCGCGATCGCACTTGATCTGCAAAAGGCCGAGGACCAGCTCGAGGATGCCGGCCGCCAGGTGGAGGTGGCCGATGGCCTGGTTGACGATGCGGTGGCCAACCGCGCCGAGATCGAGGCCCAGCTCGCGGATAGCATCGCCCGGGCCAACGACCTGGCGGCGGCCCTCTCCGAGGTGGGGGCCAGCCTCGACAGGCTCGCCCATCGGGTAGGGACCGCCGACGTCGAGCTAGCGGCCATCCAGACGCAGATCGAGCACCAAGCGGTCGACGCCTACATGACGGTCCTATCTTCGCCTTCGCTCTCCCTGGTGGGAACCAGTTCGGTAGAACACGCCATGGTGGTGTCCTCGGTGGTCGAGGACGTGGTGGGCAGTGGCCGGGCCAAGGCCGACGAGCTGTTCATCAAGCGACGGAGCCTCGAGGAGCTCCAGCAGGTCTACCTGGCCCAGCAGGATGACTACGCCGTCCTCCAAGAGCAGGTCCACTCCGAGGTGGAGCGGCTGGCCCTTCTATACCAACAAGCCGATGCCCACGTCGCCGCAAGCGTCCGCCGCGCTGGTGCCGCCGACAGTGAGTACCGGGCCGCCCTCACTGCGGTCGAGCTGGCCAGGGCCAGAGCCGATGAGGATCAGCGTCAGCAGGCCCGAAGCCCGACCACGACCACCACCTCACCGGGGGCAAACTCACCTGGTGCCACCCCACCGGCTGCCACCACTCCGACCACCACAGCTACCACCAATCCGCCAACGCCGGGAGGGGGCGGTCCCTGGAACCACCCGCCGGCGGTGGAGAGGTGGCGGTCCCTCGTCGTCGAGTTCTTCCCCTCAGACCGTGTCGAGGAGGCATTGGCCATCATCAACTGCGAGAGCAACGGCGACCCCAACGCCTACAACCCCTATTCGGGCGCCGGTGGGCTTTTCCAGTTTCTCCCCTCCACCTGGGCGTCGACCGCACCCAAGGCGGGCTACCCCGACGCCAGCGTCTTCGAACCTGAGGCCAACATCGCCTCGGCGGCTTGGCTGGCCAAGCGGTTTGAGGAGTTGGGCCAGTACTACTGGCAGGCGTGGAGCTGCCGTCGGGTGCTCAGCTAGGAGGGCCCACCGACTCGTCCAGCGAGGTCTCACGACGATCGGCGCGCAACGAAGCGACAATGGTCAGCGTCAGCACCAGGGTGATGAAGCCCAGGCTGACCACGATGGGGAAGTGATACCACTGGGCGAGGATCATCTTGATCCCAACGAACCCCAGGATCACCCCGAGTCCGAGGTTGAGGTAGCGGAAACGACCCGCCATCCCCGCCAGGAGGAAGTAGAGCGCCCTGAGCCCGAGGATGGCGAAGGCGTTGGACGAGAAGACGATGAACGGCTCCCGGCTGACGGCCAGGATCGCCGGTATCGAGTCGACGGCGAACACGACATCGGTCGACTCGATGAGGATGAGCACGGCGAAAAGGGGTGTGGCCAGCAGTCGCCCCGCTTGCCTGGTGAACAGCTTCTGTCCGTCATACTCGGTGGTCGAGGGGATCACCCGTCGTACCAGTCTGAGGACCGGGTTCTGCTCCGGGTGGACCTCCACCTCCCGATGGCGGGCGATCCTGACCGCGGTATAGAGCAGGAATGCCCCGAAGACGTAGAGGATCCAGTCGAACCGGTCGATCAAGGCGATGCCAGCGAAGATGAACACCGCCCTCAGGACCAGGGCACCGAAGATCCCCCAGAAGAGGACCCTGAACTGGAACTGGGGCGGGACCGAGAAGTAACTGAGGATCACCGCCCAGACGAAGACGTTGTCGACCGAGAGGCTCTTCTCGATGAGATAGCCGGCCAGGTACTCCCCCGCGGCCTGGCCTCCCTGCCACGACAGGATGACCAGGGTGAATCCCAGCCCTATGGCGATCCACACCGACGACTCGATGGCAGCCTCACGCAGACTGATGACATGGGGCTTGCGATGGACGAGGAGCACGTCGACGAGGAGGAGGGCGCCGACGAAAGCGGCGAAGGCGAGCCAGACCCAGGGGGGGACGTCGAAGCTGGCAAAGGTGTGCCCGCTGCCCTCGGAGACGGCAAGAAGCGAAGGCGGGCTCACGCCCCCCCCGCCGAGGCCACCATGGCGTTGCAGGCTGCTCCCCGGACCACGGCCCCTGCGGTCGAACCGAGACGGAGGCGCTTCCAACCCGTGAGGCCCTTGGTCCCCAGGACAACCAGGTCGGGCCGGGTGGTGTCCAGGTGGCGCAAGATGGCCGCCGTGGGAAAGTCCTGGGTCACGACGGCGGTCACCGAGGCAACCTTGCCGGCCAGAATCTCGGTCGCCTCGGCGGCGCTGGTGTCGGCTTGGGCGCGGCCATCGTCGACTGCTAGAACGGTGACCGCGGTCCGGGCTGCCATCGGCCAGGAGGTGAAAGCGGTCACCGCAGCCTTGGAGTGTTCGGAGCCGTCGGCGCAGATGGTGACCTCCTCCACCGGAGAACCGTCTCCGATCACCGCAGTCGGGGCAGGTGGGTGGTGGAGAAGCCACTCGGTGGTCCCTCCCAGAGCCCGACCCCTGGTCATCCGGCTGCTCCTGCCCACCACGATCAGGTCGGCGTCCCCTCGATCTCCGAGCATTGGCCGAGGGTCACCGGCAAACCTGGCATAACCCACCCCGACGGCCCCTTCAACAGACTTGGACCTGGCCCAGGGTGGTGACCAGGCTGTGACCATTGGGGGTTCACCCCAGACGATCTCCGATTCGTCGGCCGTCATCACCTCAACCCTCCACCCGGGCCAGGGATGGGCGGTGAGCCATTCCCAGACCGTGTCGGACACGGCCGAGCCGTCGTCACCGACCACGACGAGGCAGGATCCATCGTCGGTTGGAGCCATGCCGCCATCGTAGTGGCGACCGTGTCCTCCCACTTCTGAGCTCTCAGGGCTTCACAACTGGCCGGAATCGCCTATTTTGTCAGGAGTCACAAGCAACGGGGGTGTTGCGCTTGCCCATATTCGACGGCGTCGTGACCCTGAACGACGATCAGGTGCCGGTGATCATCGGCCTGGAGGACGACGGCATACGCATGTCGACCAACGGGACCGAGATCGGCGAATGGTCGATCGGGGAGTTCACCATCGCCCATCGCGGGGACGGGAAATACACAATCACAGCCGACAACGAGAGCCTGGTCTTCACCCCAAACCGGCCCGACCTGTTCGCGGTGGGTCTGGGTCAGCCGCTGGCGGCGAGGCCCTCGGCGACTGCGGCGACCCAGGCCCGGTCCGAGGGTGATGAGCTGGGTGAAGTGGTATCCGGGCCCGACGGAGCCCCTCAGGCCCGCCCGATCACAAGAGCCCTCTTCTACACCCTGGCGGGCACCACGGGCGCCCTCGGGGTGTGGGCGCTGTACCGGCTGATCTTCTAGCCGGTCCTCCTCAGACCTCCATCCACCCTTCGACCCGGTCGAGGAGGTACATGGATATCTCGCGCGAGCTGTCGAGCACATCGCACAGCTGTTCCCGTCCGAGCACCACGTCGACCAGGCTGACCCTGGTCTTGCCCTGGACCATCAGCCTGCGCTCGGGGGCATCGGTGACTGCGGCGAACGAGTCGATGGCCGAGACCTCGATGGGGAGGACGGTGCCGGCGATGCCAGCGATATCGGTTGCCAGGACGAGAAGGTCCGGTGGCCTGTGCAATGGCGGAAGCGCCCAATTGAAATACAGGTCGAGGTAATAGTCGTCCTCCGGCTCCTCGAAGTCGTCGGTCATCTCGTCGAGACGGTCGCGTAGGGAAAGGATGACCTTGGGATCGCCGTCCAACGCCAGGTGGAGGTCGATGGGGCCTCCGCAGCCGGACTCGGGGTGCACGTCCACTTCCCAGGACTGACGGAGCGAGTAGGTCTCCATGAAATGCCGCTCGTCATGGACGTGGAAGCCATGCTCGGTGGCGTGCTCTTTGAGGTCGGCGAAGAAGCCGGCGATGTCGACAGACATGACAACCAGCCTATTTGCCCTGGAGACGATCGTCGTATGCCCGGATCACCTGTGCACCGAACAACATCACCGCGGAGAGAACGTAGGCGGATAGAAGCACGATGAAGAATGAGCCGGCGATCTGGGGGGCTGCGGTGTCGGCATCCCAGCTGAAGTACACCCCGACGCCAACGGCGGTGAGCAGGAAGACGACCGAGGTGAAGAGACTGCCGATGACCTTCGCCCGGCGGCGCACCGCTGCCCGGGTCATCGTTCGGAACATCAGGTAGAAGAGCCCGGGGAGAACCAGCAGGGACAAGAGCCGGGCCACCCAACCCAAGAGCTGCTCGAAGTGGGCCAACCCATCTGGGAGCAGTGAGGCGATCCAATACCACGCCGAGTTGAACAGCCACAAGAACGCCAGGAGAAGCCCAAAGCTGAGCGACCAGGCGATGGCGATGGCTCTCCTCCTGACGAAGCCGAGGAACCCGGCGGTCTTCTCGGAGGGAACCCCGAACACGTCGTTGAGGCTGTTCTGCACTTCCATGAACAGCGTCGAGGAGGTCCAGACGAACAACACCACCCCGACCACCGTGGTGACGTCACCGGAGCGAACCGCCGAGACCACCAGCAGGTCGACTGCCCCGGCGACCTGTTGACCCGCCAACCGTGCGATATCGGACAGGATGGCGGCCCGAGCCTCTTCGGAGTCCCCGATCACCAGCCCGAACACCCCAACGGCGAGGAGGAGGAGCGGGGCCACGGCGAATATCGCCCGATAGGCGAGGGCGGCGGCCATCCGGCCGCCTCGATTGGAGGCGAATGACCTGGCCGCATCGATCACCGTTTCCAGTGCCACGCCGCCAACTGACCTGAGACGCTCCGGCATCCGGGGCCCAGGGTATAGCCATACACTGACGGGACGTGAGACACCCATTTGCGGCGCCGCTCGCCACCATGGAGGCCAGGGTCTACGAGGGCTGGCCCAAGGGCGCATTCCTCTACGAGCCGAAATGGGACGGGTTTCGCTCGCTCTCCTGGTCGGAGCCGGCGATCCGCCTCGATTCCCGCAACGAGCGACCCCTGCTTCGCTACTTCCCGGAGCTGCGCCCGGCGCTCGAGCAGCTACCGCCGGGAACCGTGGTCGACGGGGAGATAGTGGTGGTGATTGAAGGAGCCACCGACTTCGACGCCCTCCAGCAACGGATTCACCCGGCGACATCCCGGGTCGACATGCTCAGCAAGGCGACCCCGGCTCGTCTGGTCGCCTTCGACCTCCTCGCCCGAGAGGGCACCGACCTCCGCCCCGAGCCCTTCTCCGAACGGCGCCGCCAACTGGTCGACCTGGCAGCCGCGCTTGGGGATCCCTGGCACCTCACCCCGCAGACGAGTGAGGAGGAGGTGGCCCGGCGCTGGTTCGACGAGTTCGAGTCGGCAGGGTGCGACGGGATCATCGCCAAGCCAGCCGACTCCCCCTACCAGAGCGGAAAGCGGGCCATGATCAAGATCAAGCACCGGCGCACCATCGACGTGGTCGTCGGGGGCTTCCGCGAGCACAAGGATGGGGGGAAAATCGGCTCGCTCCTCCTTGGCCTCCACAACGACCGAGGTGAGCTCCACTTCATCGGCCATTGCTCAGGTTTCCCCGACGTTGACCGCACCGAGATCTTCCAAAGGTTCCAGGAGCTGGCCACCGACTCCAGCTTTGGAGAGTCGGCCCGGGCCCCCGGAGCCCAGAGCCGCTGGACCGGGGACAAGGACAAGTCGTGGACACCGGTGCAGCCAGGGGTGGTGATCGAGGTCAGCTACGACCAGCTCGAGGGGGACCGTTTCCGCCACGCCGCCCGGTTTCATCGCTGGCGGCCGGATAAGGACCCCGCCGACTGCACCATGGACCAGCTGGAGCGGCCAGAAGGGCCCGGCTTCGATCGGGTTGTGGGCCAACCCAACTGATTCCCGGGAGGGATAGGCTCCCTGCCACACTTGCCGGCGATGCGCCAGGCCAACGTGGTGGAGGTCACCGGACTCACCCATGATTACGGCGAGGTTGTGGCTCTCCGCCACCTCGACCTGGCCATCCCTTCCGGGGTCACCGGGCTGGTTGGAGCCAACGGGGCGGGAAAGACCACCATGCTCCGGCTCCTCCTCGGCCTGCTCCACCCCACCCATGGCCGGGTGACGGTGCTGGGCCACGATCCCGAGGTGGAGCCCCTCGAGGTGCGCGCCCGGGTCGGCTACATGCCTGAGGTCGACGCCCTTCCCAAGGACCAGACCGCGGCCGACTTCGTCGCCTACACCGCCCAACTCGCCGGCCTTCCCCCGCGCGAGGCGAAGCGACGCTCATCGGAGACCCTCTTCCTGGTCGGTCTGGCCGAGGAGAGGTTCCGCTTCCTCGGCGACTTCTCGACCGGAATGCAACAGAGGGTGAAGTTGGCCCAGGCAATCGTCCACGATCCAGACCTGGTGCTGCTCGACGAGCCTGCCTCGGGTCTCGACCCGGAAGGGCGGGCCCAGATGCTCCAGCTGATCCGGCGACTCGGCGAGTTCGACATCGACGTCATCGTCAGCTCACACGTCCTCACCGACATCGAGCAGACCTGCGACTGGGTGGTGATGCTCGACGGCGGGGCCCTGGTGCGATCCGGGCCACTCCAGGGGTTCGAGAAGAACCCCACGGTGCTCGTCGAGGTATTGAAGCACGCCGAGGTGGTGGCCGCCGAGCTCCGCGGGCGTGGGGTTGAGGCCACCGTCGACGGGCTCAGCCTTGTGGTCGGCCCCGGCACCGACCTGGAGCAGGCGGTGGTGGAGGTGAGCGCTCTCACCGGCTCCGGTCTCGTCCGGATGACCCGCGGCTCGGCTTCGCTCGAGGACATCTTCCTCCATCCCGGTGAGGGCCGGTGAGCGACCAGGTGATCTTCGACCGGGGGTATCGGACCTATGACGGTCCGAGAAGAGGGCCGTCGGGAGCGAGACGGGCGGTGTACAAGGAGGGCCTGCGCCGGGTATTCGGCCTGGGTCGGAAGGGCCGCTACAAGGTGTTCCCCTGGACACTGATAAGCATCGCCCTCGTCAGCGCGGCCATCTTCGTCGGCATCCACTGGGCGATCGGTGACATCGCCGAGAGCATCGGAGCGGGAGTGCCCAGCTATGGAGAGCTCTTCGACTTCTACTCATGGGTCTCCCTCTTGTTCATCGCCTTCGCCGGACCTGCGCTTCTCATCCCCGATCGGACCAAGGGGGTCCTCTCCATCTACTTCTCCCGACCCCTGACCGTCGACGGCTACCTGACCGCCAAGGTCGGTGCCTTCGCCACGGTGGTCGGAGCCATATATCTGGTCCCTCAGCTCGTGCTCCACACCGGCCTCTCCTTGATCTCCACCGACGGCTTCCTCGGATACATGGCCGACAACCTCGACGTACTGTGGAAGGTGCCGGCAACCGCGCTCGGCTTCGTCGCCCTCCACTGGGCCCTGATCTTCGCCCTGTCGGCGGTGATCGGCCGACCGGGAATCGCGGCCGCCGCCTATTTGGGGGTCATCATCGCCGGAGGGGGCATCGCCGGACAGGTGGCCACCGCCTCGTTCCCGGGGGCGAGATGGGTTTCGCTGCTCGCCCTCGACCAGCACCCCCGGATCATCCGGGACCACCTGTTCAACGACACCGTCGACTACCCGGCGGAGATCGCCGGATTCGAGGTGTGGGCTTCGGTGGTTGTGATCGCCGTGGTGGTTGCCCTCGCCGCGTGGTTCGTCCGCTCCCGATACCGGAGGCTGGCATGACCGACACCATCGTGGTCACCGATGTCTCCAAGTGGTTCGGGCTCAAGGTAGCGGTGAGCGAGGTGTCCGTCGGCTTCGGGCCGGGAGTCACCGGTCTGCTGGGTCCCAACGGGGCTGGCAAGACCACCTTGCTCCGCCTCATCGCCGGTCTGCAGAGACCTTCCCAAGGCCAGGTCCGGGTGCTCGGGGTGGATCCCCGTGCGGAGGTGGACGTCTACCGGAGGATGTCGCTTGTCCCCGAAGACGAGTCGATGTACGACCAGGAAACCGCCCTCCGCTTCGTGGAGACTTCGGCCCGCCTCGCCGGAGATGGGGACGCCAGGGCGACCGCCGAGCGGGCCTTGGCCACGGTGGAGCTGACCTCGGACGCACGACGTGAGCTGGGCAATTTCTCCAAGGGCATGCGGCAGCGGGCCAAGGTGGCCTCGGCCCTGGTCACCGACCCCGAGATCCTCCTGCTCGACGAGCCTCTCAATGGCGCCGACCCGGTGCAGAGGGCCCAGCTGATCCGCCTCTTCAAGGAGTTGGGGGATGCCGGGCGCACCGTGATCGTCTCCTCCCACGTTCTAGCCGAAGTGGAGCGCATGGCCGACCGTGTGGTCGCCATGGTCGACGGCCGGCTGGCCGCGGTGGGCAGCGTTGCCACCATCAGGGCAGCTATGACCGACCGGCCCCGCCAGGTCTTCATCGAGTGCAGCCATCCCCGGCTTCTCGCCGGGGAGTTGATGAGAGTCGAGGGCGTCGTCGGGGTCCACGTCTCGGGTGACAGCCTGCGGATCGAGGCCTCCGACGCCCGCCAGGTAGCGCTGGCCATCCCCAGGATCGCCCTGGACAAGGGCATCACCCTCTCCAGCTTGAGCCCCTCCGACGAGTCCCTGGAGTCTGTGTTCCGCTACCTGGTCGAGAAGCGATGACGCTGGTCTCACATCTCTACCGGAGGCTGATGCGCCGGGGACGGGTGATCGCCCTGCTTGCCCTGGCCTCGGTCCCTGCCGTGGTGTTCTGGCTGGTGTCGATCGACACCCCTCCCGATCGCCGGGGGTCAACCTACCCCGAGATCATTGCGTCGGGGGGATACTCCTTCGCCATTGCCGTCCTCATCCTCACCGTGGCCACCCTGCGCGACGAGAGAGACGCGGGGACCCTCCCCTACATCTACATGAAGCCGATAGCTCGTCCCGCCTTCTCGATCTACTCGGTGGCCGCGGGTGCCCTGGCCGCTCTGGTCATCGCCGGGGGCGGCTGGCTGCTCAGCTTTCTCTCCGCGCTGTCCGTGGGTGTCGATCCCACATATGCAGTCACCGGGCTCAGCCTGTTCGCCGCGGCGGCCATCGGCTATTCGGGAGTGTTCGTGCCTCTCGGATACCTGGTGCCCCGAGCCCTGCTGGTCGGCCTGGGATACGTGGTTGTGGTGGAGCTGATCGTCGCTTCCGCAGTGGCTGGTCTCGCTCAGATCTCCATATGGCGGATCGCGGTCTCCATCTACGCCGACCTGGTGCCCGGGAGCCCGTCCCCCGCCGTCGGCGAGATCCTCGGGCCGGTGGAGCCGGGCCTTTGGGGGGGCATGGCCAAGCTGGGCGTAGTCCTACTTCTCGGCTGGGCGACCCTCACCTGGGCATTGCGTCGTCGCGACGCGGTCTGAGGTAGCTGGGTCGCTCAGTACTCGGCATCGGGCCGGCGCTGTCTGGAAGGCTGGACTCGGGGTGGCTCGCCGGGCATCTTCGGGTAGTGGGGCGGCCATGGGGCGTCACCGAGGCCTTTGGCCTCATCCCGTGCCACCCACTCCATGAGCAAGTCGATCCGGCCCGCCGACAGATCGATCCCATCGGTGAGGTCACCCTTCTCCTCCCAGCGGGTGGCGAACCCGTCCAGGGGGAAGTCCTCGATCTCGACGTCCTCCAGCTCGTCCCAGGTGAATGGAGCGGAAACACATCCTGTGGGTCGCACGCCGTAGGCTGAGGACACCGTCTTGTCCCGGGCGTTCTGGTTGTAGTCGATGAACACCCCGTGGCGCTCCTCCTTCCACCAGGCGGTGGTCACCAGTCCCTCCATCCTCCTCTCCAGTTCCCGGGCGAAGGCGAGCACCGCCCGCCGGGTCTGGAAGAAGTCCCACAACGGCTCGATTCGCACATAGACATGGATGCCCCGGCTGCCACTCGTCTTCGGCCAGCCCACCAGTCCGACCTCGTCGAGCAGCTCCCCGGCGCCGGCCACCGCTTGTTTCACCTCGGCGAACCCCACTCCCGGTGTCGGGTCGAAGTCGAAACGAAGTTCGTCTGGGTGGTCGGTGTCCTCGGCCCGGACCGGCCAGGGATGGAAATCGAGACAGCCCAGCTGGGCCAGCCGGACTACGTCGGCTTCGGACCGGGGGACGTTCATCCGGCCGGGCCGCTGGGATGGGAACCTGATCTGCACCGTGTCGAAAGGGGTATTGGCCGCGGCCCGCTTGTGGTAGATCGGCTCGACGGTGACGTCTGTCATGTACCGCTTCAGCATGGTGGGCCGACCGGCGATGCCTCGGAGCGCGCCCGGGACCACCCGGATGAAGTGATCGACTATGTCGAGCTTGGTCCATCCCTGGTCGGGGAACACCACCCTCCCCGGACTTGTGATCCGGATCTCCTCCCCGCCCACAACTACGTCGGTGTGATCAGACATGACTATCTAAGGTGTGGGCCGGGTTCACAGAGCCCCCACCTTAGAAAGTGGCGCGATGCCCCGGAAGATCAGTGTGAAAGTGTCGATGTGACTGACCAGGCTCCTCACCCCGAGCCCGCTGAACTGGCCGATTGGCACCGTGCCCTGGCTCCGGTGGCCTTCAACCACACCTGGGAGCTTCTCGACCAGGATGGTCTCAGCCGGGAACAGGAGGAGGAGATGCTCTCGGCAGCCTTCGCCCAGAGGTACCACTGGTATCAGGTTGGCGAGCCGAGAAGCTGGGCTATTGCCGATTGGCAGGTGTCACGGGTGGCCGCGGTGCTGGGCTACGCCGACCTTGCCTTCCGCTTCGGGCACCGATCACTCGAGATCTGCGTCGAGCATGGCCTCGACCCGTTCGTCACCGGCTTCGCCCATGAGGCGATCGCCCGGGCCGCCGCTGAGGTAGACGACCTCGACACTTTCACCGAGCACCTCGAGTCGGCCAAGTCCAAGCTGGCCGAGGTGGAGGACCCCGAGGAGCGGGAGACATTGGAGGCCGATCTCGCCGAGATGTCCGAACGATGAGTCACCAAAGCGGGACGGTGGTCTCCATCGGCCCGGTGTCACGCTGGACCGACGAGCAGACCACTCAGCTAAGGGTGCTCACCGAGGCCGTCTACCCCCCGGATGAAGCAGGGGCTTGGCCGGGAAGAGACCTCGAGTGGGCGCGAGCGGACATGGGCGTCAGGGTGGTCGACGCCTCCGGATGGCTGGTCTCCTACGTCGGGGTGCTCACCCGTGAGGGCACCCACGACAGCCGCGATGTGGTCATCGGGGGCATCGGCGGGGTCAAGACCCATCCCGACAAGCGGGGCATGGGCCTGGCGGCGTTGGGAATGGAGCGGGCCACCGAATGGCTCACCGAGGACGCCAAGGTGGACTTCGGGCTGCTGGTCTGCCAGGAGGAGCTCCTCGGCTACTACGAGAACATGGGGTGGAGGCATTTCCACGGAACCCTGCTCACCCGCCAGCACGGCGAGACGGTCGAGTTCACCTTCAATCAGGTGATGACCAGGGACATCGTCGGCGAGGGGCCAACCGAAGGGACTATCGATCTGCAGGGTCCGCCCTGGTGACCCCGCCGCCTGGAGTCACCGGAGCGGGACAATTCGGGTGACGCGAGACGCAGGGCCCCATTAGCGTGCCGGCCGTGCCGGTGGTCCACCAGATCAGTGTCTCGGAGGGCGGGGTTCCCAAGCTGGCGGTGAGCCACGCCTTCATCGACTCTTCCGGTGTGGTGGGCGACCAACAGGCAGATCGGGTCCACCATGGCTCACCCGACCAGGCGTTGTGCCTTTTCTCCTTGGAGGTCATCGAGCGCTTTCAGGAGGAGGGACATCCCATCGCCCCCGGCTATGCCGGGGAGAACCTGACCATTGCCGGTCTCGACTGGGCCACCGTGCTGCCTGGCAACAGGTACCGAATCGGCGACGAGGTCGAGATCGAAATCACCCACTACACCACGCCCTGTGCCAAGAACGCCGGTTGGTTCGCCGATGGCCGGTTCTCCCGGATGTTGCACACTCGCCATCATGGGGAATCCCGGGTATACGCCAGGGTGCTGCAGAGCGGCGAGGTGGTCCAGGGCTCCGAGGTGGTTGAGCTGTCGACTGCAGGCCCCTGACCCTCCCTCACTACGGGCCGACCTGGAGTCGGCTGATTGGAGTCAAGCGCAGCTACGAGGCGACACCCTCCACAGGCGAACCAGGACGTCCCACCGGGCTGGGCCTCGGCTCAGGGCTCGAGCTTTTCGACAAGGAATTCGACGGTGCGACCCCAAGCCTCCTCGAAGGCGGTCGGATCGAAGCTGTCACCATCGGGCTCACAGAAGCCGTGGCGGGTCCCCGGGTACCGGATCACCTCGACGGGCAGTTCCTCGAGCCCCATGGTCGCCTCCATGAACACCGCCTCGTCGTCGGTGATGTACTCGTCGATCTCGGCGAGGTGGATCAGATAGGCAGAGCGGGAGCCGGCAAAGTCGATCTGCTGGGTCCCGTAGAAGGAGACTGCCGCCCCCACCATGCCGGCGAGTCTCACCGAGGCCCATAGTCCCATCGATCCGCCCATGCCGAAGCCGACCACGCCGATGGGGCCTTCGGCCGATTTCTCGTAGAGGAGGCCAGCCGAGGACATCACCAGGGAGGCGAGTCGGTCGGGGCTGGCCGCGCCCAGGTGGTCGACCGCCTCCCTCTCGGTGGTGGGGAGCTCTCCAAAGTTGATGTCCGGGGCGAGTACGGTGAAGCCCCGATCGGCGAGACGGTCGGCGAGGCCTTTCACCGATGAGGTGAGACCCCAGAAGGAGTGGAGGACGAGCACCCCGGGCCCGGTCCTGTCCTGGACGAAGTAGGCCGTCTCACGAACCACGGTGACAAAGCTAGGTGGCCGCCGGGGATTGTGTGACACCGTCCCGTCGTAACATCGACGCCGATGGCCCCGGACCAGGACCGCCCTGTCATCGATTCAACGGCCACACCCGCGGTGTACCAGGCCACCGCTGCAGGTTCGAGGCGTTCGCCGTCACGGAGAGGGTGACCGGGTGAGCACCGCGGCCGCGCCGCTCCGCATCCCCCGGTTCCGCGCCATGTGGACCGCCACCGTCTTCTCTGCCACGGGGACCTTCATCCAGACAGTGGCCGGGTCATGGCTGATGTTCGAGTTGACCGGCTCCAGCACCTGGGTGGGCCTCATGGTTGCCTCGGCCACCCTCCCCCTTCTCTTCTTCTCCCTGACATCGGGAGCCCTGGCAGACATGTTCGATCGCACCCGAATCATGCTGATCGCCCAGTCGGTGATGGGCCTCTCCGCTCTTGCCATGGCGGTGCTGAGCCACCTGGGCCGGATGACCCCCGGGCTGCTCCTCCTCCTCGGCCTTATGCTCGGCCTGGGGGGCGCCCTGAACTTGCCTGCCGCCCAGGCTCTCCTTCCCGACCTGGTCCCTCGGGGGATGATCGCCTCGGCGGTGGCCCTCCAGTCGGCGGCGTACAACGCCGCCCGAGCGGTGGGGCCTGCAGTCGGTGGCTTCCTGGTGTTCGCCTACGGCCCCGCCCTGGGGTTCGGGATAAACGCCCTCTCCTATTTGGCCCTGATCGCCGTCCTGGTGGCCATCGCCCCCAGCCTCACCGAACGGGCCAGAGAGACCGCCTCAGTGTCGAGCGCCACCACCATCGGGATCCGTTACGCCCGTTTCACCCCCCCTTTCCGCAGGCTCCTCGCCCTGGTCGCCGTGTTCGGGGTCACCTCGGCGGTGTTGCAGGCCATCCTGCCGGTCCACACCGACAACCTGGGAGGAGGCGCCGGCACCTTTGGTCTCCTCCTCGGGGCCATGGGTGCCGGCGCTCTCATGGCGGTGGTCATCCGGCCCCGACTGGTGGCAGCGGTCGATAGCCATATCGTTCCCTACACCATCTCCGCGTTCGGGCTGGCCGGGGTCCTGCTCGCGGTGGCACCCAACCTGTGGGTGGCCGGAGGGGCCATGTTGCTCTCCGGGGTCTTCTGGCTGCTCACCCTGTCGACCCTCAACACCACCGCGCAACTGATGGCCCCGGAGTGGATCAGGGGTAGGGCGATGTCGCTCTACACCCTGGCCTTCGCCGGCATCACCCCGCTGGGAGCGATCCTCTCCGGAGTCGTCGCCGATCAGGTGGGGACCGCCGGCACTCTGGTTGCCTTCTCCTTGGGGTCGATTGCCCTGGGGCTGGCTACCCCCCGCTTCGGGGTGCCGCGCCCCGAGGACGTCGAGTCCCCTGAGTTCACCAACGTCGATTCGACCACGGCTCACCAGGGCACCCACATCGAGGGCGGCCCGGTGGTGGTGCTCAACACCTGGGTGATCGACGAGGAGGACTATCCCCGCTTCCTCATGGTGATGGGTCAGCTCCGGCTGGTCAGGCTGAGCACCGGCGCCTACCGGTGGCGGCTGATGCGCAACGTCTCCGACCCGACCCGGATCACCGAGCTGTTCGCCAACCACAGCTGGGAGGAGCACCTCGCCCAACACCGCCGGATCGACGACGCCTCGGCGAACGTGATTCGCCGGGCACGCCAGTTCGACCGTCGAGGGGGGCCGGTCACCCGCCACCTCATCGCGGTCGACGTCGCTGAAGCGATCGACTCACTCGACTTCGAGGTCATGGTGGCCACTCACGAGGAGATGCATCGCACAGACGGCTCGATTCCCTTGACTACCGGAGATGACCCTAGGCCAGGGCCATCTCCCTCTTGAAACGCTTCCAGTCGGAGCTCTTCGTCGACCAGAAGATATCGAAAACCACGCTCACCAGGAAGAACACCACTAGGCCCCAGACCGCCCATGAAGGCAACCCGGCGGCGATTGCTGCGCCCAGCAAAGCCAGCGGAAGGATCTTGGTGGTGATCGCCCCGGCGGCGTGCATCCAAGCCCTGTTGGTCGCCGGAGCCAGCAGGTAAGTCCGGTAATCCACCTTTATCCCCGGCTGAGGTCGTAGAACGCTTCCGACGAACCAGCTGGTGAAGCGGATGCCAAGGAGGCGCCCCACCACGAGATGGGCCAGGCCGTGGGTGCTGGGGAGCATCGCCACCATGCCCAGATAGAAGACGACCACCGCCGCCAACCCGTCGAGGTAGTAGGACAATCCAATAGCGACCAGCCCAGCGACCACCGCAACCGTGGCCAGGAACGTCCCCAAGCCGAAGGGGACGACCATGAGGGCCCAATTGCGGTAGGCGGCGTCGTCGAGAGTGGCGATCCGGGCCCCGTACCGCTCGGCGAGCTCGCGATTCCCCTTGACCTGGCGCACTGCAGCCCAGAAGCCGGTGCCATCCAGCCCCTCACCCCGGGAGACATTCTCCTCCGCCCTTACCAGGGCCGCCTCGATCCCGGGCGTGTCCATGGTGGAACACTAGGGGGGTGCACGGAAAGGTGGCCCACTCCGCAGGGTCTTCCGGGACGGCCTGGCGATTCTCTCGGGCCGGGCAGGCATGGAGGCTTGTGTGACGCCGCACCACCAACACTCCACCCCGGGAGTCGGAAGGCCAGAAGGCGCAACCTCTGGGTACGTTCTCTCCGGTGCAACCGGACGGCGGTTTTCGGGGTTCTATTCGATGATGGATGGACTGAGCAAGTCCCTTGCCGGTGATCTCGATCGGGCCTTTCCCGGTGTGGTCGACGCCATGGGCGCCAGGTTGTACTGGGGCCTCCGTCGGATGTCGGGAAGTCACCATGAAGCCGAGGACCTCACCCAAGAGACCCTGATCCGTGCCTACCAGGCCCTCTCCGGGTACGACCCGGGGCGGATCTCCGATCTCAACCTGGAGCCCTGGCTGTGGACCATCGCCCTCAATCTGGGACGCAACCATCTCAGGGACCGGGCGAGACGGCCTACGCCGGTGGTCCTCGAGGACACCGTGACGTTGTCCGACCCCGACCCGGTCGACACCCGGGCCTGGGACCGCCGGATGGCCGGGCTGAGCGGGCCGCAGCGGACCGCGGTGGTGCTCCGCCATGTGGTCGGCCTGGGAATCGACGAGATCTGTGAGGTCACCGGGCGCCCGGCGGGGACGGTGAAGGCCGACATCCATCGCGGACTGAGCCGACTCAAGAAGATCCTGGAGGACGAGAAATGAGCATCGAGAGCCAACTCGCCGAGCTGATCGGCCCGCCACCCGATGGGCTGCACGAGGGGGTCGCCCTGGGCACCGGGGTGGCCGACGGTTACGACCTGTATCCATCTGCCGTGGGCACCGTGGTGGTTGCCTTCAACCCAAACGGGGTTTCGGCGATCGACCTGGCCGACGCCGAGTTCGTCGACCGGTTCACCAGCCGCACCGGGCGTACCCTGATCCGAGCCGAGGCCCCCCGGGCCTGGGCAAGGCACCTACCCGGTGCCATCGAAGCGGGCACCCCGGGCAAGGTGCCGGTCGACCTCCGCGGAGTGACCCCCTTCCAGGCTGACGTGCTTCGGGTCACCGCCGCGATCCCCCGAGGCGAGGTCAGGCCCTACGCCTGGCTGGCCAGGGAGGTCGCCCGCCCCTCGGCGGTGAGGGCAGCCGGCTCGGCGGTCGCCCGCAACCCGGTCCCGCTGATGATCCCCTGCCACCGGGTGGTCCGCTCCGACGGTCACATGGGGAACTACTCCTTGGGAGGGCCGGAGGTCAAGCTCCGGCTCCTGGAACACGAGGGCGCCGACCCCGTCCGGCTGGAGAGCCTCGCCGGGCGGCAGGTGAGGTTCCAGGGGAACACCACGACCGGCATCTTTTGCCATCCCACCTGTCGGGCCATCCGCCGCTCCCGGGAGGAAAACGTGGTCGGCTTCGGGTCGGCGACACAGGCCGAGTCAGCCGGGTACCGGGCCTGCCTGCTCTGCCGTCCCCTCTGAGCCGTTACCCTCGAATGGATGGGCAACGACACTTCGAGCGGGCGTGACACCATGGAGCAGCTGGCGGTCAACACCATCAAAGGGCTGGCCATGGACGCCGTGGAGAGGGCCAACAGCGGACATCCCGGCATGCCGATGGGCATGGCCGACATCGCCGTCGTGCTGTGGTCCCGGTTCATCGAGGTCGACCCCGGCGACCCGACCTGGCCCGACCGGGACCGTTTCGTCCTCTCCAACGGTCACGGATCGATGCTGCTCTACTCACTGCTCCACCTCGCCGGCTTCCCCCTCGACCTCGACCAGCTGATCAACTTCAGGCAATGGGGCGGCCACACCGCGGGTCATCCCGAGATCCATCAGGAGCTGGGGATCGAGATGACCACCGGCCCTCTCGGTCAGGGGTTCGGGACAGGAGTGGGCATGGCCCTCGCCGAGGCCCACCTCAGGGCCAGGCTTGGGCCCGAGCTGGTCGACCATCGCACCTTCGGGTTCGTCTCCGACGGAGACCTCATGGAGGGCATCTCTTCTGAGGCGGCTTCATTGGCCGGTCATTTCGGCCTGGGCAAGCTGGTCTACGTCTACGACAGCAACCAGATCTCGATCGACGGATCCACCGACATCACCTTCAGCGAGGAGGTCGGTCGTCGATTTGCCGCGGTCAAGTGGCACACCCTGGAGGTGGACGGCCATGACCGGGAGGAGGTGGCCTCGGCGATCGATGCCGCCGTGGGCCAGGAGGATCGGCCCACCCTGATCATCGCCCACACCCGCATCGCCAAGGGAGCCCCCAACTTGGAGGGAACCGCCGAGGCCCACGGCCAGCCACTGGGCGCCGACGAGGTGCGGGCGGTCAAGGAGGCGATGGGGTTCGACCCCGGCTCGGAGTTCCACGTTCCCGAGGAGGTGTACCGCTTTTTCGACCATGCCATGGATCGGGGAAGACGGGCCCATGCCTCGTGGAAGCAGCGATTCGACTCCGTCGATGGCGAGGCGGCCGCATTGTGGAAGGCGCTCCACGATCCCCAGCCGGTGCGTCTCCAGGGCCCCGGCTTCGAGGTGGGCAAGAAAGTCGCCACCCGGTCCTCCTCAGGTGAGCTCTTCGCCGAGATCGCCGAGAAATCCCCGGGTTTCATCGGGGGCTCGGCCGACCTCGCCGGCTCGACCAAGACGGTGATCGAGAAGGGACGTCTCTTCTCCAGCGAGGATCTCATCGCCAGAGATATCCCCTTCGGGGTCCGTGAGCATGCCATGGGCACCGCGGTCAACGGGATGGCAGTCCACGGAGGGCTCAGGCCATACGGGGCCACCTTCTTCGTGTTCAGCGACTACATGCGCCCGGCGGTGCGTCTCTCCGCACTGATGAGCGCTCCCTCCATCTGGGTTTGGACCCACGACTCGGTGTTCCTCGGCGAGGACGGCCCCACCCACCAGCCGATCGAGCACCTCGCCTCGTTGCGGGCCATGCCAAACCTCTGGGTGATCCGGCCGGCCGACGCCAACGAGGTCCTCGAGGCATGGGAGATCGCCATCAACAGGAGCGACGGGCCGGTGGGCCTGGTACTGACCCGACAGGGCGTCCCCACCCTCGATCCGGTGCCGGGAGGGTTGTCCAAGGGTGGTTACCTGCGTCGGGATGGCGCCGACGTCACCCTGATCGCCACCGGGTCCGAGGTGGCGGTCGCCTTGGGCGCGGCGGAGCTGCTCGCCGGGGAGGGGATCGAGGCCAGGGTGGTATCACTCCCCTGTTGGGAACTTTTCTTCGAGCAGCCGGCGGAGTATCGGGAGGAGATCCTGGGCACCGCTCCCCGGGTGTCGGTGGAGGCGGCGGCCACCTTCGGGTGGGAGCGAATCGTCGGTGAGCATGGGCTGACCATAGGCATCGACCACTTCGGGGCTTCGGCGCCGGACACTGTGATCGCCGAGAAGCTCGGCTTCACCCCCGGGTCGGTGGCGGCCAAGGTCCGGGATCACCTGGGGGCCTGAGTGGCCGACGTGGTGGTGATCGGCGCCGGGATCGCTGGCGTCTCCACCGCCTTCCATCTGGCGGTGCGCCGCCACGTCGACCGGGTGGTGGTGGTCGATCCCCGGCCGCCGCTCACCCTGACCTCTGACAAGTCCACCGAGTGCTATCGCAACTGGTGGCCCGGCCGATCCATGGTCGGTCTGATGAACCGGTCGATCGATATCCTCGAGGAGCTTGCCGAGGAATCGGGCGACGTCTTCGGGCTGAGCAGGCGGGGGTACCTGTTCGTCACCGCCGACCCGGACCGGCTGGCGGCGATGGCTGCCCAGGCAGAAGTCACCTCCTCCTACGGCGCCGGACCGGTGCGGGCCCATCCCGGCCCGGAGCGTTATACCGACCGCCCCGACGGTGTCGACATCCTCTCACCCGGCGAGCTGGCCGAGCACTTCCCTTACATCACTCCCGAGGCGGTGGGCGCAGTCCATGTCCGCAGGGCGGGGTGGTTCAGCGCCCAACAACTCGGAGCCTGGATGCTGGAGCAGGCGAGGGAGCATGGGGCCGAGCTGATCGCCGACGAGGTGACGGGCATCGAGATCGGTGGCCGCGGAGTGGAAGGGGTGAGTCTGAAGGTTGGGGGCCGGATCCCTGCCGGGACAGTTGTGGCTGCTGCCGGTCCGCTGAGCGAGGCGGTTGCTGCCCTGGCCGGCGTCGACCTTCCCCTGATCTCAGAGCTCCACCTCAAGGTGGCCTTTCGGGATCACCTCGAGGTGATCCCGCGTACCGCCCCGATGATCATCTGGTCCGATCCACAACGGGTGGAGTGGGAGGTCGAGGAGCGGGCCGGTCTCGAGGAACTGGGCCGAAACGACATCCTCGGGGAGATGCCGGTGTTCTGCCACGGGAGACCGGAGGGTGGCTCGGACTCCCCGTGGTTCCTTGCCCTCTGGGAGTACCACAAGGAGCTCCTCGAGCCGGTCTGGCCGATCGCCGTCGACCCGCTGTACCCCGAGGTGGTGATGCGGGGTCTGACCACCATGGTGCCCGGGCTGGCCCGTTACCTCGACCGGCTGCCCGAATCCCGGGTAGACGGTGGTTACTACACCAAGACCGTGGAGAACCGGCCGCTGATCGGCCCGGTCGGCCCCGATGGCTTCCACGTCGTCACCGGGATGTCCGGTTTCGGGGTGATGGTCGCCGCCGGGGCCGGTGACCTGGCCGCAGCCCACGTCACCGGTGGCGAGCTCCCCGACTATGCCCCGGACTTCCTCGTCGACCGCTACCAGCGGCCGGATTACATGGAGGAGATCGCGGCCGCCGAGTCCGGCCAGCTCTGAGAGCGCCTCGTTAGCAGAGGTCGTCGAGGGCCAGGCCGGCGGCACCCCCCGAGGTAGGGTCGGCGATGAGGATCCGGACGTCCTCCCTGATCCGCTCCTCGTCGTAAGGTCCGGCCCGCCGAGGTCCCCGAGCTGTAGTCCCGGTTCACCGCCAGCACCCCGACCCGCTCCATGCTCACCGTGAGGCCGATGTCGATGAAGTCGACCAGCCAGTCCCGGGAGCTGTCGGTTGTCAGATGTCCGGAACTCGGTCGCGCCCACACCAGACGAGTCCGTGGGAGGGGCCGGTGAGGCGGTCACATCTCCTTGTAGAGTGCCGCTCCGCCATGCCACCGATTTCCCCATGACATCCAGGGCAACTGACACGGGAACGATCGTCGTCGAAAACGTCACCAAGCGATTCGGGCGGGTCTCCGCCCTGGACGACGTCTCCGTCAGTTTCGGCACCGGGGCCACAGCACTATTGGGGCGGAACGGAGCGGGCAAGACCACCCTGATCAACCTGCTCTCGGGGGTCGTCCTGCCCAGCGGGGGCTTGATCACGGTGGCGGGCCATCCGGCGGGGTCCCCCGAAGCTGTGCAAATGATCGCCCGTCAAATGGAGCTCCCCGGATCCGCCGGCTTCCTCACTCCGGGACGGTTACGCCGCATCTTCGGCCTCGACGACGAGGAGGCCTCGAAGCTCCGTCGGCTTCTCGAGGAGTTCACGGTCCCTCGGCGCGTCCTCGGCAAGATGTCAACCGGTAATCAGCTCAAGTTCGCCCTGTCGCTGGCTTTCGCCCGGTCCCGTCCCATCCTGCTTCTGGACGAACCGACGGCCGGCCTCGACATATTCGGTGTCGAGATCCTGACCCGGCTCATCAAGGAGCGCTGCGACGCCGGTCTCGTCACCCTGGTGGCGACCCACCAGCCAACATTGACACCGGAGATCTTCGACAGGGCGGTGGTCATCGACCAGGGCAGGCTCCTCTACGAGGGCGACCTCAACGGACTGCTCACGATGGCACCGATCGACGGTGAAGCGGCCACCACGCGCCTCGCCATCGCCATGACACGACTCATCGGGAATCTTCCTCGATGACCAGGTTGCGCGGAGTCGGCTCTGCGGTCTCACCGGCCGGGCTCCTGGTGCCCATCGTCCTCGCCGGTCTTCTGTCGTGGCAGGCAATGAGCGGCATCACCGGTGAGTTCGACCAGGCCCGCCGCTGTGCCATCGACTGGCAGCGGGCCATCGAGGCTCTCGAGGGAGGAGCCACCGACTACAACGGGGCATGCATCGGTTTGTCGATAGGGGACGGTCAAGGAGGCATCCCTGACGACTTCTACAGGGAGCGGGAGCGAGCCTGGGCGGACTACAACGCCGCAGCCGAGCGACTCACCGCCAACCCATGGCGCAGGGCGGCCAACCATATGGGCGGAGGTGCCCTGGTGTTCTTGGCCCTCTTCTCCGGTGCCATGGTGGCCGGGTCGCCTCTGGGCTCGGCGGTGGCGGCCTGGGGACTCTCCAATGGCTGGACCCGACCCAGCTGGGCGCGTTCCACTCTGATCCTCGTGTCTGTGGGAGTAGTCACCGCCTTCATGCTGGCTACCGGCATCGCCGTGGTCGTAACCCATCTCAAGGCGACCGGGGCAGGCGTCGCCGGCTCGTTTCCCCTGCCTGGCCTCGATGTCCTCACACCCATCCCCGCGTTGCTCTTCTACGGTCTGGTGGGGACCGTTGCCGGGTTGGTGACCGGTCGAGGGGAGATCGGTGGAATGACCGCGGTCGTCGTTGCCCTCGGCGACTTCATGGCGGCGTCTCGCTTTGGCCTCGCGCCAGTGTTCCCATCCTCGTGGCACCAGACCGCGCTCGGAGCCGAGATCTCCCCGCTCACCGAGGCACAGGCTGTCCTGGCTGCGTCCGCAGCAGTTGTGCTGGTGACCGGATTCGTCTACTGGTACATGACACGGCGCCGGGACGTGCCCGACCGCTGAAACGCCTACTCGACCCGGATGTCGACTCGGTGGTTGTAGAAGCAGATCCTGCCGGCGATCTCGACGGCTCCATCGAGCGGCTCCTCGTAACCCCAGGCAACGTCATGGTGAGTCCCGCCGTTGATCTCAGCCGACCAGTAGCGGGCCCTCCCTTTCCAGGGGCACCGCGACGTGGAGTCGGTCTCGCTGAGCAAGTCGAGCCGCACGTCCTCCTTGGGAAGGTAATACCTCACCGGGAGATCCCCCTCGTGGAGGGCTATGGCCCCGGTTGAGTCGGCAACGGTCACCCCGTCGATCTCGATGGTGACCCGTGACTCCAGAGGCTCAAAGGTATTGCCCATACCGCGACCATTCTGTCACGCTTGCCGTCGAATCGACGCCGAGGCCGGGAAGGCCGATGAGAGTTCAATGCTGGATACCCCCAGCCTCATGGCGTAGGCATCCCTGAACGCATTCGACACCCTCGGAGGCTGGCTCGGATTGGCACTGTGAAGACGTCTCCACGCCCGACCCCCTCAGTAGACCACCAGGGTGTCCAGCGGTGTGCCCAAGGCGAGGGCACGGCTCTCCCAGTACTCCTCGAAACGGGAGCGAAATGAACCCGGCTTCTCGGCGTACACCCTGCGGCCCAATACCTCGGAGGCCACCCTGAGCTCGGCGCGGCGCTGGGTGACCAGGGCAACGAACACCGAGCGCTCTCGGGGATGGGGGCACAGGTCAGGCCTGGCCCGGAGCAGGTCGAGCATTTCGGCATGATCGTGGTCCTCCCCGAGGAGCAGCCCCAGGCGTTCGAGGGTGACCACCATCCCCCCGATCAGCTCGGGCCACAGCGGGACCAGGAACTCCAACTGGTTGCGTAACGTCTTCGCCTTCTTGCGCCAGTCGTGGAAGGTCTCTCCGCTGGGCCGGGTATAGGCCGCCACCATCCTCGCCCGGCCCCCGGCATAGGTAGCTCCCAAGCCGGGTCCGACCGCCTGGTAGCTGTCGCCGATTCCGATGCCGTACACCTCTCGGGCGTCGGAGTCGGTCGGCCACGACGAATAGCGTGCGTAGGCCCTCTCCAGGTTCTCGACGACCTTGACAACCAGGGTCGGGTCTTCCATCGCCTTCAGCAGGGCGAGGTCGCGTCTCCGCTCGACGCTGTGGATCAGCTCCTCGAATGTGCCCTCGGCCAGGAAGTCGCCGTAGAGGTCGCCGACCAGATGGGCCGCGTCGGCTACCGCAGTTGCCGACCGGGTCTCGGTGAGCAAGCGGGCGGTGTCCCGCATGATCGAGTCCTCAAAGCGGAAGATCTTCTCCCCCAAGTCCTCCCTGACCAGGGCGAGGAGCGCCCGCACCCTCTTCAGGGACTTTCGGGCCTCGTGCACCGCGGCAGGAAAGTGCTCCTCACCCTCGAAGAAGCCTGAGGCGGCGTTCTCGAACTGCTCCAGGGCAATGCGTTTCACCCCCGCGGGAAGCCTTTCGGAGATGCCCAACTGGCGGCTCGGGTCGAGGTCCGACGGTGGCGGCCCGGTGTGGGGATACGTTGCCAGGGCGAACACCCGGCCAGCGTAATGTCGGGATCCATGAGATCCGCGGGTCTTCTCCCTTACCGGCTCGACCGGACCTTGGAGGTCCTGATCGCCCATCCCGGTGGCCCCTATTTCACCCGAAAAGACGCTGGGTGGTGGTCGGTGGTGAAAGGCCAGGTCAGACCCGGAGAGTCGCCTGAGACGGCAGCGGCTCGGGAGTTCGAAGAGGAGACCGGGTGGCCTCCGCCGAACCGGCTCTGGGTCCCTCTGGGCGAGACCGTGCTCAAGTCGCGCAAGAAGGTGGTCGCCTGGGCGGTGGAACACGACTTCGACTTGTCCGGTTTCACACCGGGGACTTTCCTGCTCCACGGCAGAGAGTATCCCGAGATCGACCGTGTCGAGTGGATGGAACCCGATGAGGCCAGGACCAAGCTCAACCCGGCGCAGCGGGTGTTCATCGACCGTCTAGAGACCCACGTCGGGTTGAATGTATTCAGGAAGGAGTGAGCGGTGGCTGACGAGATGCCCAAGACCGAGGCCGAGTGGAGGGTCAAGCTGACCCCCGAGCAATACCACGTGCTCCGCGAGGGTGGCACTGAGCGGGCCTTTACCGGAAGCTATTGGGATTCGAAGAAGCCAGGTGTCTACCACTGCGCCGGCTGCGGCGCCGAGTTGTTCTCCAGCGACACCAAGTATGAGTCTGGTTCGGGTTGGCCCAGCTTCTACCAGCCGCTGGACACGAACATGATCGAGGAGCTGGAGGACCGTTCCTTCGGGATGGTCCGGACCGAGATCCGCTGCTCCAACTGCGGGGGCCATCTCGGCCACGTCTTCGACGATGGGCCCAACCCCACCGGCCTCCGCTATTGCGTCAACTCGGCTTCGCTGCAACTCGAACAGGACGAGGGGACCTAAGCGCCGCGACGAAAGGACTCCATCACCTCGACCAGCTCCTCTTCATTTTCGCCCACGGCCGCCTGCTCGATCGCAAGCCGACCCTCGAGCAGCCCGTCCGCATCGACTACGCCGGCGCCGAGGAGCGTGAGCGCCCCGAGCACCCTGGTGTTCGAGGGGAGGACTTCGAAGCGGAGCTCGGCGATGCCGTCGGCACGGGCCACCGCCACCAGCGCCTCGAACAGGGCGGTTCCAACTCCGAGCCCCTGGTGTTCGTCGAGGACGGTTACCGCCACCTCGGCCGAGCTCTCGTCGACTCTGATGTAGCGGCCCACTCCTACCCCCAAATCGTCGATCACCGCCGCCCAGGCGACATGATCCCGCTGGTCGACATCGCTGAGATAGTCCCACTCGCTCTCGGAGAGCCGGTCCCTACCCTGTCCGAACCGGGCGAAACGGCTGTCGATCGATAGCTCCTCCAGTCCTTCCACCAGGTAGTGGCGGTCGACTGGTGACAGCGGTGCGAGGACAACCGTCCCGCCGCGCGACAGGGGGACCTCGGCCCGCGGCCGATCGGCTGGGATCTCGACACGCATGGCAGGCTCCATTGTCGTCGTCGGGCCACGTTGCCGGGCAGGTTACGGTGCGGGCGGTAACTTCAGGGCATGGCAAGGCAACGTTCGGTCACCGTCACCTCCGACTTCGGGTCGGGACGGCGAGAGTCCCATGACGCCTCTCCGTTCTATGCCAGGTTCACACCACCCGAGATCACTGCCGACGACCACGTGGCCCCTCCGGCCAGCCTCGACGTCCTCTTCCACGGTGACGCCCGGGAGATGACCTCTGACCAGGTAGCCGACCGTTCGGTGGCCCTGGTGGTCACCTCACCTCCCTACTTCGCCGGAAAGGAGTACGAGAGTGATGCCTCGGGCCCCGGTGTGCCCTCCAACTACATGGAGTACCTGGTGATGCTGCGGGAGGTGCTCGGGGTCTGCCGCGACAAGCTGGAGCCGGGAGGACGGATGGCGGTCAACGTCGCCAACCTGGGCCGCAAGCCGTACCGGTCGTTGTCCGCCGACATCATCGGCATCCTCCAGGACGACCTGGGGATGCTCCTCCGTGGCGAGGTGATCTGGAGGAAGGCCAGAGCCGCCGGTGGCAGCTGTGCCTGGGGCTCGTACATGTCCCCGCAGAACCCGGTCCTCCGTGACGTCACCGAGCGGGTGGTCATCGCCTCGAAGGGTCGGTTCGACCGAGCCCGAAAACCGGCACAGCGCCGGGCCGAGGGCCTCCCCCACCAACCAACCATCGCCGCAGAGGAGTTCCTCGAGGCCACCGTGGATGTCTGGGAGATCCCCCCGGAGAGCGCCACCCGGGTTGGCCATCCCGCCCCCTTCCCGGTGACCCTGCCCCGCCGCCTCATCGAGCTGTACACCTACCGGTGGGATCTGGTGCTCGACCCGTTCATCGGTTCGGGCTCGACTGCGGTGGCCGCGGTCGAGACCGAACGGCACTACGTCGGGTTCGACACCGATCGGGGCTACCTCGACCTGGCGGAGGAGCGCCTCGCCCAGGTGGTGGTGGGATGAGGGCCCTCGTGGTCTGCGCCGGCAACATCTGTCGGTCACCGGCCGCCGAGGCTGCCATCGAAGAAGCCGCCCGACGTGCAGGCATCGTGTTGGACCTGGACTCGGCGGGCACTGGTTCGTGGCACGTCGGCGACCCGCCGCACCATCAGATGGTCGAGGCGGGACGTCGTGCCGGGCTGGAGATCACCGGTCGGGCGCGGAAGTTCACCGCCGCCGACTTCGACCGGTTCGACGCCATCCTGGTGATGGATCGATCCAATCTCCGCCATGTCCTCGACCTGGCACCGTCACTCGAGGCCCGGGCCAAGGTGCGTCTCTTCCGCACCTACGACCCGGAAGCCGAAGAAGAGGAGGTCCCCGACCCGTACGGCGGGCCTGACCATGGCTACGACCGGACGGTGTCCATAGTCCGTGCCGCCGCCGCCGGCTTCGTCGACTCCCTGGTGTCAGCCGGTGTGGAGTGAGCGGTATCCGGTGAGGAGGAAGTCGACGGCGGTCTCCACCGGATCCTCTGAACCCACCACGTCGGCGTAGGCCAGGCTGGCCCCCTTGAAGGCGGTGTCGTTCCAGAATCGGTCGGACCGGTCGATCTCCCCCCATGCCGACACGTAGAAGTAGGGCTCGGGATGGGCGTGGTCTCCCGGCGACACCCCATAGCTCGCCTTCCGGCCCGCTGCCTCGTCGCCGGCCTCGGTGGCCAGGTCGAAGTGCTCCGGCCACAGCCAGATCTCGGTGATGTCGGCTTGCCGGCCCAAACCCTGCAGGACCTGTTGGCCGAGGGCAAACACCTCTGCGATGAACCGGCTCGCCTCCCGGTCCACTCCCAAGGGGGCTTCGAGTGGCAGCGGCTCCAGCTCGTCACGGAAGCCCTCGAACCAATTGGGGTCGAAGACGCCGCCGAAGAAGTCGATGGCATCGCCGAGGGTGGTGATGGTTCGGGTGGCGACGGTGTCCTCACCCTCGTCGACGAGAAGGTCTCCATCGAGACGGAGCACCCGGCCGTCCATTGGAGGTGTGCCGAATCCACCGGGAGATACCACCAGTCCCATCCTCCCGGAGTGGCGGTAGCGGGCCGGGGCCAGGACGAAGTAGACCAGTTGATGCAATGCATGGCGAGTCTGCTCCAAACCCCCCGGGATAGCTGGCGAGGTCATGGGCGCTCCATTCGGAAGGCCACGGTAGACCCGGAGTCCTTCTTGCGAGCACTGGCGCCACCCCTACACCACTGGTGCCCACGGAACGGCTGGCGGTGGTCTACGGTTCACCCGGCATGAGCAGGTGGAGCGAGGGGGTCCTCGCCGTGGTGATCGTCCTCGTCTTCGGGCTGGGGATGTACCTCTATGCAGCCGAGGGCTCCTCGGCGCCCGGGTCGGGATCGGGGACGACTGTCCCGGTCGAAGTCGACCCGGCGGCGGTGACCCGGGGTGAGGCCGCCGCCAACGGCGCCGGCTGCCTGATCTGCCACTCGGTCGATGGTTCGTCAGGTACCGGCCCCACCTTCAAGGGCCTCTACGGGTCGAGCCGTCCCCTGACCACCGGCGAGTTCGTCACCGCCGACGATTCCTACCTGCTCACCTCGATCATCGACCCCGAGGCACAGGTCGTCGAAGGGTTCGACCCCGTGATGCCTGCCGAGTTCGAGAGCATGCTCACCACGGAGGAGATCGAGGACATCGTCGCCTTCATCAAGTCGCTGGCTTCTTAGCCTCGCTTCGGCCGGCTGTCCTCTGTACCGCACTGTCGCCCTCGTCTGAGGGAGATCGGCGGCAACCGCCAAGTCGTCATCGGGGGACCTCGGTCGATGAGAGGTCGTGCCCCCCTCGCCTCCTTCGCGCGGTCCCCGCGGTTCGCGGGGGTGTCGGCGGAATATGACACGACCCGACTCAGGTTGTAGTATCGGCGAACACTCAACTACTCGGAGGTTTGAATCATGGCGAGAGCGGTCGGAATCGATCTGGGCACCACCAACAGCGTGATCGCGGTGCTCGAAGGTGGCGAACCCACGGTGATCCCCAACGCCGAAGGGGGACGTACCACGCCGTCCATAGTCTCATTCAAGGATGGAGAGGTACTGGTCGGAGAGGTCGCCAAGCGTCAGGCGATCACCAACCCAGACCACACCGTCCGCTCGGTCAAGCGGCAGATGGGGACCGACTGGAGCCTCGACGTCGACGGCAAGGACTACACCGCACAGGAGGTGTCCGCCCGCATCCTGATGAAGTTGAAGCGGGACGCCGAGTCGTATCTGGGGGACACCGTCACCGACGCGGTGATCACCGTCCCCGCATACTTCAACGATGCCCAGCGTCAGGCGACCAAGGAGGCCGGGCAGATCGCCGGTCTCAACGTGCTCCGGATCATCAACGAGCCCACGGCAGCCTCGCTGGCCTACGGTCTGGAAAAGGAGGAGGACCAGACCATCCTGGTGTTCGACCTTGGTGGGGGCACCTTCGACGTCTCGGTCCTCGAGATCGGCGACGGGGTGTTCGAGGTCAAGGCGACCTCCGGTGACACCCACCTCGGTGGCGACGACTGGGACGATGCAATCATCGAGTGGCTTGTCACCGGGTTCAAGAACGATCACGGCGTCGACCTGAGCAAAGACCGGATGGCGATGCAGCGTCTCAAGGAAGCGGCGGAGAAGGCCAAGATCGAGCTGTCCTCGGTCTCCGAGACAGAGGTCAACCTACCCTTCATCACCGCCACCGACGCCGGGCCGCTCCACATGCAGGTCAAGCTGAGTCGCTCCGAGTTCCAAAAGCTCACCGAGGAGCTCCTGGAGAGGACTCGCCGGCCGTTCGAGCAGGCGATCAAGGACGCCGGGATCAAGGTGGCCGAGATCGACCACGTGGTCCTGGTGGGAGGATCCACCCGGATGCCCGCCGTCCAGGAGCTGGTGCGCGAGCTCACCGGCAAGGAGGCCCACAAGGGAGTCAATCCCGACGAGGTGGTCGCCGCCGGGGCCGCCATCCAGGCCGGAGTCCTCAAGGGCGACGTCAAGGACGTGCTGCTCCTCGACGTAACCCCCCTCACCCTGGGCATCGAGACCAAGGGCGGGGTGATGACCCGGATGATCGAGCGCAACACCACCATTCCGACCAAGCGATCCGAGATCTTCACCACTGCCGAGAACAACCAATCGGAGGTGGAGATCGTGGTGCTCCAGGGGGAGCGGGCGATGGCCGGGGACAACAACAGCCTGGGTCGTTTCCGGCTCACCGGCATCCCGCCGGCGCCGATGGGTGTGCCCCAGATCGAGGTCACCTTCGACATCGACGCCAACGGCATCGTCCACGTCCACGCCAAGGACCTGGCCACCAACAAGGAACAGAAGATGACCATCACCGGTGGCACCGCGCTGTCCAGGGACAAGATCGACCAGATGATCAAGGATGCCGAGGCCTACGCCGACGAGGACGCCCGCAGGCGCGAGTCGGTGGAGACCCGCAACCAGGCGGAACAGCTGATCCACCAGACCGAGAAGCTGGTCGAGGAGCAGGGTGAGCAAATGACCGACGAGGAGAAGTCGGCAATCGAGGCTGCGGTGTCCTCCCTCAAGGAGACACTGGAGTCGTCGGACCCCGACACCTCGACCATCCGCAGCAGCATGGACGACCTGATCCAGGCAAGTCAGTCGATGGCCACACGCCTCTACCAGCAGGCGGCGGCCGCCCAGGGAGCGGCCGGTGACGAGCCTGCGGAGGACGATGACGAAGACATCGTCGAGGCGGAGATTGTCGAAGACGATGAGTGAGCCCACTCCTGGGCAAGGAGACGATGTGGTCGAGGCGCTCCCCGCCGAACAGGAGCACTCGGTGCCAGACCCGCACTCCCTCGGTATCGAGCTCCCTCACGACCCCGAGGAGGCGGTGGCCATGCTTCTGGTCGAGTTGCGTTCCGCCCGCGACGAGGCCACCACCTATCTCGACGACCTCAAACGGGTGGCCGCCGACTTCGACAACTACCGCAAGCGATCGATGAAGGAGAGTGCCACGGTTTTCGACCGGGCCACCGAACGGCTGGTCCGGGGTCTGATGCCGGTGCTCGACACCTTCGACGCCGCACTTGGCGTGGAGACGGAGACCGATGTCGAGCGTCGTCTCTACTCGGGAGTGATCAACACCCGTGAGCAGCTTCTCAAAGCCCTGGAGGCCGAAGGGCTGGAGGTGATCCCCACCGTGGGTGAGGCCTTCGACCCAGAGACCCACGAGCCGGCAGCCACACCATCCGGCACGGGCGACCTGGTGGTCACCCAGGAGCTGCGGCGAGGTTATCGCCTGCGTGGGAAGGTGCTCCGGGCGGCCCTGGTGATGGTGGAAGCCGAGGGATGAACCGCGACTGGATCGACAAGGACTTCTACCAGACCCTCGGAGTCGACAAAGAGGCCAGTGCCGACGAGATCAAGAGGGCTTACCGCAAGTTGGCCCAGCAACATCACCCCGACGCCAACCCAGGCGACTCCGCGGCAGAGGAGAGGTTCAAGGAGATCTCCGAGGCCTACGCCACCTTGTCCAACTCGGAACAGCGCAAGGAATACGACCAGGTGCGGAGGCTGGCGGGCACCGGGGGGTTCGCCGGCCCGGGCGGGTTTGGCGGGTTCGGCGGTCAGCAGGTCAGGGTGGAGGACCTCCAGGACCTGCTCGGCGGGCTTGGCGGCCTCGGCGACATCTTCGGCTTCGGCTCGGGGGCGGGCCGGGGAGGCCCGGTGCGGGGGGCCGACATCCAAACCGAGCTGAGCATCGGATTCGACGACGCCGCCCAGGGCCTGACCACCGCGGTGACAGTGCGAGGGGCGGCCACCTGTTCCCGCTGCGGTGGGAACGGTGCCGAGCCAGGGACCACGGTCCAGACCTGCCCTACCTGCAACGGGCGGGGTACGGTGGCCCAGAACCAGGGCTTCTTCTCCTTCTCCCAGCCCTGCCCGCAGTGCCGGGGTGCCGGCCGGATCATCGAAACCCCTTGCCGCACCTGTCGGGGCGCCGGGACCGAGGAGAGGTCGCGCCGGGTCAGGCTGAAGGTCCCCGCCGGGGTGAGGGACGGCAGCGTGCTGCGACTCCCCGGCAAGGGTGGCGCCGGAATCAATGGTGGTCCTCCGGGAGACGTGCTGGTCAAGATCCGAGTGGCGTCCAGCCCTATCTTTGGCCGCCGGGGCAACGACCTGACCATCACCGTGCCGGTCACCTACAGCGAAGCCACCTTGGGGACGCGCATCGAGGTACCCACGCTCAACGGGAAGGTGAAGGTAAAGGTCCCCTCGGGCACTCCCAGCGGGAAGACGTTCCGGGTGCGGGGAAGAGGGATCGCTCCCGAGACCGGCCGACCCGGCGACCTCCTGGTCACCGTGCAGGTGGCGGTCCCCTCCAAGGTGTCCCGTGAGGAGAGAAAGCTCCTCGAGGAACTCGCTGCCCTCGAAACCGACGACCCCCGTGCCCATCTGGGATGATTGGAGTGTCATATGAGTGAGCCGTCTCGAGCCGTCTTCGTGATCTCGGTGGCCGCTGAGCTCGCCGGGATGCACCCCCAGACATTGCGTATCTATGAGCGCAAAGGTCTCATCGACCCCTTCCGCACCCCAGGGGGCACCCGTCGCTACTCCCAGGATGACATCGAACGCCTCCAGCTCATCCAGGAGCTGACCAGCGAGGGCCTCAACCTGGAAGGCGTACGACGGGTGCTCAACCTCCAAGAGGAGAACCGTCAGCTCAAGAGGAAGCTGAGCCGTCTGCGCGACAAACTGGACGACATGGAGGAGGAGGTGGAGCGGCGCATCGAAGACGTAGCCCGCTCCCACCGCCGGGAGATCGTGCTCCGCAGCCAGGTGGCCAACATCCTGGGACAGGTGAAGAGGTGAGCACCGAGGCGCCATCCACCCGGAGATACCAGGGCCCGGTGCGGATCCTGGGGAGCGACGGCTACCTGCTCACCACCGGCTCCGCCGAGCTCGAGGCCGATGTGGAGACGGGGAGCTGGAGGGGAATGTTGCAGACGCTGCGGGGTGACGCGGTGGCGGGCAAGGCCCTGGTCGTCGAGATCGAGACCACCGGTGGCGGACGGGGACGTTCCCAGCTCACCCCCGCCGGCGAGAGCGGCGAGCGTTCCTACTCCAAGATCACCGGGCTAGGACCCGGCTGGCCGTTCCAGCCGACAGCCGACCAGGGTCAGGCCAACGGACCCTGAGTTTGCGTGCTCCGAGATGCCTACCCCGGTGAGTCGGCCTGACTCGAGAGCCTGACAGAATGGGGTGATGGAACTGCCCGTCGGCGACCTGGTCGAACCGGTGGATGGGGTGCCTGCACTGGGGCGACGTCCTCTCGTAGGGAGGTCGGTCCGGCTCCGAGAGCCCGACCCCCGAGCGGACACCGCCACCACCTACCCGGCGACCCACGGCAGCCCCGAGACGGAGGCGGTGTGGGCCTATATGGGTTACGGACCGTTCCCCGACCCGGGGACCATGGCCGACTGGATCGCCGAGACCGCCCGCAGCACCGACCCACTCTGGTTCACAGTCGCCGATGAGGATGACCGTGCCGTGGGGATGGCGGCCTTGTTGAACCACCACGCAGAACATCGTCGGATCGAGTTGGGCCACATCTGGTACGTACCCGGGGTTCACCGCACCGGAGTGAACACCGAGGCGGCGTACCTGATGCTGGATGAGGCGTTCGAGCGTTACCGGTGCCGGCGGGTGGAGTGGAAGTGCGACAGCCTCAACCAGCCGTCACGTCATGCCGCCACCCGTCTCGGGCTCACCTATGAAGGCACCTTTCGCAACCACATGATTGTCAAGGGCCACAACCGGGACACCTCGTGGTACTCCCTGACCGACGACGCATGGCCTCGGGTCCGGTCACTCCTTCGGGAGTGGCTCGACCACCCCGATCCCAAGCCATCGTTGTCGGCGACGATGTCGCTCCTCCCCGACTAGCCGAGAACCAGCTGGCCGTCCTCGACGGTCACCGTGATGTTGTCACCCTCGCCGTAGCGACCTTCGAGGAGCGCGGTGGCGATCGGGTCGACCAGCTGGCGCTGGATCACCCGCTTCAATGGGCGGGCCCCGTATGCCGGGTCGAACCCCTGCTCGGCGAGCAGTTCCAGGGCATCTTGGTCCACCTTGATCTCGATGCGACGCGACCCGAGCCGATGGGAGACCAACTCCAGCTGGATCTCGACGATCCTGCGGAGATCGGACGGCGACAACTTGTCGAAGACCACCATTTCGTCGATCCGGTTCAAGAACTCCGGCCGGAAGGTTTCCCGCACCACGCGGAGTACGCGCTCGGAGACGACCTCCCGGGGCAGATCCGGGTCGATGAGCTCCGATCCCAGGTTGGAGGTCATGATCAGCACCGCGTTGGAGAAGTCGACGGTGCGACCCTGACCGTCGGTGAGACGACCGTCGTCGAGAAGCTGCAGGAGGACGTTGAACACCTCGGGATGGGCCTTCTCCACCTCGTCTAGGAGGATCACCGAGTAGGGCCGGCGGCGCACCGCCTCGGTGAGCTGGCCACCCTCCTCATAACCGACGTACCCCGGCGGGGCCCCGATGAGCCGGCTCACGGCATGTCGCTCCATGTACTCCGACATGTCGATGCGAACCATCGACCGCTCGTCGTCGAAGAGAAACTCGGCCAGCGCCCGGGCCAGTTCGGTCTTGCCTACGCCCGTCGGCCCGAGGAAGATGAACGACCCCACCGGACGGTTCGGATCGGAGAGCCCGGCCCGACTGCGGCGAACCGCGTTCGACACCGCCGATACCGCGACGTCCTGGCCAACCACCCGGTGGTGGAGGTGATCCTCGAGATGGATCAGCTTCTCGGTCTCACCCTCCATCAGCCTGCTCACCGGTATCCCGGTCCAACGGGCCACCACCTCGGCTACGTCGGCATCGGTCACCTCCTCGGAGAGCAGCGAGCCCTGGGCGTGGATCGAGGCCAGCTCCTCCTCCCTGACAACGAGCTGGGAAGCCAGTTCGTTGAGGGTCCCGTAGCGGAGCTCGGCGGCGCGGGCCAGGTCGCCTGCCCGCTCGGCCAGCTCGGCCTGGGCCCGGGCCTCCTCGATCTCCGCCTTGATCCGGCGGATCTCGGAGATGGCTTCCTTCTCCAGGTTCCATCGGCCTGCAAGACCGTTTATCTCCTCGGTGAGGTCGGCGATCTCGATCTCGACCCCCTCGAGCCGCTCCCTGGATGCAGGGTCCTGCTCCTTGCGCAACGCCTCCCGCTCGATTTCCAGTTGGATACGGCGGCGGGTGAGCTCATCGATCTCCTCGGGCATCGAGTCGATCTCGATGCGGAGGCGGGAGGCCGCCTCGTCGATCAGGTCGATCGCCTTGTCGGGGAGGAAGCGAGCGGTGATGTAGCGGTCGGAGAGCATCGCTGCTGCCACCAACGCCGAGTCGGTGATCCGCACCCCGTGATGCACCTCGTAGCGCTCCTTGAGACCGCGCAGGATCCCGATGGTCTCCTCCACCGTCGGGGCGTCCACCAGGACCGGCTGGAAGCGCCGCTCCAGGGCGGCGTCTTTCTCGATGTGTTTGCGGTACTCGTCGAGGGTGGTGGCGCCGATCATGCGGAGCTCTCCTCGGGCCAGCATCGGCTTGAGCATGTTGGAGGCGTCCATGGCCCCTTCCGCGGCTCCCGCGCCGACCAGGGTGTGGAGTTCGTCGAGGAATGTGATGATCTCGCCCTCCGACTCCCTGATCTCTTCGAGCACCGCCTTGAGACGCTCCTCGAACTCACCGCGGTACTTGGCACCCGCCACCATCGATCCCAGGTCGAGGGCCACGATTCGTTTGGTCTTCAGGCCCTCGGGGACGTCACCGTCGGCGATGCGCCGGGCGAGACCCTCGACGATGGCGGTCTTACCCACGCCGGGCTCGCCGATGAGCACCGGGTTGTTCTTGGTACGGCGGGAGAGGACCTGGATGACTCGCCGGATCTCGTCGTCGCGTCCGATGACCGGGTCGAGTTTGCCCCGGCGGGCCACTGCGGTCAGGTCGCGCCCGTACTGCTCCAGGGCTTCGAGGGTGGCTTCCGGGTTGTCGCTCGTGACCCGTCTCGATCCTCTGATGCGCTGGAGGGCCTCGAGGACCGCTTCGGTGGTCAGACCGGCGCCACGGAAGAGATCCCCGACATGGCCGGATATCCCGGCCAGCCCCAGCACCAGATGCTCCAGGGAGAGATAGTCGTCGCCCAGGGTCCGACGTTGGCGATCCGCTGCCTCGAGGACCCGGGCCAGCCCGGGACTGGTGGCCACTTGGGCGTCCCCGTAGACCTTGGACTGCCCCTCGAGCAGGCTGTCCAGGGAACGGCGCAGATCCAAGGGGTCGACACCCAGCGCGTCGAGCAAGGGGTAGACGATGCCTTCCTGCTGGCCGAGTAGGGCCAGAGCGAGATGCTCGGGGAGCACCGAGGCGTGGTGTGCCTCCTCGGCATGCCGGGTCGCCAGAAGCAGGGTCTCCCTGCTCCTGGTGGTCAGCCTTTCAGGTTCCATGAGCCATTGAGCCTAGCAAGAAATCTGAGTCCAATCATATCAATCTCAACACTCCGGGTCAGCTGTTTCTTTCCCATTATCCAGTCTTTGAATCAGTCACGGACTTGACGGATTCTGGCGCCACCCGGTATCCTGTAGGACATGGTATCTGGAGGCGCACGACAGGACCGGGGCACCCAGCTGCTCCATGGGGTCCTCGACATGTGCCTGCTGTCGATCATCGACGAAGAGAGCTCGTATGGATACGAGATGGCGCACAAGCTCACCGAGCGGGGGCTGAGTCTGGCCAGCGAGGGCTCGATCTATCCGATCCTCTCCCGTCTTCAAAAGCAAGGGATGATCGAGGGGTACCTGGTACAGAGCTCCGAAGGCCCGGCGCGCAAGTACTACCGGATGACCCCAAGGGGACGCAAAGCGCTGACCTCCTGGCTCGACGAGTGGCGGAGGTTCCGCAGCGCGGTCGACTCGGTGATCGGAGGTGGTGATGCTCGCTGACCGGCAAAGAGTGATCGCCGACCTGACCCACTACTGGAAGGAGGCAGGACTGGGCCGGCGGGCCATCGAGGAGATGCGCGCCGAACTGGAACAGCACCTCCTCGACGCCGAGGATCACGGGGAGACGGTCGACCTGGTGATCAGCGACCTCGCCGAGCTGGCCGAGGAGTGGGCCGCGGCCAGGGTGGGGCGTAGGGTGGCATCGTGGGAAGATGTCCACAGTGGAAGGACGAGAAGGGAAAGAGAGGCCCGACGGGAAGCCGGGCTTTACGGCTTCGCCGCCCTCGCCTTGGTGAGCGCGGCGGCAGTCGCCGGACAAGGAGGTAGCAGCTTGGACAATGAGACCTGGCGCTGGTTGTGGACGATCTTCGCGATCGCCATGGGCATCGGCGAGATATTCACCGCGGGGTTCTTCCTCCTCCCCTTTGCCATCGGGGCGGCGGCGGCTGCCATCCTCGCCTGGCTCAACGTGACTGGCGTAGCCCAGTGGTTGGTCTTCTTCGGGGTGTCGGCGTTCTCCTTCGCCTACCTACGGCGCTACATCGGGCGTCAGGACCAGAGCGAGCAGCCCCGCGTTGGGGCCAACCGTTGGACCGGGGCCGAGGGTGTGGTCCTCGAGGCCATCGACCCGCTCAGCGGGACCGGCATGGTCCGCATACTCAACGAGGAGTGGCGGGCCACTGCCCTGGGGCGCATCGAGACCGGGACCAGGGTGATGGTCAGCGAGGTCAAGGGGACCAGGTTGGTGGTGGAGCCAATCGAGGGTTGAGAATCGATTCAATAGAGAGAGAAAGGGACATATGGATGCCGTAATCGTTCTGTTCGCCGTCCTGGCGTTGACGCTGATCGTCGTCGCCGCGGCCGGCTTCAAGGTGGTGAGGCCTTACCAGAAGGGTCTGATCGAGTTCCTCGGCCGGTATGAGAAGACCGTGGACTCCGGTTTGCGTTGGGTGATGCCGTTCATCAAGCGGATCATCAAGGTCGACATGCGGGAACAGGTGGTCGACGTGCCGCCCCAGGACGTGATCACCAAGGACAACGTGGTGGTGACCGTGGACGCCGTGATCTACTTCGAGCCGACCGACCCGGTCAAACTCCAGTACAACGTGGCCAACTTCATCATGGCCGTCACCAAGCTTGCCCAGACCAACCTGAGGAACGTGGTCGGCGACCTCGACCTGGACTCGGCGCTGACCTCCCGTGAGGTGATCAACGCCAAGCTCCGGTCGATCCTCGACGACGCCACCGACAAGTGGGGCGTCCGGGTGGTCCGAGTTGAGATCCAAAGGATCGAGCCGCCGGTCGACGTCACCGAGGCGATGCACCGTCAGATGAAGGCGGAGCGCGAGCGTAGAGCCGCGGTCACCGAGGCCGAGGGCTCGAAGCGGGCCGCCATCCTCACCGCCGAAGGCGTCAAGGAGAGCCAGGTCCTCGAAGCCGAAGGCCAGGCTGAGGCTATCCGCCGGGTGGCCGACGCCGAGAAGTACCAGAAGCTCACCGTGGCCGAGGGTGAGGGACAGGCAATCGAGCGGGTGTTCGCCGCCATCCACAACGGGGACCCCACCCCCGACCTGATCGCCATCCGCTATCTGGAGACGCTACAAGAAGTAGCCGACGGCCGGGCGACCAAGATCTTCCTCCCCCTCGACACCTCCGGTGTCCTCGGGTCGGTTGCCGCCATCGGCGAGATGTTCAGAGAAGCGGGCTCCAACCAGGCCAGCCAGTAGGTGTGGCACGCCGGGGTGGTCGATCCACCATCCCGGCGTGTGCACCGACCGCCCGCCACGCCAGGTCCATGCACACGCATGGACCTGGCGTGTGCACCAACCACCCTCCGCGGGTCGTCCCTGCACACACTGGGTTCGTGCCGGCCACATCGGCCTGTACCCAGACCGGGATGTCCCACTAGCCTTGCCGGACCCGGCCACGCCGGGCTCACTCAAACGGAGGAAACCTATGAAGAAGTCAATACGGCTGTTGGCGGTGTTCACCGTCATTGCCATGGTGCTCGCCGCCTGTGGTGATGGGGAAGGGGGCGATACCACCGTCCCCACCGCCGACCTGGAGTTGGTCACCGCAGGCACCCTCACGGTGTGCACCGACACCCCCTATCCCCCAATGGAATTCGCCGACCCCAGCGCCCCCGGCGGCTATACCGGATTCGACATCGAATTGATGCGTGCCATCGCCGAAGAGCTCGGCCTCGAGATGACTGTCAACGAGCCTGGCTGGGATGCCATCACCGGTGGTCTCGCCTTCGAGAGCGGCGAATGTGACGTAGCCGCGGCCTCGATCACCATCCTGCCCGAGCGCGCCGAAGTGATCGACTTCAGCGATCCCTACTTCACATCCGACCAATCTCTGGTGATCACGGCCGATTCTGGCATAACCGGTCTCGCCGACACCTCTGGCAGGGAGATCGGGGTGCAGACCGGGACCACCGGTCACTTCTACGCCCGTGACCATGGCCCAGACGGGATAGTCATCGTGGAGTTCCCTGACGCTGATGGGCCGCTACTCGCCATGGAGGCCGGGGACGTCGAGGGATTTCTGACCGACCTGGTGGCAGGTCAGGACATAGCCGACTCCAGCGCGGGCAGATTGGTCGTGGTGGAGACGTTCCCCACCGATGAGGAATACGGATTGGCCACCAAGGACACCCCCAACCTGCTGGCGGCGATAAACGCCACCCTGTCCAAGTTCCGCGGCGACGGGACCTACGACCGGATCTACTCCGACTGGTTCGACGCCTAAACGTCCGAACAAACGGAGGGAGGGCGGCCCACTAGGGTCGCCCTCCCTGATGTCGATGACCCGGCGACGACGACAGAGGCTGATCCGATGGCTTCTCTACTTGGCGAGCGCTGGGATCGTCGTCCTGGCCATTGCCGCCGGCGACTGGGAACGGATCGCCCACGTTTTCTTCAACCTGCAGGTGATGCAGGAGATGCTTCCCCAGGTGCTGACCATCGCCGCACGGAACACCATCGTCTATGCGCTGCTCTCCTTTGGGTTCGGGTTGGTGATCGCTCTGGCGCTGGCCCTGATGCGGTTATCCAGCGTTGCCCCCTACAGGGCCTTTGCCATCGGGTACATCGAGTTGTTCAGAGGCCTGCCTGCCCTGGTCACCTTGATCCTCTTCGCCTTCGGGATCCCCATTGCCTTTGACTTCCGGGTCCCCGGGGGACGGGTCGGCGCTGCAGTCCTCGGGCTCTCCATCGTCGCCGGGGCCTACATGGCGGAGACGATCAGAGGTGGCATCGAAGCGGTCCCCCGAGGGCAGAGGGAGGCGGCGCGGTCGCTGGGCATGTCGGAGGGACGGACCATGTTCACCATCGTCCTCCCCCAGGCTTTCAGGATCATGATCCCCCCTTTGACCAATGAGATGGTGCTGCTGATCAAAGACACCTCGCTCTTCTTCGTCATCGGCTCAACCCCGGCCACCCGCGAATTGGTCAAGTTCGCCCGCGACTTCATGACCATTCGTCGTAACTCGACCCCGCTGACGGTGATCGCCATCGTCTACCTGCTGATCACCCTGCCCCTCACCTATCTGGTGCGGCGGATGGAGAAGAGGGCAGGGCGGGGACGATGACGGTTCCGACTATCCAGGTGATCGACCTCCACAAGTACTTCGGCGAGCTCGAAGTGCTCAAGGGCATCGACCTGTCCATTGCCGACAGCGAGGTGGTCTGCGTCATCGGACCTTCGGGATCGGGCAAGTCCACCCTGCTCCGCTGTGTCAACCGTCTCGAGGAGCCCACCTCGGGGACCATCCTCATCGAAGGCGAGGACATCACCGACCCCGACGCCGACGTCGACCGTCTCCGCACCCGGATCGGGATGGTCTTCCAGCAGTTCAACCTCTTCCCCCACCTCGACGTCCTGGGCAACCTCACCGTGGCCCAGACCAGAGTGCTCAAGCGATCCCGGGCGGAGGCGGAACGAATCGCCAGGGAGATGCTGGAGAGGGTCGGTGTCCTCGACAAGATCGCCGAATACCCGATCCGGTGTTCGGGAGGCCAGCAACAGCGGGTGGCCATCGCTCGGGCCCTTTGCATGAAGCCGGACATGATGCTCTTCGATGAGCCGACTTCGGCACTCGATCCCGAGCTGGTCGGCGAAGTGCTCGACGTGATGCGCAGCCTGGCCCGAGAGGGGATGACCATGATGGTGGTCACTCACGAGATGGGCTTCGCCCGGGAGGTGGCCGACCGGGTGGTGTTCATGGATGAGGGGGTGGTCGTCGAAGAGGGACCACCCCACCAGGTCCTGACCGAACCCCGCACCGAGCGGGCCCGCCGATTCTTGCGCATGGTCGAGGAGAAGTGATCGCCGATCTTCGGTCGGCTCTGTACCCCGTACCGCCACATCGACCGGAACACAAAGCACCAAGTACCAAGTACGCACTTACCGAGTGAAGGCCATTGGCTCTAGCCTGATGGGTCACCAATGAGGGTCACCGAGCACTACGACCGGGCCGAGAGGCCGCTGATCTCATACGAGATCATCCCTCCACGACGGGGCGGCTCCATCGACGACATCCTGGGCATGGTCGAGGCCCTGCTCCCCTTCGACCCACCGTTCATCGACGTCACCAGTCACGCCGCCGAGGCCTACTACGAGGAGCTGCCCGCCGGTGTGGTCCGTCGCCACGTCAAGCGGAAGCGGCCTGGGACCATCGGGCTCTGCGCCGCCATTCAGTACCGGTACGGGATCGACGCGGTGCCGCACATCCTCTGTAACGGTTTCACCCGTGAGGAGACAGAGGACGCCCTCATCGAGTTGCACTACTTGGGTATCCGCAACGTCCTCGCGGTGCGCGGCGACGACATCTCGGCGCCCAAACCTGAGCGACCCGACCGGTCGGCCAACGTCTATGCCAGCGACCTGGTAGCCCAGATCACTGCGATGAACCAGGGCAGTTACCTGGAGGACCTGATCGACGCCAAGCCCACCGAATTCTGCATTGGAGTGGGTGGCTACCCGGAGAAGCACTTCGAGGCGCCCAACCTCGCCTGGGACGTGGCCAATCTGAAGAAGAAGGTCGACGCCGGGGCGGACTACGTGGTCACCCAGATGTTCTTCGACAACGCGTATTACTTCCGCTTCGTCGAGCTGTGTCGGGAAACCGGGATCACGGTCCCCATCGTTCCCGGGTTGAAGATCCTCACCACGATCAACCAGTTGCACAGCCTTCCCCGGAGCTTTGGAGCGGAGATCCCCGAGGCCCTGGCCGACCAGGTCCGGTCGGTGGGCACCAACCAGGAGGCCGCCGAGGTGGGCATCGCCTGGGCCGCTGACCAGACAGAGGAGCTGCTCAACGCCGGGGTCCCCGGGATCCACTTCTACATCATGAGCACCGCCAACCACGTCGTGCGGGTGCTCAAGTCGCTGGGCTGACCCCGCCTTTCCCCACCCAAGGCCCACTCCTCCGGGGAGCCCCCTAACCGGGGATCCGGGTCATGCTGAGGATGGCCTTCTCGACGTCATCGGGATTCCACGGCGGGTAGAAGACCATGGTGTACAGATCGCAGCGCTCCGCCGGCTCGACATACCAGCCCATCACCCAGGTCCCGTCGGGATGGGGACCGACGACGGCCGGGACCCCGTCCACGCTGGTCTCCCCCTTGGGCCCGGGCCATTCGACCGCGGGGAGGGTGCCCCGGATCAAGGCGATAGCCATCGTCCCATCGGTGAAGCCGAAGAAGGTGGTGTGGGTGCCGCCAACCGAGGTCCACACGTCGGGCTCGGCCTCGGAGGGGTCGAAATCGGAGCCGGACACGGTGACCGGCAGCACCCCCACCTCGTATGGTGCCGGGGGACAGGTCCGCAGGTCGGCCATGGTCGTGGTTATGGCCATGGTGGTCGTGGTGGTGTTGATCGCCTCTACGGTGGTCGAGGTGGTGTTGGCTCCACCGGGACCCGAACATGCCGCCATCACCAGGGCGATCAGCAAGACGAGGAGGGTGCGGCTCATCGGCCAGGTGATGATATGGCCGGGTCCCCCGGTCTCAACGGAGGGCACGGAAGAACCCGTCACGGGAGCCGATATAGATGGTGCCGTTCCACACCGCGGGGGTCGCCTCCAAGCAGGACTCTCCGAGGCTGACCGACCACTGCAGCACCGGGCGAGCAGGATCGGCCAGCGAGTAGCTGCGGAGGTCGCCTCCGCATGTGGCCAGGATGAGCGAGTCGTCGATGACCAGCGGTGAGGACCAAGAGTGCCACCCCACCTGGTCGGCCCAGGTGACGTCCCCGGTGGTGGCGTCGACCACGAGCAGCTCACCGTGATGGGTGGGTGCGTAGAGATGCCCGGCGTGCAGGGCGGGCGTGGCCCAGATCCCGGTGTCGGCCGCTCCCTGGGTGAGGTCGATGCCCCAGACCAGGGGGTCGCCGCCGGTGTAGGGGTCGAGCTTGATCAGCTGCCCCACCTCCCGGTTGCGGGCCAGGTTCACCGATCTTCCCAGGGATGGCTCGTACTCGATGGCCACGTAGAGGAAACCATGCTCGTCGACCACCGGGGTGGCGTCGATGTCACCGCCGGCGAAGTAGTCGAAAACGATCGGGGCGTTGCCGTTTCGGATGTCGGAGACGTCCAGCCCAACCACCCGGCCACCCGAGTTGGTGAAGTAGACCCGCTGCTCGTACGCCGCAGGCGAGGACTCTATGGAGACGTTACGTCCCGACCGGGACAGGAGCAGGTCGTCGTAACCGGGCATGGCGAGGAGTCGCTGCGGGTCGACAATGACCCGGCCCTGGTCGTCATAGGAGCGGTTGAGGAGATAGGCGAAGAACCAGCTGTTCTCCCCGCCTTGGTACATGATGTCGTCGATGATCACCGGGTTTCCGTCCCAGTCGTTGTTCCATATCCCTGCCACCTCGTTGGCATCGAGAGACCACAGCTCCTCGGGCTGGTCACGGTCCAAGGCAACGACACGCAGCTTGTTGTCGCGGGACCCGAAGTAGATCAACGGGTAGCCGTCGGGGTCGAGGGTGACGCTCCCCTTGATGAGGTCGCCGGTGACGAACCTGGGACGGAGAGGCTGTCCGGTGTCTCCGTCGATGAAATGCACTGCCCGGTCGTAAGCGCCGAAGATCACTTCGGTGACCCCGTCAGAGCGCTGGTAGGCCACCGGCTGACCGGTCCAGCCCATCCCGCACCACACCCGTGACTCCCCGGCCACCGACGAGGTAGAGCACATCGCCTGGTCGGGATACCTCCACAGCAATTCGGGAGGTGAGGACACCGGGCCGGTCCCGTAGAAGGTGCGGGTGGGATTGCCCCGGAACATGGTCACCCCCGGTACCGACCCCCAAGCCCGGCCCACGGTCCAACCGGGGACCTGGTCGGGAGCCCGCTTGGGGAGGGTGGTGTCGGTCGTGGTCGACCCCGGCGCCGTGGGCAGGGCCGAAGCCGCCGGGGTCGCCTGCCTCTCCGCTGTGGAAGTGGTGGTGGCCTGAGAAGCAGCAGGGGGGATCGACGTTTCGCCGCCCCCGAGCCGGTAGCCCAGCCCGAAGAAGGCGGCCATACCGAGAGCGGAGCCCAGGCCGACCACGGCGATCACCGGACCGACCCGTTCGGCCATTTCAGCTACCCGGTCCACAATCCGGCTCGCCGGTGAGCACCGGCTGGCCGTGGGTGGCGATGAAGGCCGGGATCATGCAGGCGCCGAGTGACCCGTCGGGCTCGACGACCACCCGGGCGACGGCAGTTGTGGCGCTGGCCACCGAGTTGTGCGGCCAGACGAAGTTGCCCAGACCCCAGAACACCGCGGCCCCGTCGATCATCTCCATCGGCCCGAGGCGGTGCTGGTGGTGCCCGAAGATGATGTCGGCCCCGGCCTCGATCATCGCCGTGGCGTTGGCGATGTCGTCGAGCCTGGGGCTGGTGTCGAGCTCTCTGCCCCAGTGGATGGTGACCACCACGATGTCCGCCTGCTCCTTGGCGGCACGCACTGCCTCGACCATGCCAGCGGTGTCCTTACCGTGACGCATCCCCGCCCGGTCTTCGGTGGCGATCCACGAGGTGCTTGGGATCACCCCGCCGAACCCGAGCACTGCCACCCGCCAGCCGTTCATCTCGAAGATCGCCGGCTCTCCCGCCTGGTCGTGGTCCTTGCCCACGCCTACCGGGGCTATCCCGTGGGCGATCAACTGTTCCCGACCGTCGAGCAGGGCATCCTTGCCGAAGTCGCCGGAGTGGTTGTTGGCCAGGTTGGCAACATCTATCCCGTTGGCCCTCATCGACGGAAGGGCCGCGGTGGGGCATCGGAAGGTGAATGCCTTGTCGAGCGGGCTGCCCCGGTCGGAGGGGACACACTCCAGGTTGATGACGGTCAGGTCGTCCCTGAGAAACAGCCCGTCGAGACCGGCCCAGGCATGATCCCAGCCATGGCGGGCCAGGGCGGGGATGTATGCCGGATCGACGGCGACGTCACCGGTGCCGTGGATCACCAGGCTTCCCTTTGGAGGGACGGTGGTGGTCGTCGTAGTAGGGATGATGGTCGTCGTGGTGGACGTGGTGGTCGTGGTTGTCGAGGTAGTCGTTGTGGTCTCGATCGCCTCCGGGAGGGTGGTCGACGTCGATCCCAGGGCGGTCCAGGCCCAGAAGAAGCCGGAGCCGACTACCACGCCACCAACCAATACCAACAGGGACTTGAAGAACCGGTTCGACACGACCGAGGAGAGGCTATCTCGTGCCTCCGCTTACGGAGAGGCACCTGCGCCCCCGCGGGCAGAGCGGGGACAGTCGGATGAGGAAGCGCCTACAGGATCTGACTGAGAAACAGCTTGGTGCGGTCCTCCTGGGGGTCGGTGAAGAAGTGCTCCGGCGTGCCCACTTCGACGATCTGGCCCTCGGCCATGAACACCACCCGGTCGGCCACCGCCCGGGCGAACCCCATCTCGTGGGTGACCACGATCATGGTCATGCCTCCTTTGGCCAACTCGACCATGACGTCGAGGACTTCTTTGATCATCTCCGGATCGAGGGCGGAGGTCACCTCGTCGAACAACATCACCTTGGGCTGCATCGCCAGGGCCCGGGCGATGGCAACCCGCTGCTGCTGACCCCCGGAGAGCTGACCCGGGTATTTGCGGGCTTGCTCGGGGATCTTGACCCGGGTCAGCATCTGCATGGCCAACTCCTCGGCCTCCTGCTTCGGCTTTCGGCGCACCTGCCGGGGGGCCAGGGTCACATTGGCGAGGACACTGAGATGGGGAAAGAGGTTGAACGACTGGAACACCATCCCGGTCTCCTTCCTCACCTCTTGAATCGCCTTCAGGTCGTCGGTCAACTCGATCCCGTCGACCACGATCCTCCCGGCATCGTGCTTTTCCAGGCGATTGATACACCGGATCAGGGTGGACTTCCCCGAGCCGGAAGGACCGATGACCACTACCACCTCTTGACGCCCCACGTTCATGTTGATGCCCTTGAGGGCCTGGAAACTGTCGAACAGCTTGTCGACACCCTCCATCTCGATGATCGACTCACCGGTCGCTTTGGTTGCATCGGCGAACACGGTCATGGTGTCTCCTCCTTCACCTCTCTCCGACCCCCAGCCGCTTCTCGAGACGACGGGACTCGCGGGACATGACATAGCTGCCGATCCAGAACAGGACCCCGGCGAAGCCCAAGGTCAATACCTCCAAGCCCTGAGCCAGGAAGCGCTGCTGTGTGGTGGCTATCTGAGCGACCCGGAGAATCTCGAAGAGCCCGACGATCGAGACCAGGGAGGTGTCCTTGTACAGGCTGATGAACTGCCCGACCATGGCAGGGATGGTGTTACGCAGGGCTTGTGGCAACACCACCTGGCGCATCGTCCTCCACGGAGAGAGCCCGAGCGCCTGCGCCGCTTCGACCTGGCCACGGTGGACCGACTGGAGCCCGCCCCTCACCACCTCGGCGATGTAGGCCGCCTCGAACATGGTGATGGCGATCAAGATCCTGATCACCGGGCTTGGCCGCAGACCGGCGGGCAGGAAGAAGCCGATGGCGAAGGCTCCCAGCAGCAGCAGGGTGATCAGGGGGACTCCCCTGATCAATTCGATGTAACCGACGGACAGCCAGCGCACCGCCGGCAGAGAAGAGCGGCGACCCATGGCCAGGATCAGCCCGAAGGGGAAAGCGAGGAGGATCCCGGCCACGGTGAGGAAGATGCTGAGGTGGAGCCCACCCCAGCCGTTCCAACCGACCCCTCCCGACACCAGCACCCAATAGATGGCGAAGAGCAGGAGGGCGAGGACCGGAACCGTGAAGCGGCGCACCGGGCGGGGAGCATTGCGACCCAGATAAAACACGCCGAAGCCGGCCCCAAGGGTGCCGGCCACCGTCAGGGTGGGCCCCAGTGTGGTGGTCAAGGCCAGCATCAACCCGACCACGACAAGGGCCGGCCAGAAGCGGCGGGCGAAAGAGCGCCACCCGGAGGGTCGAAATGGGAGACCGGCCTCGGCAGCCCTGGCTTGGGCCGACGCCGAGGCCATTGCCCCCATGAAGCCGAAGAACAGTCCAACCAGGATCAGGGCCACCGCCGGCCTCCACATCTGGTCACGGGGGAACCGGCCCACCATGAACAGGGCCAGGTTGACCCTCAAGATGGCGAAGTCGGCGCTGAGAAGGAACCGGATCAGGCCGGTGCCCGCCCATGCCACCACCAAGCCCACTACCAGGGTCAGAAGTGTGTCCCACCAGGTCCGGAAGAGGTTTCGTCGCACCCAATTGAGGGCCGGACGCGTCGGTGGAGGGTTCTCCGTGCGAGGTGGTGCGACGACGTCGGTCATCAGCGGGTCACGTACTGGAGCCGTCGGTTGAGGATGTTGACCAGGAAGGAGATGGTCAACGAGAAGATCAGATAGGCGCCCATCAGGATGACGATGATCTGCGGAGCTGGGAACCCGTTGCCGATCGCCTGGAAGCCGATCGTCGTCACCTCGGCGAAAGCCACGGCGATTGCCAACGAGGTGTTCTTGGTGTAATTGAGGTACTGGTTTATCACCGGTGGCAAAGCGATCCGCATCGCTTGGGGGAAGGTCACGAATCGAAGCCGCTGAAACGTGCTGAGAGCCAGGGCGTTGGCCGCCTCGGTCTGCCCCTTGTGCACCGCCTGGATCGACCCGCGGGTGATCTCGGCGACGTGGCTGGCGGTGTACAGGACCAGGGCCCCCACCACCGCGAAGTAGGCACCGAGCCCGCTGAACCCGCCGGTGACCGCCCTGCCCTCCAGTGTGGGCAGGGACAAGATGATGGGAGCGCCCAGTGCCAGGTAGCCGACGGTGATCACCACCACCAGGACGCCCAACGACCAGAGCACCCGACGATGAGGATCACCGGTGAGCGTGCACACCCGGGTTCTCCACCACCACACCAGGCCCGCCAGCACTACCGCGCCCAATAGAACCAGTCGATAGATGCCTGCACTCGGGCCCGCCTCGAGAGCAGGGACCGTGATTCGGAGGTTGCTGACGACAAACCAGCCAAAAAGCGACACCGGTTCCCGGGCCGGTGGCAGACGGAGAATCACGGCGAGGAACCCGAAGACGATGATGAGCAGGGGTGGCAGATTGCGGAACACCTCCACATAGACCGCGGCCAACTTGGAAACCAGCCAGTTGGTAGAGAGACGCGCCACGCCGATCAAAACACCGAGGATGGTCAGCAGTGGCAGCCCCACGACCACCAGGGCGAAGGTGTTCTGCAGGCCGCGGGTGAGGGCCCGGCGGACGGTGGCCCCGGATCCGATCGGGGAGTCGGCGATGGGAGTCCCTGCCGGCTGGCCGAGGAAGCCGAAGTCGGTGCGGATCCCCTGGGCTCGCAGGTTGTTGGTGACGTTGAACCAGAGCACGTAGACGACCAGAGCCACCACGGCCAGAGCGAGAACCTGGATCGCGAGTCGGAGCACCCTGAGGTCCCTCCAGATCGGAGGGCGGTAGCGCGTCTCGGCGGTGCGGTTCGTCATTCATCGACCAGTGGGGAGCGGCCAAGCCGCTCCCCACTGACATCATGTTTGGTTGTGCTCAATAAGGCGGTGCGTAGAGCAGGCCACCATCGGTCCACAACGAGTTCAGGCCTCGGGGGACCCCTAGTGGTGTCACGTTCCGGTCGTAGATCTCGCCGTAGTTGCCAACCGCAGCGATCACTTCCGCCGGCCAGCCGGGTTCGAGACCCAAGCCGGTGTCGACCACCGCGGTATTGCCGTCGGCGTCGGTTATCTCCAGCCCGAGCAGCCGCCTGATCGCGGTGTTCTCGGTGTCGTCGAAGGTGCCCACATTCGACTGAGTGATCTCGAGCTCCTCGGCGATGATCGTCACCAGCACGGTCCAGTCGACGATCTGCGCCCACTGGCTGTCCCCATCACGGACCACGGGTCCCAACGGCTCCTTGGAGAAGGTCTCGTCGAGGATCACCAGCGAATCGGGCCCACCGGCGTCAGCAGGGAACACGGCACGCCGCGCCGCCAACTGGCTCTTGTCCGAGGTCCAGCCGTCGCACTGACCGTCGATGAACGCCGCCTGGATCAGATCGTTGTCGGCGAAGGTCAACGGCGTGTAAGGGATGTCACCGAATCGGTTGGCCAGGTTCATCTCGGTCGTGGTACCGGTGAGGACACAAACCGCGACACCCGACATGTCCTCGATGCTCTCGAAGCCGCTGTCGGCCCTGACCATCATCCCCTGACCGTCGTAGAACGTGGTGGTGGCGAAGGTGGCACCCTCGGCCCCGTCCCGCGTGGCCGTGAACGTGGTGTTTCTGATCAGCACGTCGATCTCTCCGGACTGGAGAGCGGTGAATCGCTGACCTGCATCCAGCGGTATGAACTCCACTGCGTCGGGGTCACCAAAGACAGCCGCGGCCACCGCCCGGCAGTAATCGATGTCGAATCCAGAGAAGTTGCCGTCCTCGTCGACAAACCCGAATCCGGGCACAAGGTTGTTTACCCCGCAGTTGAGGACTCCCCGTGACTGCACCTCGGCGAGGACACTCCCTGCTGGCGGGCCGCCGGTCCCTGGCCCGGCAGTGGTTGTGGTGCCGGTCGTGGTGGTACACCCAGCCACCACCATCCCCACGACCACGAGTACCGCGACCAAATTTCTCGATCTCATGTTTCCTCCATTTAGGCAGGCGCCCGGCCTCCCCGGGACGACGGGCGCCCAATCGACCCTAATCCGTTTGTTCGGGGCCGGGGTGGGGAAACCCAAGGGCAATGAGATATCAGCGCTGCGTCAGCCTTCGGACCCGGTCGGCCACCGACCCGGGGTCCATGCCAACCGAGGCGAGGATGTCGCCTGGTGAGCCATAAGGGAGGAACCTGTCGGGCACCCCGACTGTGGTGACCCTGGCCGTGCGACCGGCCTCGGCGAGCAACTCCATGACCGCCGAGCCCAGGCCCCCTGTGATCACCCCGTCCTCCAGGGTGACGACATGATCGACCGATGTGGCCCAGTCGGCGATCCTCGGGTCGAGAGGCTTGACCCAGCGAGCGTTGACCACACCGCAGGTGATCCCCTCGACGGAGAGGTCGGCGGCGGCCTTCTCGGCGACCTCGACCATTCGGCCCACGGCCACCATGAGGACCTCGCCACCTTCAGAGACGAGGTCGGCAACCCCGATCTCGATCGGCTCCACCGGGACCGTGGGCACCGAGACAGCCCCACCCTTGGGGTACCTTATGGCGATCGGCCCGTCGTGGTCGACCGCGGTCTCGATCATGGCGCACAGCTCGGTGGCGTCGGCCGGAGCTCCGATCACCATGCCGGGGATCATCCTCAAGTAGGCCAGGTCGAACACACCATGGTGGGAGGGTCCGTCAGGGCCGGTGACGCCGGCGCGGTCGACGAGAAAGACCACCCCCAGGCCATGGAGGGCAACGTCGGAGACGATCTGATCGAAAGCGCGTTGGAGGAAGGAGGAGTAGATGGCCACCACCGGCTTCTTCCCCGCCATCGCCATGCCTGCTGCCAGGGTCACCGCATGCTGCTCTGCGATCCCGGTGTCGAATACCCGGTCGGGGAAACGCTGCGCCATCTGGCGAAGGCCGGCTGTCGAGACCATTGCAGCTGAGATACCCATCAGCTCCGGGCGTGACGCCGCCGCCTCGGCCAAGGCCCGCCCGGCAACCTCGGTCAGCTTGAGCTCGCTCTTCAGTTCCCGCCCGGTAGCGAGGTCGAAGGAGCCGACCCCGTGGAGCTTCTCCTCCTCGTCCTCGATGGCCGGCTGGTAGCCGCTCCCCTTCTGGGTCACTACGTGGACTACCACCGGCTCCTTGTAGGTCTTCGCCTGATGAAGGGTCTCTTCGAGGAGGCCAATGTCGTGACCGTCGAGAACCCCGGAGTATTTCAGGCCGAGGGCGTCGAAGACCGTAGCCGGCTCGAGGATCTGCTTGACCGCGTCCTTGACCCGTCCCGCCATCTCGTCGGCAGTCTCCCCGACGAGGGGAATTCCACGGAGCATCCTCCCGATGGTCCGTTTGGCCTTCTCGTATCGGGGGTCGATGCGGTAGTGGGCCAGCTTGGCCAGCGACGCCAGACCCCCAACTGTCGGCGCATACGACCGCTCATTGTCGTTGAGCACGATCACAAGACGCTCGGGTCGGGTCACCGCGATGTGGTTGAGCGCCTCATAGGCCATCCCTCCGGTGAACGAGCCGTCACCGATGATGGCCACCGTCCAGCCCGGGTACCCGGCCAGGGCGTGACCCAGGGCGTAACTGAGCGAGGTCGAGGCGTGGCTGTTCTCGACGAAGTCGTGAGATGACTCCTCCCGGCTCGGATATCCGGAGAGCCCCCCCGTTTGACGGAGCTTCTCGAACCCGCTGGCGCGCCCGGTCAGGAGCTTGTGCACGTACGCCTGATGTCCCACGTCCCAGATGAGGCGGTCGTTTGGGGAGTCGAACACCCGGTGCAGGGCCACGGTGAGCTCGACCACCCCGAGATTGGGTGAGAGGTGACCGCCGGTCCGAGAGACCCGGTCGAGGATGAACGCCCTGATCTCCTCACATAGCGCGGTCAACTCATCGGGGGATAGGGCACCCAGGTCCGTCGGTTTGGTGATGTCTTCGAGCATCCTCTGAAGCCAGGAACGGCCGTCCCGAAGGCTAGTGGTCTGTGGTTGGAATGCCCGGGCCGGCGCCGAGGACAGGGATCCTGGCGGTGAACGCCGACCCGGCTCCGAGACGGCTCTCCACCGACACCGAGCCTCCGTGACTCTCGGCGACATGGCGCACGATGGCCAGCCCGAGACCGGTGCCGCCGGTGGCGCGGGCCCTCGCCGAGTCCACCCGGTAGAACCGCTCGAAGACCCGATCGAGGTCGCGGCTGGGGATTCCTTCGCCGGTGTCGGACACCCGGAGCACCGCCTCTCCGCCCTCCGACGACAAGCTGACCACTATCCGGCCTTCTCTCAGGGTGTGCCGAATCGCGTTGTCGAGGAGGTTTCGCACTGCACTCCCCAGATCCCGTCGACTTCCCAGCACCCGGACCGCTGACACCTCCACCTCGAGAGACAGGTGATTGTCCTCGGCCCGATCCCTCACCCGCTCCACCTCCTCGGTCACGACCTCGTCCAGCTGCATCGGCACCAACTCGGGTGTCTCGCGCTCCAACCGGGAGAGATCGAGCAGATCGGAGACCAGCCGATCGAGTTGACGGGCCGAGCCCTCGATCTGGTTGGCGAACGACTCAGCCGAAGGGTCTTGGCGGCTCAGGGCGATTTGCAGCGCCTCGGCGGCGGCGACGATGGTGGCCACCGGTGTCTTCAGCTCATGGGAGGCGTTGGCGACGAAGTCGCGGCGCATCGAGTCGATCCGGATTCGCTCGGTGATGTCCACGATCACCAGGAGCACTCGTCCCCCCGGGGCCAGTGCGGTGGCAGTCGCCCTCAGCTTCCGGGCGGGGACGCCATGATCCACCTCACGGCTCGCCACCTCACCGGTCTCCCTGGTCTCCCTGACCGCTTCCTGGAGCTGGAGCGGAGTCATCGCGCCCAACCGGACCGGCACCTCGCCCAGGATCTCTTCGGCGGCAGGATTGACGTAGGCGACGTTGTCATCGGCCTCGACCAGGACCGTGCCCTGGGGAATCGCCCCCAGAACCACCTGCAGGGTGGCGGAAGACTGCTCCGCCTCGTCGATACGACCCCCGAGGTCTCTGACCATGGTCCCCAAGGCGACCCCGAGACGATCGAACTCGGCGATCCGGGAACGTTGTGGCCTCACCCGGAGGTCGCCGTCGGCGATGGCCTGGGCCTGGTCGGCCAGGGAAGTGACCGGTCTGGCGATCCGCCTCCCGAAGAGCCCGAGGAGGACTACCCCGATCACGCCTCCTGCCAGGGCGGCGGCGGCGATCGCCCGACGGGTCCGATCCAGCTCGGCCTCGATGACGCTGGTGGCGGTGGCCAAACGGACGATCACCCCGTCGGATGCAGGAAGGGCCAGATATCTCTGGTCGAAGCCGGTACTGGCACTGACTCTGGTGTCGAACCCGATCGCCCCTGCCACCGCGGCGTCCACCTCTGGCCGGCCCAAATGGTTCTCCATCAGAGCGGGGTCTTGATGAGAGTCGGCAATGACTCCCCCGGATGTGTCGATGAAGGTGACCCTGATCCCACCCGCCTCGGCCATCACCGCCGCCCAGTCTCCCCACTCCCGTCGATCTGGAGGCAACCCCGCAGACACCGCCCGGGCCAGGGACTCGAGGTCGGAGTCGAGGTCGTCGAGCCAGATATCACGGATAGAGCGGTCGACCAAGCCGGTCACCAGGGTGACCAGAACCAGGGCGGCCACCGACCCGAGGAGGACCAGGCGGGCGGCAAGGGAAGTCCGACCCGCCCCCTGCCCGTCACTCATCGACGAACTTGTACCCGAGCCCGCGTACCGTCACCAGATGGCGAGGCTGTGAGGGGTCTTCCTCGATCTTCTCCCGCAGCCGCTTGATGTGGACGTCGAGGGTCTTGGTGTCGCCGAAGTAGGAGGGCCCCCACACCTCGTCGATCAAGGTGTGCCGCTCGGCGAGACGATTCTTCCTCCGGATCAGCGATTCGAGAAGCTCGAACTCCTTGGGCCGGAGCTGGACGGGGGCACCGCCCACCCGGACAACGTGAGCGTCGATGTCCATCTCTACGGGGCCTCCCCGGATCACCTCATTGGTGTCGGCGAGGAGCCCGGTCCGTGAAACCCTGCGCAGCTGGGACCGGACCCTGGCCACCAGCTCTCGCATCGAGAACGGCTTGGTCATGTAGTCGTCGGCACCCAGCTCGAGACCGGCCACTTTGTCAGACTCGGCATCCTTGGCGGTGAGCATGATGATCGGGGCGTCGGAGAACGAGCGCACCTGTCGGCACACATCGAGCCCAGACATGCCGGGGAGCATCAGATCGAGGAGCACGACGTCCGGACCGTGTACCCGCGCCGACTCGACACCGGCCAGCCCGGTCACCGCCACCAGCACCTCGAAGCCTTCGCTCTCCAACGAGTAGCGGATCGAATCGGCCAGGCCTTGCTCGTCTTCGACTACCAGGATTCGGTATGGCCTCCGATCGGCTGTCGTCATCAGGAGGTGATTATCCCGCCTTCATCGAACTCGGCGCGCTCACCGGTGATCAAGTAGGCAGTCTGCTCACCGAAGTCGACTGCCTGATCACCGAGACGCTCCAAGGCGCGGGACACCATGAGCATCTTGGTGGCCCACTCGAGCAGCAGAGGGTCGGTCCCCACCGCCACCGCCTCCCGGTACATGTTGGCGTTGAGCCGGTCGACGGGCTCGTCCATCGAAGGGAGGAGTCGGGCCTCGTCGAGGTCCTGACGCAGATAGGCCTGGGTGGCGGTGCGAATCATCGGCCGCACCAGATCGCCCATCTCCCGGGCCATCTCGCAGATCTTCTCCACCCGGGGCAAGCCGTCGTTGAGTTTGGTGATCTTGGCGATGTTGACGCACTGGTCACCCATCCGCTCGAAGGTGGCGCTCAGCTGGAGCAGGGCGGTCATCCTCCGCAGATCGCTGCCGAGCGGCTGGTTGCGTGCCATCAGGGTGGTCCAATCGTGATGGGCCTCCAGATAGATCCGGTCTATGGCGTCGTCCATGGCGATCACCCGGTCGGCGAGTTCGATGTCACCTTCGGTGACCGCATCCACCGCCATGCCCACCATGGTCTCGGCACGGTCGACCATCCCCAGGATCTTTCGCTCCAGCTCCTCGAGGCCTTGGTGAAAGTGGACGTTGGCGTCGTGAGCCGATGTCATCCGAACCTGCCAGTTATGTAGTCCTCGGTCTCTTTCTTGTGGGGTGCGGTAAAGATTTGATCGGTTGGGGAGTACTCCACCAGTCTGCCGGTCCTCGCTCCCCTGTCGGTGACGTCGACACTGAAGAATGCCGTCATGTCGGAGACCCGGGCAGCCTGTTGCATGTTGTGGGTGACGATGACGATGGTGTACTCGTTCTTCAGGTCGAGCATCAGCTCCTCGATGCGGTTGGTGGCGATCGGGTCGAGGGCCGAGCACGGCTCGTCCATCAACACCACGTCCGGTCTGGTGGCGATGGCACGGGCGATGCACAGACGTTGCTGCTGCCCGCCCGAAAGGGTCAGACCGCTCTGATCGAGCTTGTCCTTGACCTCGTCCCATAGGGCGGCCTGCACCAGAGCTCCTTCAACTATGGGCGTCAGATCTCCCTTGCGGACCCCGTTGAGCTTGGGCCCGAACGCCACGTTGTCGAAGATCGTCTTGGGAAAAGGGTTGGGTTTCTGGAATACCATGCCGATCCGCCTCCGCACCTCGACCGGGTCGACCCCCTCGTCATAGATGTCCTCCCCGTTGTAGACCACCGTTCCCTCGACCGATGACCCGGGGATCAGGTCGTTCATCCGGTTGAGCGAGCGAAGGATTGTCGACTTGCCGCATCCCGACGGGCCGATCAGTGCCGTGATCTGGTTCCGGGCGATGTCGAAGCTGACGTCCTCGACCGCCCGGAAGTCCCGGTAGTAGACGTTGAGACCGTCGACATCGAAGACAGGGGGGTCTTCGCCCATCCCGCTGGCAGTGGTCTCGGGGCTCACCATCCGGCCGAGCATGGGGGGTGGCGCCGTGGCTTGCCCGATGCTCAACTCGTCTCTCCCTTCCGCCTCGATTCCACCCATGCCGTTCATCGGTGACCCGCCAACCTGGCTCTCGATCCGATCCAACGCGCTACAACGGTGAAGACCAGGATGATGGCAAGCAGGCACAGGGCACCACCCCATGCTCGTTCGATCCCCGGTGCGAACGGTTGCCGGGCACCGTTGTAGATCTGCAGGGGGAGGGCGCCGATCGGCGTGTTGAACAGGGCGGTGATGATGTTGACGTTGCCAAAGGCCGTCAGGATCAAGGGAGCAGTCTCACCGGCACCACGGGCGACGGCCAGCATCGAGCCGGTGCTGAGGCCGGGTGCTGCCGCCGGAAGGACCACCTTGAGGGTGGTCTGCCAACGACGAGATCCGAGTGCGTAGGCTCCCGCCCTCAGGTCATCGGGAACGGTTTTCAGGATCTCCTCCGAGGCTCGTACCACGATCGGGAGCATGATGACCGCAATGGCCACGGCAGCTGGAAACGCACCGAAGGTGAAGCGGCGGTTCGAGCCGATGATGACGATGGCGTAGACCGCCAGACCGACGAAGACAGAGGGAATCCCGGTCATGACGTCGGTGAAGAACCGAACCACCCTGGCCAGCCACCCACGGCCATACTCCACCAGGTAGACCGCGGCCATGATGCCAACCGGCACTGCCATCACCGTCGCCCAGGTGACGATGATCGCGGTGCCGACGAAACCGGCGGCGTACCCTCCGCCTTGGCGCCGTGGCGGAGGCTCCGGCTGGGTGAAGAACTCCCAGCCAATGACCACCGCACCTCTGCGGGCCACCTCGACGAGGATCAGCACCAACGGTATCGAGGCCAGGATCATCATCGAGGTGAGGACCACCTTTATCACCGAGTCGACCCTTTGCCGCCTGGTGGCATTGCCCTGCTTCACCCGGAGTGAGCGATGACCGGTTGGGGTGAGCTGCTGGGACTCGAGTTGGGAGGGAGGAGCTGTCACAGTGAGCTCCCCCCGACCTGGCCAAACCTCCACACCACCAGGCGGGCCAACATGTTGACCACCATGGTGACGGTGAAGAGGACCACGCCGATGCCCATCAGGGCGAGAAGGGTCTCTCGTGAGGCATCCTGGAAGGTGGCGGCGATGTGGGCGGCGAGGGTGTCACCGGGAAAGAACAGTCTCCCACCGAGTCTCTGCGAGCCCCCCACCAGCATCAGCACCGCGATGGTCTCACCGAGGGCGCGGCCCAGCCCGAGCATGGTTGCTCCCACGATCCCGCTGAACGACCGGGGCACCACCACCCGGCTCATCACCTCCCAGCGGGTGCTCCCCAATCCGTATGCGGCGTTGATCTCGTCGATCGGGGTAGTGGCCACCACCTCTCGAACGATTGCGGTGATGATCGGCAGGATCATGATCGCCAGGACCACGCCTGCGTGGAAGTAGTTGACGTTGGGCACCGGTGCCGCCAGCCAGGGGATGAAGCCGCCGAAGGACTCGGCTACCCAGTTGGTGAAGGGGTGGAGCAGGGTGGGGACGAACCAGAGGAGCCCCCAGAGCCCGAAGACGATCGAGGGTATGGCGGCAAGTACCTCGACCACGTAGGACAGCATGGTGCGGACCTGGCGCGCCGCATAGAAGTTGATGTACACCGCCACCGCCAGGGCCATGGGGAGGGCCAGCCCCACCGCAATCGCCGAGGTATAGACGGTGCCGAAGATGAAGGGCCAGGCTCCATAGGTCCCGGTGAACATCTGGTTGCTGGGACCTGCTCGCCATTCGGTACCGAAGAAGAACTCCAGCACCCCCTGGTACCGGAACACCGGAGTCGAGTCCACCACCGTCCTGAGGACCATCGCTGCCAGGACGAGGAGGACGCTGATACCACTGAGCCGCAGCGCCCAGCCGAACAGCCGATCGGAGTGCCGGCCGAACCCGGTCGCCTTGAGGCCGCCTCCAGGCCGCTTGGTATCCATGGTCAATTCGTGATCTCCTGGTGGGTGCGGGCTCGACTTTCCTTGCTCAGTCCAAGGATCCGGTTCGGGCGATGGCCTCGAGGACCCTGGTTCGCAGGCCTTCACCGAGCGGGGCGTATCCCAGCTCCTCGGCGGCGAGGATGGCCGCCGGATCGGAGACCGCCCAGGCCCAGTAGTCCTTGAGGATGCCGGCTGTGTTGCCTTCGTATCCACACTCCCAGGTGAAGTTCCACACCGCACCCACGATCGGATAGCCGTCGCCTCCGACACCGGTTATGTCGAACTGAAAGGTGTCTGGGATCTCCAAGACTTCCAGCGCCTCGCTGGTCGCCTCCAGTGTGGCCTTCACCGGGTTGCCGTCGGAGTTGATGATCTGAGCGGTAGGGAGCTGGTTGATGATGGCGTATGCCTGGTTGACGTAACCGATTCCGCCGGGGTTCTGCTGGATCCCAGCGGTCACGCCTTCGTTCCCCTGGCCACCGACGGTCTCTGCGGGCCACTGGACCTCGGTGCCGCTGCCCAGACTCCAGGTCGAGGTGTCGTTCTCCAGGTACGTGGTGAACACGCTGGTGGTTCCGGACCCATCAGAGCGATGGACCACGGTCATCTCCTGGTCGGGCAGGTCACGCCCCGGGTTGAGGGCTGCGATCGCTTGATCGCTGAAGTTTGTGATCCTGCGCTCGAAGATGTCGGCGACCACCTCTCCAGAGAGGATCAGGTCGTCGAACTGGGGGTCACCGAAGGCCACCTCGACCGCTCCGAACAGGACCGGCCACTGCAGGGCGTCACATCCACGGGCTCTCCGGGCCTCCTCCAGGTCGGCGTCCCGTAGGTAGCGCTCCGATGTCCCCCAGTCGACCGTTTGCTCCTTGAACTGGGTGATACCCCCGCCCGAGCCGATCGACTGGTAATTGATGGTGACCCCGGGCTGGACGAACCGGGTGTAGTCGAAGGCCCAGTCCTGGTAGACCGGATTGGGGAATGTCGCCCCGGCACCGTTGATGTCGCCTTCGAGGCGGACCGGGGCGGTGGTGGTCGGGCCACCCGGCGCCGTGGTTCCCGGTGCTGTGGTGACCGTCGTCTGCCCGGCGGCCGTGGTGTCGGTGAACCCGCCGCCCCCACAGGCAGCGAGGATCAGGGCAAATGTGGTGAGCCCCACCGGTCCGGCCCATCTCGTGTTCTTCACGGATCAGTCTCCTTGTAGGGAGTTCCAGGCACGCCTGGGGTCGCGGGCGATCCCACGACCACCCGGCAAGGTATTGGGCCCGGTTTTCCGCTCAGCGAGGAGAGGGTGAACGAGAAGTGAATTGTTGTCCCCCCGTTCACGGGGGGACAGAACCCAGACCGCGGCTCAGATGTGAGCGCTGGCGCGGGCCAGGGCGAGGTCCTGGAGGGCGACGTGGGTGTCGATGCCGGTGCGCGGAGGCACCCGGCGCCACGACCCGTCGTGTGCCATCTCCCAGGCGAGGTTGTCGTCGGCGAGGACCACGTCGAGGATCTCGTCGAGACGGAACTGGAGGTCGGGGTCGGTGACCGGTGCCAACGCCTCGACCCGACGGTCCAGGTTGCGGGGCATCATGTCTGCCGAGCCGATGTAGTAGTGCCGCTCCCGGCCCCTGTTCCCGAATCGGTAGATCCGGGAGTGCTCCAGGTAGCGTCCCACGATCGACCGCACCCCGATGTTCTCGGACAACCCGGGCACACCAGGGCGGAGGCAGCAGATCCCTCGGATTATCAGCTCGACCCGGGCACCCGACTGCGAGGCGTGATACAGGGCCTCGATGATCCCCTCGTCGACCATCGAATTCATCTTCATGGTGATGTGCCCGTCGGGTCGCTCCGCTTCCGACATGATCAGCTCCACCATCCGGTTGCGCACCCCATCGGGCGAAACCGCGATCTTCCGGTAACTCCTCTGCCGGCTATACCCGGTCAGATAGTTGAAGAGGTCGGAGAGGTCGGCACCCAGGTCGGGGTCGGCCGAGAACACGCCGAGGTCCTCATAGGTCCGTGCCGTCTTCTCGTTGTAGTTGCCGGTGCCGATGTGGGCGTAGCGGACCACTCGGTCTCCCTCTCGTCGCATGACCAGCGCGATCTTGGTGTGGGTCTTCAGGCCGACCACCCCATACATGACATGGACCCCGGATTCTTCGAGTCGCTGGGCCCACTCGATGTTGCGCTCCTCGTCGAAGCGGGCCTTGAGCTCGACCAGGGCGACCACCTGCTTGCCTTCCTGGGCAGCCTCGATCAGCGAGCGCATGATCATGCTGTCGGTGGTGGTGCGATACAGGGTGAGCTTGATGGCAAGGACGTCGGGATCCTTGGCCGCCCGGGCGATGAAGGCCTCGACGGTCGAGGGGAACGAGTCGTAGGGGTGGTGGACGATGAGGTCGCCCTGCCTGACCACCTCGAACATGTCGACGGTCTCAGACAGCGGGACCGAGACCCTAGGTGGGACGACACCGGCGAACGAGTCGAACTTGAGCTCGGGACGGTCGAGGTCGAACAGGCTCCACAGCCCGGACAGGTCGAGTGGCCCTTCCACCCGAAACACATCCTCGTCGCCGGCCCCCATCTCCCGCATCAAGAGGTCGAGAATGTCTTCGGGGATGTCGGGGTGGACCTCGAGCCGCACCATCCGTCCGAACCTGCGCTGGGTGAGCTCCGACTCGATGGCCATCAACAAGTCGCCACCCTCGTCCTCCTCCACCTCGAAGTCGGCGTTGCGGGTGACCCGGAAGGCGTGATGGCGGAGCACCTCCATGCCGGGGAAGAGTGATTCGATGTGGGCGGCGATCACCTGCTCGAGGGGGACGAAGCGCTCCCCGTCGGGGAGAACCACGAATCGGGGGAGGATCGGCGGGATCTTCACCCTGGCGAACTTGGAGATCCCGGTCTCCGGGTTGCGCACCACGATGGCCAGGTTGAGCGACAGGTTGGAAATGTAGGGAAAAGGGTGGGAGGGATCGACTGCCAGGGGCGTGACCACAGGGAAGACCAGCTCGCGGAACTGCGTGTCGAGGAACTCGCGGTCGTCGGCATCGAGGGTCGAGTAGTCGCTGAACACGATGCCCTCGGCCGACAGCGCCGGGGCGATCTCGGACATGAACCTCTTGGAGACCTCCTCGTACTGATGCTCCACTTCCTGGCGGATCGCCGCCAGCTGTTGACTGGGGGTCATCCCGTCCGGGGTGGCCGCCCTGAACCCGTGGGCCAGTTGCTCCTTGAGACCGGCCACCCTCACCTGGAAGAACTCGTCGAGGTTGTGCGCCCAGATGGCGAGGAACTTGGCCTTCTCCAGCACCGGGAAGTCCTCGCGGGCGGTCAGGGCGAGTACCCGCCGGCTGAAGGCCAGCCAGGAGATCTCCCGATTGATGAAATGCTCCGGCGAAGAGGTGAACATTTGGCACCGGTTCCTAGCAGGGACGGATTACGTGTTGTTTAACGGCACGAAACCGAGCCCACCCAACAGGTAACGCCGCACATGGACGACCACCTCCTCGAGACCGGCGGTCCCGGAGATGAGCAGGCGGGCTCCTGACATCACCGTATCCTGGATGAGTCGCCCGGCGATCGTCGCCGGCATCGCCCGGAACACTCCGCCCTCGACCCCCAGACGGTAGAGCCCGGTCATCTCCTTGGAGAGCTGAGTGTGTGAAGCACGGATGCGGGCCTGCGCCTCGGGGCCCATCCGGCCCACCTCGCGGTGGAGGACCACCCCAAACACCCGATCGGTGGCGACGAACTCGATGGTGGCCACCGCCAGGGCGGCGAGCCGCTCGGCGACGGGGAGGGTGGACGGAACCGACTCGATGAGCCGCTCGAGGACGACCGGCAGCTCCTCCTCGACCAGGGAGGCAATCACATCCTCACGGTCGGTGAAGTAGTCATAGAACGTGGTCCTGCCCACCCCGGCGGCAAGGGCCACCTCGCCCAAGGAGATCTCGGCGGTCCCGTCGACCTCGATCAGATGCCGCGCCGCATCGAGCAGCGCCGACCTGGTGAGGGCCTTGTGCTCGTCGATACTGGCGGCGCGGATTCGGGGCATGGCTCAAGGCTATCCCGACAGCCGCCCAAGGTCGACCGCGATCGCCGATCTCAGGCCCGTGCTTCGGCAGCTCGCTCCGGCCGCTCGACTCCATCCCCTTCCAGGAGGAACTCGTTTTGTGTCACCGCGGTGACCTCGCCAAACTTGCCGGGTGACTCACGGGCCCGACACCGCGACCACACTGGTCGCCAGTTGGAGGGACCGGGCCGCCTGTGCCGGGTACTCCAACAGCGCCTTCTTCCCGGGGAGCGACGCCAGCGCCGCCACCATCGAGAGGGCCAGAGCGGTGTGTGCGGTGTGCCCGGTCAGCGACGAGTGCCTCCAATACGCCTTCGAGACCAACCAGGTGGCCGGCATCTGGGGTGGGACCACTGAGGACGAGCGTCGTTCGCTTCGTCGCAAGTGGCTGACGGGCCGTCGTCGCACCGCATAGGAGGAGGCCGATGAGCAAACAGGCCGAGTACGTGCTCAGGACCGTGGAGGAGAGGGGGATCAGGTTCATCAGGCTGTGGTTCACCGACGTCCAAGGATTCCTCAAGTCGGTGTCGATCAGCCCCGCCGAGCTGGAGGTCGCCTTCGACGAAGGGATGACCTTCGACGGCTCTGCCATCGACGGCTATGCCCGCATCCAGGAGGCCGACATGCTGGCCAAGCCGGACCCCTCGACCTTCGCCGTGCTCCCCTGGCGGTCCGAGGAGCAAGTAGCCCGGATGTTTTGTGACATCTACACCCCCGATGGTGAGCCTTTCCCCGGTGATCCGAGGACCGTGCTCAAACGGAATCTGGGGGTGGCTTCCGAGCTGGGCTATACCTTCTACGCTGCCCCTGAGCTGGAGTTCTTCTATTTCGCCGACGCCGGACCGCTGCCCCAGGTGCTCGATCGGGGCGGGTACTTCGACCTGACCCCACTCGACGGAGCCCAGGAGTATCGCCGGAAGACGATCAACGCCCTGGAGCAGATCGGGATCCCCATAGAGCACTCGCACCACGAGGTGGCCCCCAGCCAGCACGAGATCATCGCCCGGTACACCGACGCCCTGACCATGGCGGACAACATCATGACCTCTCGGCTCACGGTCAAGGAGGTCGCCCTGCAGAGCGGGATCTACGCCACCTTCATGCCCAAGCCGCTCGAGGACTACGACGGGTCGGGGATGCACCTCCACCTCTCGCTGTTCGAGGGTGATGTCAACGCATTCCACGAGCCGGGGAGCCAGGGAGGGCTGTCCAAGGTTGGTGAGGCTTTCATCGCCGGGCTTCTCCGCCATGCCGCCGAGATCACCGCGATCACCAATCAATGGGTCAACTCCTACAAGCGGCTGGTCGCCGGCTACGACGCACCGGTGTACATCTCCTGGGCCCGCAACAACCAGTCGGCGCTGGTCAGGGTGCCTTCGGTGAAGAAGAACAAACCGACCTCGGTGCGGGTCGAGTACCGCTCCCCTGACGCCGCCTGCAATCCCTACCTGGCGCTTTCGGCTCTCCTCGCCGCCGGTCTGGCCGGGATCCGGGAGGGATACGAGCTGCCTCCGGAGATCGCAGCCGACGTCACCGTGCTCACGCCAGCGGAAAGAGCCGCCGCGGGGGCCAAGCGGCTTCCCGAAACCCTGGCCGAGGCCCTCGACCTGATGGAGCGGTCCGATCTGGTGGCCGAGGCCCTCGGCGAACATGTCTTCGACTGGTTCCTCCGCAACAAGCGAGCCGAATGGGATCGCTATCAGCGCCACGTCTCCCGCTTCGAGTTGGAGACCTATCTGCCCATCCTGTGATCGTCGCCGTCTACCCCGGGAACCACTCGGAGTCGGTCGCCGACGGGCTCGCCCTGGCCGGGGCAACCGTGGTCGAGGTGATCGAGTTGCTTCCCGAGAGCAAGGCCCTCGACGAGGCCGACCTTCTCCTCGTCGAGATCGATGAACAGCCGATGCGGCGGATTCGAGAGCTCAACCGGGTGATCGAGGTGATAGGCCTCCCCGTGGTGGTGGTGGTCGCCACCGACAACCTGGCGATGATCGAGGGCATGGTCGGTCTGTCCGACTTCGTGGTCAGACCGGTGGATCCGGTGGAGATGCGTCTCCGTCTGCGCCGGGTGGACACCGGCACCGATGTGGACGAGGTGCTGGTGTTCAAAGACCTGGAGCTCACACCGCTGCACTTCAGGGCCGAGCTCACCGGTGAGCCGATGGATCTCACCTTCATGGAATACGAGCTGCTCCGTTTTCTGGTGCAGAACCCGGTCCGGGTCTGGTCCCGTGAGCAGCTCCTCTCCAAGGTCTGGGGCTACGAGTACTACGGGGGCGCCCGCACCGTCGACGTCCACATCCGCCGTCTTCGCGCCAAACTCGGCGAGGAGCGGTCCTCGTGGATCACCACCGTGCGCTCCGTGGGCTACCGCTTCGGCTAGGTCGCTGCCTTGCGTGTGCACAGCCTCACCCCGCGGGGCGGTTGGTGCACACGACAGACCTCTGCGTGTGCACCCGAGGACCAGCAGGGGCATCTGCTGCACACGATCAACCCTATTGACCCCTGGTTCTCGGTCTACCAACGATCCCCGATGAGTGAACGGCAGGATCGAGGAAGTGGCGGCCCGACAGCATGGCGCGTTCAGTCGCGCTCAAGCGAAGGCTTTCGGGTTCAACGAGAAGTTGATCCGTCGCAGGGTCGGCAAGGGTGTGTGGATCCAGATGGACCACAACGTCCTCGCAGTAAACGGATCCCCAGATAGTTGGGAGAGGCGACTCTCAGCTGCTGTGTTGTCACGCCCTGAGGCCTATGTCGCCGGGCGCTCTGCGGCCCATCTGCACAACTTTCCCGGATTTCCCAGATCCCGTCCTGAGATCTTGGTGCCATTCCAGGGAAACGCTCGCTCCCCGCTCGCCCGCGTCATCCGGAGTCGACTGTTCGAAAAGGTGTCCTATGTCGACTTGGCGGCCTTCAGGGTCACCACTGTGGCCGAAACGATCCTCACCCTCGCCTATAGGGAACCCAGTTCTGTGGTTGAGCGCCTCGTGGATGATCGCCTCGCCGCAAACCGCCTTCGCATCGAGGACTTCGATCCCATCCTCGACCGCCTCGAGGGGGCCAGGGTGCGTGGACTCCCCGCCCTGCGACGAATCGTTGGGTCTCGCGACCACCATGCGTATCAACCGCCGACCACCGAACTGGAACGGCTCCTCTACATGGTGCTCGACGACCCCAGTATTCCTGAGTACACCAGACAACTGCCGATCGCCTACCCGGCGAGAAGCGCCACAGTCGACGCCTTCGTTCCTGATTGGCATCTAATCGCCGAGGCAGACGGCCGGCGGTGGCACACGCGTGCCCAAGACTTCGAGATCGACCGAGCACGGGACAATGCTGCGGCAACAGCCGGCCTGATCACGGTCCGATTCACCTACTCGATGCTCACAAACGACCCAGACGGCTGCATCAACACCCTCTGCCAGGCCGGGAAGTGGAGGCGCACCGCTTAGGCGTGTGCATCGGCCGACCTGACCAGGGCTCCAGTGCACACGCAGGACTGGCCTGTGTGCAGTCACCGCCCACCCGGGTCGGTAGGTGCACACGCATGGACTCTGAGGGGCTTAAATCATCCTCCTATGGGCTTTCGGACAAAGCAGGTACATGCCGGGGTGGAGCCTGATCCCACCACCGGCGCCATTCTCACCCCGATTTTCCAATCGACCACCTTCGTCCAGGAGTCGGTGGACGAGTACATGGGCCGGGGCTACTCCTACTCCCGTGCCGGAAACCCCACCGTCCGCGCCCTCGAGGAGAAGCTGACCGTCCTCGAAGGCGGGCACGACACCACCGCCTACGCCTCGGGGATGGCAGCCACCGTGGCCGTCCTCCTCGGTCTCCTCGAGCAGGGCGACCACATCGTGGTTGCCGATGTGGTCTACGGGGGCACCTACCGCTTCGCCGACCAGTTCATTCGCAAGTTCGGCGTGGATGTCGACTTCGTCGACACCGCCGACATCGGAAAGGTCGAGACAGCGATGCGTCCCGAGACCCGGATGGTCTTCACCGAGACCCCGGCCAACCCCACCCTCAAGGTCACAGACCTCGCCGCGGTCTCCGAGGTGTGCCAGGCCCGCGGGGCCTTGCATGTCACCGACAACACCTTCCTCACCCCCTACTACCAGCGGCCTTTCGAGTTGGGGGCCGACATAGTGATCCACTCGACGACCAAATTCCTCGACGGACACAACGCCACCCTGGGTGGGGCGGTAGTGGTGAACGATGCCGACCTGCAGGAGAAGGTGGCCTTCGCCCGGATCTCGGCCGGACTGGTGATGTCGCCGATGGTGGCCTGGCTCACCCTGCAGGGGGTGAAGACCCTCAGCGAGCGGATGGACCGCCAGTCGGCCAACGCAATGGAGGTCGCCGAGTTCCTCCAGGGCCACGACAAGGTGGAGTACGTCAACTACCCGGGGCTTTCCTCCCACCCCCAGCATGAGCTGTCCCGTCGTCAGACAAGCGGGTTCGGCGCCATGGTCTGCTTCGAGGTGGCCGGCGGGGTCGAGGCTGGCAAGCGGCTGATGGACGCCGTCGAGTTGTGGACGTTGGCGGAGAACCTGGGTTCGGTGGAATCGCTGATCACCCATCCGGTGACCATGACCCACGCCGCGGTGCCCCGAGAGGAGAGGATCGCCGCCGGGCTTACCGATGGGCTGGTCCGCCTGTCAGTGGGCCTCGAGGACGCCGAGGATCTGATCGCCGCCCTCGACCGGGCCCTGGAGAAGGTCTAAGCCCTTCTCACCCCCGCCGACGCGCCCGGACCAGGGTGTCCCGGGCGATCCTCACACCCTCCGGTGTTTCAACCGGCCGACGCACAACCTGGCCTTCGACCACCGCGAGCCCATCGACCCACTCGAGAAGCTGGTCCTTGTCCCAGAGGACTTCAGGCACCTGGGGCCCTCCGTAGCCATGCTCGATGTTGGAGCGGTCGTGGCCGATCATGAACAGCTCTCCCCCGGGTACCAGCCAACCCGCGGAACGCGACACCACTCTCTCCAGCTCCGACTCGACCAGCTGGAGGTAGGCGATGACCACCAGGTCGTAGACCCGACCAGGTTCCCAGTCGAGGACGTCTGCCACCTGCCACTCGACCTTGTCGGAGAGGGCACGCCCCCTTTCGACGGCCACCTGGGAGAAGTCGACCGCGGTCATCTCCCAACCCCTCTCGGCGAGCCAGATGGCGTTGCGCCCCTCCCCCGATGCCAGGTCGAGCCCGGAACCCGGAGACAGGTCACCGAGGCGGTCGGCAACGAACAGGTTGGGCCCGGTAGACCACAGCCGTTCCGCTGCCAGGTACCTCCGGTCCCAGTCGCCTGCGTTCAACCGAACTCGATGCCCTGGGCCAAGGGGAGGTCGTCACCCCAGTTGATGGTGGTGGTCTGGCGGCGCATGTAGGCCTTCCAAGCGTCTGAGCCGGCCTCCCGTCCACCCCCGGTCTCCTTCTCCCCGCCAAAGGCGCCGCCGATCTCGGCCCCAGAGGTCCCGATGTTGACGTTGGCGATCCCGCAGTCCGAGCCGGTGGCGCTGAGGAAGCGCTCGGCATTCTTGAGCGACTCGGTGAAGATCGCCGAAGACAGACCCTGGGTCACCCCGTTGTTGATGGCTATCGCCTCGTCGAGGGTGTCGAACTCGATCACCCAGAGGATGGGGGCGAAGGTCTCCTCCTGGGTGATCGATGCCTCCTTGGGGAGCGCCACGATGGTGGGCTCGACGAAGTATCCGGCGCGATCGACGCGCCCACCCCCGGTGAGCACCCGGCCCCCCTGCTCCCGGGCGATGTCGAGGGCGGTCATCATCTGGTCCACGGCCCGCTCGCTGACCAGTGGACCCATCAGGGTGCCCGACTCCAGCGGGTCGCCGATGGGCACTTGCCGGTAGGCGTCGACCAGCCGTCCGGTCAGCTTGTCGGCTACCGCCTGATGGACCAGGAGCCGGCGGAGGCTGGTGCATCTTTGACCGGCAGTGCCTACTGCCGAGAACACCGTGGCCCGGACCGCCAGCTCGAGATCGGCGTCGTCCATCACGATGACCGCGTTGTTGCCCCCCAACTCGAGGATGGTCCGACCCATCCTCATCGCCACCGCCGGGCCGACCACCCGGCCCATGGCGCATGAGCCCGTGGCAGAGATCAGGGGGAGGCGGGTATCCCGGGTCATCTCGTTTCCCACCTTGGAGCCGTCACCCACCACCAGGTTGAACACCCCCTCGAGACCGGTGCCGTCCATCACCTGCTGGGCGATCTTGGTCACCGCGATCGAGGTGAGCGGGGTCCGCTCCGAGGGCTTCCACACCACGGTGTCTCCGCACACCGCAGCGATTGCCGCGTTCCACGACCACACCGCCACCGGGAAGTTGAACGCGGTGATCACCCCCACTGGGCCCAGCGGGTGCCAATGCTCGTACATCCGGTGGTTGGGGCGCTCCGAGGCCATGGTCGCCCCGTAAAGCTGGCGGGAGAGCCCCACGGCGAAGTCACATATGTCGATCATCTCCTGAACCTCGCCGACACCTTCGGGGAGGATCTTGCCGGTTTCCAGGGTGACCAGTGCGCCCAGAGCATCGATGTTGTCGCGAAGCGCGTTGCCCAGCCGGCGAACGTACTCGCCCCGCTTCGGCGCGGGGAGATGCCGCCACTTCTCGAATGCTGCCACCGAGGATTCGACCACCCTGTGGTAGTCGTCGACAGAGGCCATGGTCACCCGGGCCAGGGTCTCACCGGTGGTGGGATTGGGCACTTCGATCTCGGCCCCGCCGGCCTCGAGCCATCCTCCGGCGTATACCCCGGTGTTGGTATCTGCGATGCCGAGCTGGGTGAAGACCTCCGAGGGGGTCATCGGGCGGCCACCGCCTCGATCTCCACCATGAACCCGCCGGGTAGGGCTCCGGCCTGGAAGGTGGAGCGGGCCGGCGGCTCGGAATCGAAGTAGGAGCCGTAGACCTGATTGACCGCGGCGAAATCGGCCATGTCGGCGAGGAAGATGGTGGTCTTGACGATGTCGGCATAGCCGAGTCCCAGATCGGCGAGAACCACACCGATGTTGTCCATCACCCGTGTCGCCTGGGCGGTCACGTCGTCGGGGCTGCGGTCACCGCTGCCAGGATCTATGGCCACCTGACCGGATATGAACACCAGGCCTGCGGCCTCTGCAGCCACCGAGTAGGGAGCCATCGGCTTGGCCGCCGATGGGGTTTCGGGAATCGATTTGGGCATGGGCGCGAGGGTACCTGCGTATCTGCCCCTCCGAAGCCGGGGGACAGTGGTGTCGGCCTGCATCCCAAGTCCAAGGTACGGGCATGGGGGCGTCAACACTCACCCGTTCGATCGCCCTCGGCCCCACAAGCCAAGACGCGGTCTGAGTACGGAGCCGAGCGAAACGAAGCGACTAGGAGAACGAATTCCCGCAGCCGCAGCTGTGGGTCTTGTTGGGGTTGTCGATGGCAAATCCGGTGCCCATCAACCCGTCCTTGTAGTCGAGGGTGGAGCCACGGACCATCTCGGCGCTCTGGGCATCGACCACCACCCGGACCTCGCCGAACTCTTCGACGATGTCATCGGGATCGATCTCTGTGTCGAAGTACATCTCGTACTGGAAGCCGCTGCAGCCCCCGGGTCGGACCGCCATTCTCAGGGCCAGGCCATCATCGTTCTCGGCGGCGATCAGCTCGGCGACCTTGGACACGGCCACCTCGGTGAGGTTGACCGTCTTCTGCGGCTGGTTGGACTTGATGGTGAGGATCTGCGTCATCTGCTCCTACCTGACTATCCGATCATTGTAACCCTGACTGCCGGGTGCACCATTCCCCAAGGTCACCAGTCAATCTACCCTGGTGTCATGGTCACCGTTGAGCAGGTGATGGAGGCCTTGGAGAAGGTCCATGACCCCGAGTTGGGCGGGAACGTCGTCGAGCTGGGGATGATCACCGACGTCCGGATAGATGACGGGGATGTCGACATCGGCCTCGCCTTGACCATCGCCGAATGTCCCCTCCGCAGCCAGATCGAGGGAGACACCAGGCGTCGGGTGGCCGACATGCCGGGAGTCGGATCTGTCCTGGTCCGCACCACGGCGATGACCAAGAAGCAGCGGGCCGAGCTGATGTCGGTGGCCCGCAGGAAGGTCCGGGACAACGCCCAACCCACCATGGTTCCCCCTACGGCCAGGGTGGTGGCGGTTGCCTCGGGCAAGGGCGGGGTGGGTAAGTCCTCGGTCTCGGTGAACTTGGCTGCGGCCCTCGCCCGAGGAGGGCATGGGGTCGGACTTCTCGACGCCGACATTTGGGGCTTCTCGGTCCCCCGCATGATGGGTTTGACCGGCCGCCTCGAAGCCGATGCCGCCACCGGGCTGATCCAGCCTCTCACCGCCCACGGTGTCCGGGTGGTGTCTACCGGGCTGATCATCGAGTCGGAGGAGACTGCCCTGATGTGGCGGGGGCTCATGTTGTCCAAGGCCCTCGAACAGTTCCTCACCCAGGTCGACTGGGGCGAGATCGAATATCTGGTCATCGACATGCCACCGGGCACAGGTGACGTGCAAATGGCACTCACCCGCCTCCTCCCCCAGGCGGAGATGCTGGTGGTGACCACACCACAGAGCACCGCCCAGAAGGTGGCCATTCGGGTGGCCGACATGGCCCGTCGCTCCCACATGCCCATTATCGGAGTACTGGAGAACATGTCCGGCGAGATGTTCGGGTCCGGAGGGGGCCGTGCCCTGGCCGAGGAGATCGAAGCGCCCTACCTGGGGTCGATTCCCATGGATCGGCGGGTGGTCGACGGTGGGGACCAGGGGAACCCGGTGGTCACCGATCCCGACCTGGGCCCGGCAGCCGAGGCCTTCGCCGCGGTGTCCGCCCGGCTGGTCGAGGTCCTCCCCCCACCCCAGATGGAAACCTGCACCGGTCGTATCGCCCGGCTGATCGCCGTCCTCGAGGACGGAGCCGCCTGAGTCGACTCAGGCCGGCTTCGGTGGCAGCCAGAGATCGACGGCAAACGGCTTCCTCTCCAGACCGGTGATGACGTAGGTGCCCATCAGCTTGTCGGCGATGGTCTGACGCTTGACGTCGACCAGCGGGAGCAGGTTGCCAAGCCCGAAGACGAGCCAGTCGATGTAGCGGACGAACTTTCGCCCGATTCCGGCCCCTGAGCCGATCAGGTGGCCGTTGGCATCCACCAGGCGGATCCCCATCATCGCTTTGCCCGGGGTCTGACCGGTCACCCCGTCGAGGTGCCCGAGGAGCACGGTGTAGAGGATGCCGACCACTCCCGCCAGGTAGTTCCGGAAGATGGCGCTGATCAGCAGGGAGGGGATCAAGTCGATGAGGAAGCCGAGGGCCCTGGTCCCCCAATCGGCAAGGTGCGCCGGGGCGGGCACCGCTTGGGAGGCGTCGGGTGCAGTCAACTCATCTCCTTACTCGACGGAGCTCGGAGCATAGGGGTGGAATGGTCGTGCGACCACAGGGCCAATGATGACTAGTCCGATTGGACCTTGTGGGGAACTGTCCTTCCCATGACCACTCACCGTGGCCAATATACCCATCGGAACGTGCGCCCCCGAGTGAGGCGAACGGCTTGGGTTGGGGGCAAGGGGCAGGGAGGCCCACGAAAGGAGGATCCGCGAGGGTCCTCCTTTCGGCTTTCCCGGATCAGCAGATGGAGCGCACCAGGGGGTAGGGGTTCACCGGGGCCCCCCCACCCGGGTGATACTCGAAGTGGAGGTGGGGAAGCCAATCCGGGGCATTGCCCGTGCTTCCGTTGTATCCGATGACGTGGCCCTGGGGCACCCGCTGGCCAACCGTTATGTCACCGTAGGAGTCGAGGTGTGCATAGAAGAACTGGTCGCCGTTGTCGGCGCGCAGCCACACCGAGAGACCGCTGAGGGCCCCGCCGGTGATCCGGTGAATGGTGCCGGCGTAGATGGCCACTATCGGGGCACCTCGGGGGGCGATCATGTCGACCCCCTGATGGGGCCGCCCACCTGAACGTGGAGCACCCCAGGTGTCGGTGAAGGACACTGGGCCGGCCACCGGGCATGACCCCCCGCTCGGCGGAGCCGGTGGTGGAGTGGTCGTGGTGGTGGTGGTGGTGTTGGACCCGCCTTCGTCACCCTCGGTGGTAGTAGGCGGGGTGGTCGTCGTGGTCGCTGCCGTGGTGGGCACTGTCACCTGAGTGGCCGCGGTCGTGGTGGTCTGGGCTGCGGCGAGACGCCGTTGCTCCTCCTCGCGTCGGCGCCGTTCCTCCTCACGGCGCCGCTCCTCCTCTTCGATACGCTGGCGTTGCACCAGCCGGTCGTACAGGACCTGGGCGGCACTCACCTCTTCGAGGAGGCGGGCCGCCATCAGCTCCAACTCGCCGGTGAGCGCCTGCTGCTCCTCCGATGCCTCCCCAAGCCGGGAGGTCTGATGGTCCAGCTCTGTCCGGTATGTCTGGAGCTGGCCGATCAGGGCGTCGCTCGACCCGCCCACCTCCCGCAGGTACTCGAGAACTGCGTGATAGGAGTCGCTGCTGGCACGGGTGGCCACCGTCAGCGAGATCCCGCTGGCAGCCGCCATGTACATCTCGACCGCCACCTCCTCGAGCTGCTGTTCCGCCTCGGCGAGCCGGAGCCGGGCATGGCTTATCGAGTCCTCCAATCGGCCGATCTCGTGCTCCAGCTCGAGTTGGCGCGCCCAAGCCGTCTGAACCTCGTCACCCAACGCCTGCGACTCGGCCAAAGCACGGTCTAGCTCCTGTCGGGCGCGGCGCACATCGTCGTCGGTCACCTGGCCCACGACGGGGAGGGTCACGGCCAGGACGAGGATGGCGAGAACGGCTCTGATCGGTGCTCGGTTCATGGCGATGGGGGCAATGGTGCGGCTCTGCCGCCCTCAAAGGCTATCCGGCCTTCTTCGGCGAGAAGGCGAAGGTGGGCTTCGACTGATCTCCCGGCCAGGGAATGCAACGCCGGGTCGACCCCGGTGTAGACCACCGAGACCACCTCCCCGGCCGTCGTCGCACCCTGGCCGACGGCGGCCCACACCTCCTCGTGTCGCTGCAGTCGGTGGGCCAGGTACCAGTCGATGACCTGGTCGGGTTGGTCGATCTCCTCTCCGTGGCCGGGGAGGAGACGCTCGACCTCCTGGTCCCGGACTCGGCGCAACGAGTCGAGGTACCTGCCCATGTCGTCCACCATCACCGAGGAGCCCCCGATGATGTGATCACCGGTGAACATCACCTTTCCCACCCTGAAGCAGAGGTGGTCGTCGGCATGACCGGGGGTGTAGACCACCTCGACGGCGAGCCCGCCGACCTCGAACCGTTCGCCATCTCCCAGTCGAAGATCGGGGTCGAAGTATGGCCCCTCCCGGTAGCCGACCGCCGGCACTCCCAGGTCGGTGGCCAGGGGATTCGCCAACGGGGCATGGTCGATGTGGGTATGGGTGACCAGAACCCCCACCGGGAGCCTTCCTTCCAGATGCCGCTCGATGACGCTTGCATGTGCCCGGTCCAGCGGTCCGGGATCGATGACCACCACCGACCCCTCCCCGTCATCGAGGATCCAGGTGTTGGTCCCCGGGCCGGTGAACGGTCCCGGGTTGTTGGCCAGCACTCTCTCGATCCTCACGCCGTCTCCGCGGGGAGGTGGATGGGGACCAGGGAACCGTCCTCGAGGACCCGGGGCGAGATCAGGGTCCGGCCATCGGCGCCATAGGCCGATGCCAGGGCCTCGGCGATCGTGCTCCTCCTCGCCAGCCAGCGGAGGTGGGCCAGGGTGGGCAGGATCATCTGCCACTCCCCCAGACCCACCCGGGCAAGCGCGGAGTCGGGGGTGCACCAGGAGTGCTCTACCAGTTCGTCATGATCGAGATCCACCTCTGGTGGGTGCTCCGCGCCCAGCAGGTAGAACCGGGTGTCGAATCGGTAAGGCATCATCTCGGGGGTGACCCAGCGGGAGACAAGGACCAGCGAGTCGACATCGAGGTATAGGTCCCGTCCAGACAACCAGCGGTAGAGGTGGGCTTCGCGCAGCCCCGGGGCCCGGATCATCCCGCTCCGAACCGCGAGAAGACCGGTCTCCTCGGCCAACTCGCGGAGCGCCGCGGCCCGGTCGGCGGAATCGCCATGCCGGCCGGCGCGGTACGCCCGGTCGATGTCGTCGACGGCGCCACCGGGGAAGACCACCAGACCCTCGAAGGTGCCCCCACCACGACGTCGCACCAGAAGCACCTCGAACCCCACCCGAAGTGGCCGCAGCACGATGACGCTGGCGGCGGGACGGGGGAAGGGAACCACCGGCGACATCCTAAGAACCCCGGGGGCCCGGGACGAACAGAGGCTCACCGCCCCGGGCCGGTGAGCCTCTCATATCGAGTTTGCCGTGGTCAGCCGACCAGTGTCATGTTGCGACGCTCCACTTCGGTGAGGCCGCCCCAGATCCCAAAGGGCTCCCGGATGGCCAGAGCGTGCTGGTAGCAGTGCTCCCTGACGGGGCAGACCCCGCAGATCGCCTTGGCCTTGATCTCCCTTCGCTCACGCTCTTCCTTCCTTTCGAAGGTAGAGGGTGGGAAGAAGAGATAGGCATGGTTCCCACGGCACAGCGCATTCAGCTGCCAATCATCCTTTTGGGACAACCTGCTCCTCCCGCTTGTGCGACAACCGAAGCGAACCTAACCAAGCGGCGCCCAACCTTCAAGGGTGAATCTGGGGGACAGCACCTTATGTTTCGCGAGCCCCCGGAGCGGGGTCGACCTCGAGGTAGAGACCGTCGACGCCGGTCACGGTGACCTCAGAGCCCTTTACCAGGCCTGCCTCACGGTGAGCGGTCGCCCGCCACCGGGCTCCGGCGACCTCGACCACACCGTCGGGTGTGAAGTCGGCGACAGCCCTCCCGTGCAGGCCGACCAGACTCTCGCGGCCGATTGTCACCGTTGACAGCCGGGCCCTCTGCACCGTGGGCATCGCCAGCAGGTAGAAGAAGAGGACGGCCATGACCGAGGGCAGGACCAGGTACCACCTGGGATCGATCTGGCCTCCTCCATCGACGAGATAGACGCCACCGGCGAAGAGCGAGAGGGTGCCGGCGACCACACCGAGACGGGATCCCCCACGCTGATGTGCCCACGAAAGAACCAGCCAGCCGGCCAGGGTCAATCCCAGGCCCCACCATCTGGTGGGAAGGTTGACCAGGCCCCACCCGGCAATCAGGAGAGAGACTCCGGCCACCCCGGCGGCGACGCCCGGGCCCAGGGCATAGAACTCGAACACCAGGATGGTGAGCCCGACCACCAAGAAGAAGAAGGCTGCCTCGGGGAGAACGCCCACCCGGAAGAACCGGTCGACCAGGCCCGGCTTGCGGAACACCATCGTCTTCAACATCGGGCCGTCAGATCCCTGGGTGAGGGTTGACACCTCGACCGCGCCGGCAGCGGTGGGGAACACCTCGCCATCGAGTGCTTCGACGTATTGGCGGATGGTCGGCTCCAGGGTGCCCGACGGCAGCTCCTCGGCCGGTCGGACGTCGGTGGGCCCGATCACCTCCGGGCGGTCCTCTCCTAGCACCACCGGGTTGACAACACCCCACGTCGAGCCGGGGGCTATGGCGGTGCGTCCGGCCGCAATGGCGATCTCGGCGGCTCCGCCCTGGGCCTTGGCCGGGCCAGGCCCCACCCAGGAAGCCACCGGCAACGGCGGGTCGGCGAGCAGGGCGAGGAGCCGGTCGTATCCCTCACCGTCGAGCACCGCGGGGGAGTTGATCTGGAGCAGGACGAGCTCTCGGCCCCGTGCCCCGGCCTGGTCGATCGAGTCGGCCATGAAGCGCAACGCCCTGGCGTCGAGTGGCCCGCTGACGTCGACCACCTCGATGCCCCCGCCTTCCGTGCTGGTGCAGGCACTCGAGGCCAGCGTGACCGCGATCAGGACGAGTAGGGATCGGAGTCTCACCGGAAAGTGAGGTTAGATGGGGGTGGGCGGGTACCTCGCACCCGCAAACGATCGGCGCATCCAGTCAGCTGCCCCGCACGCACAGCAGAATCACGCCGCGGTTGGCCCTCCCGAATCAGGTCATCGCACCTCCGGCGGTCACAGCACGACCCGGTGACGTGGAGCGGTATCGTCGGCTCATGACCAAGCTGGTGCTGGTGGCCGACACACCATGGGTGGCCAACGAAGTGAAGGCGGCCCTCTCAATGGAAGGCTGGCAGTACATCGAGGTGTCAGATCCCCGTCAGACGGTTGCCACGGTGGAGGAGGCCCGCCCGGCGGTGGTCTTGATCGACCTGCAGGTGGGGAGCATGGGGGGGATGGCCGTGGTCCGGGACCTGCGACAGCGGCTGAGCTTTCGAACCCGGACGGTGATGCTCCTCGATCGCAGCGCCGACCGCTTCCTCGCCCGCCGCGCCGGAGCGGATGCCTCGGTCGTCAAACCCTTCCAGGCCGCTGAGCTCCGCCGGGCGGTGTCAGGTGATGAAGGCGAGGAGGAGTGAGCAGCCTCAGGTGAAGACCACGGTCTTCGATCCGATGAGGACCACCCGGTCCTCGGCGTGATAACGCACCGCCCGAGACAGCACCAGTCGCTCCACGTCCCGACCGATCCTCACCATCTCCTCGGCGCTGTGGGCATGGGTCACCCGGGCGATGTCCTGGTCGATGATCGGCCCTTCGTCGAGGTCCGTCGTCACGTAGTGGGCGGTGGCACCGATCAGCTTCACCCCCCGGGCGTGGGCCTGGTGGTAGGGACGCGACCCCTTGAACCCGGGCAGGAAGGAATGGTGGATGTTGATCATCCGACCTTCCATGGGCCCACACACCCGCTCGGAGAGGACCTGCATATAGCGGGCGAGGACGACGAAGTCGACGGACAACTCGTCGATCCTCCGCAGCAACAGTGCCTCTGCGTCTTCCCTGGTCTCAGGGCCCACCGGGACGTGCTCGTAGGGGATCCCGTAACCGGCGGCCAGCGGGGCACAGTCCTCGTGGTTGGAGATGATCAGCGGGATGTCGATGGCCAGCTCGCCGCTGCGATGACGCCACAGCAGGTCGAGAAGGCAGTGCTCGTATTTGGAGACCATGATCAGAGCCCTCGGTCGCTCGTCCACCGGGCGCACCCTGATCACGGCGTCGAGTCCCTCGGCCATCTGCTCCAGTGTCGACCTCACCTCGGTGGCTGGTCGCATCGATTCGAACACGGTGCGCAGGCTGAACACCCTGGTATCGGGGTCGCCGAACTGGGCGCTCTCCACGATGTTCCCCTCCACATCGAGCAGGGCGCTGGTGACCCGATTGACGATCCCGGGCCGATCGGGACAGCGGAGGGTGAGGATGTACGTGGTCACTGAGAGAACCTCCCGTCTCGCCACCTCGGGGCGGCGCCCAGTTCTTCATCCCGGACGATCTGCTCGAACTGCTCTCTCTCCGGTGAGAGGCTCGACTCGATCAGCGAGCCGAACTCGGCACCGGTGCGAAGCGCCCGTCGGAAACCGGCATTCTCCCACGAAGCGTTGATCGCCAGCTTGGTAACCCGCATCACTTCGGGATCCACCACCGCCACACTCGGGGCCAGGGACATTGTCTCCCCGGCCAGCCGGTCGAGGGGCCTCACCCGGTTGACCAGCACGATCTCCAGGGCGCATGGCGCCTCGGGGCGGTCGAACCCGCTGAACACCAGCTCCTTGGCCCGGAGGGCGCCGATCAGCCAAGGCATCACCTGGGCGACCAGGGCCGAGCCGAACCGGATCTCGGGCTGTCCGAAGACGGCATCGTCGGCGGCCACTGCCAGGTCACACATCATCATCAGGTCGCACCCACCGAGCCCGGCCGATCCGAGGGCACCGACGATGGCCACGGAGCGGGCCCTGAGCATGTAGTCGAGTGGATTCACGACCGCCTACCTGAACGGTGGTTCAGGGTACAGCCACCATCGTGGTGTGGCAGTATCCGCCGGTGAGCCCGAGACCAAGGATGTCGGAGACTCGCCGCCGTGACATCCTGGACGCGGCGGCGACCGCCATCGCCGAGCGGGGGCTGTGTGACACCCGAATCGCCGACGTCGCCGAGATCGTCGGGGTCAGCCCAGCGCTCATCCTCTACTACTTCCCCACCAAGGCTGCCCTGCTCGCCGAGGCCTTGATCCGTCTCGACGAGCTCTTCTACCAGCGGGTCAAGGAGCGGATGGCCAGCGCCACTTCGGCCGAGGACAGGTTGGCGACCCTGATCGACGAGAGCTGTCCCGACCTCGGCGAGGACAACGGCCTCCCCGATATCTGGGAGTTGTGGCCGGCGGCATGGGAGCTGTCCCGACACGACCCCGAGTTCGCCGGGGCCCGTGCCCGGCTCGACGAGGTGTGGCGCCGGCAGATCGCCGCCGTCGTCGAGGAAGGCATCGCCACCGGTGAGTTCGAGGAGGTTGATCCCACCGACTTCGCCCTCCAGTTGGCGGCGATGCTCGACGGCCTCGCCATGGAGGCAATGCTCGGTGACCCCGACGTCGACTCGAAACGGATGAGTGAGCTGGCCCGCTCGTTCAGTCGCCGAATGCTCATGCCGGTTCGTCGGACATCCTGAACGGCTGTTTGGATTCCGGTCACCTTGAGGAGGATCGGAATGCATCCGGGGCGGAACTGGGACCCGGCTTCCCGAGGCAGCCGATGCGACGGGTGCTCCCGCCAGTGCTGGCGCCGGCGATGCTCGCATCGTTCGCCATCGTCTTCGCCCCCTGTCGCTCGACGCCTTCGCCATCAGCCGATTCCTGGTGGCAGGCGCCGACACGGTGACCATCCCGGTGCGCCTCTACTCCGGGGCCGGTCTCGCCCCACCGGTGTCGCT
>CAZNDH010000005.1:90656-108564 GCA_964571765.1 uncultured Acidimicrobiaceae bacterium
GACGATGGGGATCTCCCGGTCGGTTCGTGATTGGTATTGCTGGTATCCCCGGTAGGCGGCGACCACCCGAGGCCACCACACCGAACGCTCGGAAGGGTCAGCAGTACGGGCACGATACGCACGCCGTCTCCTCCCTGTCTGCACCGTGACTCGGGGCTCTGCTTCGAGGTTCCGGTACCACTCTGGATGACGGGGCCGGCCACCGTAGGAGGCGATGACCACCAGGGTCCCCTGGTCCTCCAGGTAGAGGAGGGGCACGGTGTGTTTCCGGCCGCTGGCCCGGCCCTTGGTGGTCAGCAACAACATATCGTTGTCGACCAGCCGCCGCCCGATCACACCACCGGAGAGTCCGAACAGGAACCGGTGCAACCGCGACAGCCTCCGCACCGTGGCGTCCCTCATGGCCGGCCATTGTGCCCGAGACCGAAGCGAACCTCAGGTACCGGGACCCGTATTTGGGCAAAAACCTCTCAAGTTGCGCTCCCGGTGCGTCGGCCATCTCGAAGATGAGAGGAATTGGCCCACATATGGGCCTGGGTACCTGAGGTTCGAGGTTTTTTGTGGGGCCGCTCGGACCTAGGTCCTCATCGGGTGATCACACCGGCGAACTCGTCGAGCGTCTCCAGGTAGCGGTCGATGTCCTCCTCGGTGTGTTGCACCGAGATCAACCACTGTTCGCCCTTCGCCCAAGGAGGGAGGAACACCCCCCGGTTGTACTGGTAGAGCCAGGCGGCGTGGGCGTAGCGCTCGTCGATGAGGAGGAAGTCGCGATAGGTCCTCATCGGTTCCTTGGAGTAGATCACGCTCCCCTTGGCGCCGGCGGTGGCCACATGGGCTGTCAACTGGTGACGGCGCACCACCTCCTCGGCCCCGGTCCGCATCCGCTGCTGGAGGTTGGCCAGATGCTGGTAGGTCTCGTCCACCATCACCTCGGTGAGCATCGCCCGGGCCGCGGCCAGGCTGAGAGGGTTGCCGTTGAAGGTGCCCACCTGCTGGTAGGTCCCGTCGGCGATGGCCCCCATCACCTCGTCGGAGCCGCCGATGGCGGCGATGGGGAGCCCTCCCCCCAGTGACTTGGCCAGGCAGACGATGTCGGGGACCACCCCGAAGTAGCGGGTGGAGCCGCCCAGCCCTACGGTGAGTCCGGTCTTCACCTCGTCGAAGGTGAGCAGGGCGTGGTGACGACGGGTCACCTCACGGAGACCGCTGATGAAGCCGTCCTCGGGGATGAGGATCCCGCAGTTCTGCAGGATCGGCTCGACGATCACCCCGGCGACCTGGCCGGGATTCTCCTCGAACAGCGCCTCCACCAACTCGAGGTCGTTGAAGGTGGCCACCAAGGTCAGGTCGACCATCGCCTGGGGTATCCCGGTGCCGGCGGCCAATGCCCGGGGACGATGCTCCGGACCGAGATCCTCCTCATTCCACACCGAGACCATCACCGCGTCGTGGTGGCCGTGGTAGGCACCCTCGAACTTGATGATCAGGTCTCGCCCGGTGATGGCGCGCATCAGATGGATGGCGTCCATGGTGGCCTCGGTACCCGAGTTGGAGAACCGCCACTGTGGTTGCAGGTACCGCCGGGAGAGCTCCTCGGCGACCACGATCACGTCAGGGGTCGGCTGGGCGAAGTGGGTGCCGCGGGCCACCCGTTCGGTGACCGCGGTGACCACCGCGGGATGGGCGTGGCCGGCGAGCATCGCCCCGTAGCCCCCGTGGTAGTCGATGTACTCGTTCCCGTCGACGTCCCAAACCTTGGAGCCGCGGCCGTGGTCGATCCAGATCGGACGGGGTCGGGAGATCTGCCAGCTCGAGGTGACTCCCCCGGGGAGGTGGTTGCGGGCCCGCTCGGCGTACTCCCCCGCTCGAGGGGCCCGGTCGAGAAAGCGTCGCTCCTCCTCGTCGATGAGGGTGTCGAGCAAACCGGCCTGGTCTTCAGCCGGGAGCATGAGCCACCGTCCTTTCGGGTAAACTGACTCGCCATTCAGGATACACCGCCCCCAAGTCGGACGGGATAGACATGAGCATCGAGTCGTTGGGCAGAGAGGCCCTGGAGCGCAGCATCGCCCCGTTCGGGGAAAACCTGACGCTACCCGCCGAGGCCTACACCGACGACGGCGTGCTCCAATGGGAGAGGGAGAACATCTTCAGGTCGACCTGGGTCTGTGTCGGCCGCCTCGAGGAGCTGGTGGCGCCCGGACAGATACGGGCCCTCGACGTCGCCGGGGAGGGGGTCCTGCTCACCCTCGATCGGGAGTCCAACCTGGCCGCCTACTCCAACGTGTGTCGTCATCGCGGCCACGAGCTGGCCCCGATCGGCGAGGCTATCGACGCCCGGCTGATCCGCTGCCCCTACCACGCCTGGTCGTACCGCTTCGACGGGTCGTTGCGCGCCGCACCCACCTTCACCCAGACCCCGGGCTTCGACATGTCCGACTATCCGCTCGTCCCGGTGGCGGTCGCCGAATACCGAGGATGGGTGTGGGTGGACCTCTCGGGGAGAGCCGGTGACATCGAGACCCACTTCGGCAACCTCGCCGAGCTGGTCTCCCCCTACGAGACCCACCGGCTGCGTACCGCGGCCAGTCACCACTACGTGGTCGAGGCCAACTGGAAGATCATCGTGGAGAACTACAACGAGTGCTACCACTGCTCCTCGATACACCCTGAGCTGTGTGAGGTGACCCCGGTCGACTCCGGTATCGACCATCAGCCCACCGGCATGTGGCTGGGTGGGACCATGGACCTCATGCCCCACGCGGTCACCATGTCTCTCGATGGCGCCTCAAAGGGGGTCACCTTCCGGGGCATCGACGAGGCGACGGCCCGTCAGGTCTGGTACGTCACGGTGACCCCGAATCTGCTGCTCTCCCTCCACCCCGACTATGTGATGACCCATCGCCTCACCCCGCTCTCCACCGGAGAGACCCATGTCGAGTGCTCCTGGCTGTTCCCTCCGGAAGCCTTTGAGCTCGACGGGTTCGACCCTTCCTATGCCGTCGACTTCTGGGACATCACCAACCGCGAAGACTGGGCCGCATGCGAAGGAGTGATGCGTGGGGTCCGCAACAAGGGATACCGCCCCGGTCCCCTCTCCAGCTGGGAGGGCACCGTCTATCAGTTCATCACCTGGATGGGCCACCTCTACCTTGGACACGGTTTCGTCGTGCCCAAGGTTCCGGTTCGCCAGCTCCGCTAGACCGTCGGGACCCCCGTTTCGACTGTGCCCCTTCACGAAAGGTCCCCGGGGTTCGGCCAACATGAACGTGATTGCCTGGTAGTCGGCGATCTTCGACCCGTAGGCCTCCCTGGCTCGGCGAGAGCGTAGGCATCTTCGATGTGCCGCTCGGCGGCGCCACGACAGCGGGCCGGATCATGAGGCGCTCGTAGCAAAACCAGGCCTGGGTGACCCCATGCCGTCCCCCCTCTCCCCAACCAGGTTGGTGTCGGGCACGCCGACCCCGTCGAAGCGAATCTCCCAGTGATGGTGCCCGTCACCTCGATGCGGTCAGGGTGAGGTGTGTCGGCATCCGGGAAAGCTGCCACCCGTCCTGGAACGCGGTTCCAAGGGCGCCCCGGGTGGGGACAGGGAAAGGTAACTTCGATCGCCATGAAGGTCGTCTACTCGCCGGAACACGCCCGGCATGACATCGCCACCGGGACCTGGGTGGGGGTTCCCATCCCCGCAGACGAGACACCGGAGCGGGTCGAGGTGATCCGCACCACCCTCGAGGCTCAGGGACACGAGGTGGTGGCGGCCTCCAGCCACGACGACACCGTCCTCCATCGAGTCCACGACCCGGCCATGGTCGAGTACATGGAGTCTGCCGTCGAGGAGTGGCGACGAGGGGGCTACCCCGACGACCCGGGTCAGGCCCAGGTCACTGGCTACGCCTTCCCCCTGGACAAGGTGCTGCACGGGCTCCCCCTCCGGACGCCTCGGTCCCCGGCGGCTCGGGCGGGGGTATGGGCCATGGACACCATGACCTCCATCGCCGAGGGCACCTTCGCCGCCGCCCGGGCCGCGGTCGACACCGCCCAGACCGCTGCCGAGCTTGTAGCGAGTGGAGAGCGGGTGGTGTATGCCGCCACCCGGCCCCCCGGCCACCACGCCGGGCGGGGGTTCTTCGGAGGGTCCTGCTACCTCAACAACGCCGGGGTGGCGGTGGAGACCCTGATCCTGGGAGGATATCCCCGGGTAGCGGTGATCGACCTCGACGCCCACCACGGGAACGGCACCCAGGAGATCTTCTATCACCGCGACGATGTGTTATACGCCTCGGTGCACGTCGACCCCGGGGAAGGCTGGTTCCCCCATTTCGTCGGGTTCGCCGAGGAGACCGGAGTCGGTGACGGTGCCGGAGCCAACCTCAACCTGCCCCTGGCCCCTGGGGGTGGCAACGACCCCTGGCTGGAGGCGGTGCGACGTGCAGTGACCGCGGCTTCCTCGTTCCGACCGGATGCCGTGGTGGTGTCGCTGGGTGTCGACGCCGGGATCGGCGATCCGAACAGCCCGCTCGGGGTCGACGAGGACGGGTTCAGCGCGGCCGGTGCCTGGATAGCCGGGTTGGGCAGACCCACTGTGATGATCCAGGAAGGTGGCTATGTCCTGGCCACCGTGGGAGCCCTGGTGGCGGCGACACTGGCCGGGTTCGAAGCAGAGGCGGGTAGCAGATGACCATGGAACTGGACCGCTGGGTGGGGAAGGACGAGAGCCTGGGGGTTGTCAGCCAGAAGCGCCCCGACGCGGCCAAGTCGCGTTGGACCTTCGAGGCCCTGGCCGCTGCGGAGCAGCCCCATGACCCCGCGGTCTCACCGGACGGCACCATGGTGGCCTTCATCCTCGACCGTGGCGACTCCTCGGATGTCTGGGTGGTCCCGGTGGATGGTGGGCCGCCCACCCGGGTGACCACGGTGCGCCAGCCCCATCTCTACTGGGAGGACACCACTCCCGCCTGGTCGCCGGACGGCACCAGGCTTGCCTACACCAACGACGGCAAGGTGTGGGTGGTCCCGGTGGGTGGTGGCAAGGCAGAGGAGATGGCCACCGCGGGGTCGCCGATGTGGGCCGACGACCACACCCTGGTGGTGACCGTCGACCGGGATGAGGAGACCAGGCTTGCCATCCTGGACACCGGCGAGCCCTGGCCCCGGCCAGTGACCGCGAAGGGCCAGGATGTGGTGCTCGCCGAACTGGCCGGCGGACATGCCCTCTACGTCGAGTACCCCAGGGACGACCTGAAGGCGAGCCGGGTGTGGCGGGTGGGAATCTATGGCGGTGTGCCCGAGCAGCTCACCGGTGTCGCCGGAATGGGGGACCACAGCCCCACCATGTCGCCCGACGGCACGGTGCTGGTGTTCTCCTCCGAACGCGACGGCTGGTGGCATCTGCACCGCGCCGACATCGAGTCGGGGGAGACCCAACGCTTGACCGAGGAGGACGCCGATTTCTCCCAGGCCCGCTGGCATCCCCAGGGCGATCGTCTGGTTGCGGTGCGCACCAAGAGGGGACGTGCCGATCTGGTCACCGTGGGCTTTCCCTCGGGTCGCGTCGAAGTGCTCGCCCCGGGCGGCGAGTGGTCCTCGCCCCGATGGGCCGGGGATGAGGTGGTCGCCCTGCATGAGGACCACCGGGTCCCGCCCCGGCTGGTGAAGGTCGATCCCGAGGGCACCATCATCCCGCTGCTCGGCCAGCCGCCGGTGGAGCTCACCGTGGCACCCAGGGTGTCACCCGAGGAGGTCATCTACACCTCGTTCGACGGCCTGGAGATCCACGGGTTCCTGTTCCGGCCCCACACCGCCGACCAGGGACCGGTGCCGGCGGTGGTCTACCCCCATGGTGGCCCCACCGCGGCCTATAACGACTCCTGGGACGGCCACGCCCAGTACTTCGTCGACAAGGGCTACGCCTGGTTCGCCATCAACTACCGGGGGAGCACCGGCTACGGGCGCGACTTCGAGCGAGCCAACCACGACGTCTGGGGTGTGGACGACACCGAGGACTGCCTGGCTGCAGCCGACTATCTGTCAGGGCTGGACTGGATCGACAGCCGGCGGATCGCCATATACGGCGCCTCCTACGGCTCCTATTTGGCCCTGGCCTCGATGGTGCGGGACTCTGGCGACCGATACGCCTGCGCCGTGCTCAAGTTCGGTGACTCCGACTTGACCAGCAGCTGGGCCCAGGGCGACCGGGGAGGCCGTCAGGACCTGGAGCGCATGATGGGCCCACCGTCGGGCGCTCGCGACGCCTACCGGGAGGGCTCGCCGTTGTGGAAGGTGGACAACGTCTCCGGGCCGCTGCTCATCGCCCACGGTGAGCAAGACGAACGGGTCCACCCCGAGCAGGCCGCCATCCTGGTCACCGAGCTGAAACGTCTCAACAAGCCCTTCGAGTACATCACCTACCCCACCGAGGCTCATGGGTTTCTCCGTCCCGGCCCCCAGGTCCATTTCTACAGGAGGCTGGAGCGTTTCCTCGACTGGTACCTGATCTAGGGTTCCCCGCCCCGAGTCCCAAGTGGGGTACTACATTCCCGCGTACCCTGAACGGAGGTTCAAACCGATGAGGCGGATCGTCGTCTTGCTCGCGGTGGCGGTGCTCACCGCTTCCCTGGTCCCGATGGCGTCAGCCCAGCAGGACGAGAGGGTGGTCCTCAGGGTGGGCCTCACCCAGAACTGGGACACTCTCAACCCGATGGCCGGCTACCTGGTCAGCGAGTGGGAGGTGTGGGTGCTTCAGTACCGCGGCCTGACCTCGGTCGACGAGGACCTGGAGACCATCCCCGACCTCGCCGAGTCCTGGGAGGCCTCCGACGACGGGCTCACCTACACCTACACCCTCCGGGAGGGCCTGGCCTGGTCCGACGACACCCCGATCACCGCCGACGACGTGGTGTGGAACATCGAGACCTCGGTGGAACAGGAGTGGTGGAACCACTACACCACGACCCAGAACCTGACTGCGGTGGCCATCGACGACCGCACCGTGGAGATCACAAGCTCGGTGCCCGACCCCAAGCTTCCCAACATGGGAATCATGATGGTGCCCAGGCACATCTGGGAGCCGGTGGCCGGTGACGCAGACTTGGTCGCCGAATATGACGCCCTCGACGGTGTGGGCAGCGGGCCCTACGTGCTCGACTCCTACGCCGAGAAGCAGTCGGTGACCATGGTGGCCAACCCCAGCTGGTGGGGTTGGGACGATGACGGCCCGGGGGTCGACGAGATCATCTTCCGCCACTTCGCCAACCCCGACGCCATGGTCGCCGCCTTGGAGCGAGGTGAGATCGACGCTGCCCACGGCATCCCCGCCTCGGCGGTGGACCGGCTGGAGGCCAACGAGGACATCACCGTGCTCGCCGGCTATCAGGGTGGCTTCGAGCAGATCGCCATCAACGGGGGCATGGGAGAGAACCAGCCTCATCCCGCACTACTCGACATCGAGGTGCGCAAGGCTATGGCCCACGCCATCGACAAGGACACCATCATCGAGGACCTGTGGTACGGCCACGCCGAGGCGTTGGATGCCTTCAGCCCCTCGGTCGACTCCAAGTGGATCCCGGAGATCGCCGACGCCGACCGGTTCGGCTACGACCCCGAACGGGCCAACCAGATCCTCGACGACGGGGGCTACCTGGACACCAACAACGACGGCACCCGGGAGATGCCCGATGGGAGCAACCCCCTCGTCTTCCGCCACCTGGTCAACACCAACACCGACCTGGGACCGGCCATCGGCGAGCTGTTCACCGGGTGGATGGGGGAGATCGGGATCGGTGTGGAGCAGGTCGCCCTGGACAGCGACCAGACCACCGCCCGCATCGAGGTCGGTGACTACGACACCTTCTACTGGGGTTGGGTGCCCGGGATCGATCCCGAAGGCATGGTAAGCGTGTTCATCTCCGATGAGATCGGCTACTGGAACGACGCCAACTGGTACGACGATCGGTACGACGAGCTCTACTGGCTGCAGAAGGAGGAGCTCGACGAGGGCACCCGCATCGACATGGTCCACGAGATGCTCACCGTCTTCCACGACGCGGTGATCTATATCGGGATGGTCGAAGGCCCCGAGCTCCAGGCCTACCGCGACGACGCCTTCGAGGGGTGGGTGCGTCAGCCCTCCGGAGACGGGCCGGTCATGTACACCAACTCGTCGCCAAGCTACGAGAACCTCAGGGTGGCCGGAGCGGGCCCCGATGGCGGGATGGGCGCCAACACCACCTGGCTGATCGTCGGAGGTGTCGCCTTGGTGGTGGTCGCCGCGGCCATGATGGCCCTGCGACGTCGTCAGACGGTCGACGAACAGGAATAGGAACTGGCCGGACCAAGGGCCGAAGACCGGGGTCGGCGGCGCAAGCTGATCCTGCGCAAGCTGGTCGGGTCGATCCTGACCCTGGTCTTCGTCCTCTGCGTCAACTTCTTCCTGTTCCGCATCGTCCAGACCGATCCGCTGGCCAACATGTTCCGGGGCCGCAATCTCCCTCAGGAGGTGATGGACAACTTGCGGGCCTCCTTCGGGCTGGACAAGCCGCTGGGCACCCAGTTCCTCTATTACCTACGGGAGACGTTCAGCCTCAACCTCGGGGTCTCAATCCAGAGCCGGAGACCGGTGTGGAACGAGATCGTGGGCCGGCTCCCCGCCACCCTGGCGCTGCTCGGCACCTCGGGGATCTTCGCCGCCCTCATCGGGACGGTGGGGGGCATCGTCGCCGCCTGGAGGCGAAACACCTGGAAGGACCGGACGATCACCTCGACCACCATGGTCTTCTACTCGATGCCCGACTTCTGGCTGGGGATGCTCCTCCTGGTGGGGTTTGCCGTCGTCCTCGGATGGTTCCCGGTGGGGGGTATGGTCACCATCGGCACCTCGGCCACCGGGCTGGCCCTTCTCGGCGACCAGCTCCGCCACCTGTTCCTCCCCGCGCTCACCCTGACCATCGCCTACCTGGGTGACTACACCCTGGTCACTCGGAGCTCGCTGATGGAGGTGATGAGCGAGGACTACCTCACCGTGGCTCGTGCCAAGGGGCTGCGGGACAAGTTCGTCCGCAACCGCCACGCCCTGCCCAACGCCCTTCTCCCGGTGGTCACCCTGGCTGCCCTCAACCTCGGGTTCATCCTCTCCGGGGCGATCGCGGTGGAGTCGGTGTTCTCCTGGCCCGGGCTGGGCCAGGCCACCGCGGCGGCGATCAGGGGACCCGACTACCCGATGCTCCAGGGGCTGTTCCTGGTGTTCTCGGCGTCGGTGATCCTGTTCAACCTGGTGGCCGACATCCTCTACCTGTACCTCGACCCCCGGGTGGAGGAGGTGTGAGAAGCCTGACAGCCCAGCGAAGGCGGGCCACCGCGGTCCGGGTGTGGAGCCAGTTCCGCCGGTCCCGTCAGGGCCTCGCCGGACTGGCCATCCTGGCGGTGTTCGTGATCCTGGCGCTGGCTGCGCCACTGATCGTCGACGCCCGCGAGCTCAACCCGGTGGTGGCCCGGGCCGCGGGCAACCCCCAGTGGGCCTCGCCCGACCAGTTCGCCCCGCTGGGAACCGACCACATCCGTCGTTCGGTGTGGGCCCAGTTCGTCTGGGGCTCGCGGGTCAGCCTCTTCGTCGGTCTGGCGGCCACGGTGCTCACCGTGGTCATCGGGTCGACGATCGGGATCATCGCCGGCTACCGGGGCGGGCGCCTCGCTGCCCTGCTCATGCGGTTCACCGAGTGGTTCCTGGTGATTCCCTTCCTCCCCCTGGCCATCGTCCTCGCCTCGATCCTGGGCCGATCGGTGTGGAACATCATCTTCGTCATCGGGGTGACCTCGTGGCCGTGGATGGCCCGCCTGGTCCGCTCCCAGGTGCTCACCGTCAAGCAGCGCCTCTTCGTCGACCGGGCCCGCTCCCTGGGGGCCGGAGGAGTCCATATCGTCGGGCGGCACATCCTTCCCAATGTCAGCGGGCTGATCCTGGCCAACGCCACCCTGGCAGTCCCCATCTCCATCCTCACCGAGACGTCGCTCAGCTTCCTCGGCCTGGGCAACCCCTCCAACCCCTCCTGGGGCAAGACCCTGGAGGAGGCGTTCGTCAACGGGGCGATGACCCGGAACGCCTGGTGGTACTTCGTCCCCGCCGGGGTGGGCATCCTCGCCGTGGTCCTCGCTTTCACCATGATCGGCCGGGCCCTCGAGGAGATCGCCGACCCCAGGCTTGCCGGGCGATGAGCCAGCCGCTGCTCTCGGTGCGCGACCTGACCATCACCTATCACACCCAGGGTGGTGCGATCCCCGCGGTGCGGGGTGTCAGCTTCGACATCGAGACCGGGGGGTCGCTGGGTCTGGCCGGCGAGTCGGGTTGTGGGAAGTCGACCATCGCCAACTCCATTCTCCGTCTGCTACCCGCGTCGACCGAGGTCAACGGGGAGATCATCCTGGACGGCCGTCGGGTGCTCGAGCTCAACCCGGGAGGCCTACGGGCGGTGCGTTGGACCGCGGGGGCCATCGTCTTCCAGGGGGCGCTCCATGCACTCAACCCGGTGAGGAGGATCGGTGAGCAGATCGCCGAGCCGATGCTGATCCACGACACCGTCACCGGTGAGAAGGCGGCGCGGGCCCGGGTCGACTCCCTCCTCGGCCGGGTAGGGATCTCCCCGGCTCGGGCCCACTCCTACCCCCACCAACTCTCAGGGGGCCAGCGACAACGGGTGCTGATCGCCATGGCCCTGGCCTGCGATCCGCTCCTCCTCGTCGCCGACGAGCCGACCACCGCCCTCGACCTCATGGTCCAGGCCCAGGTCCTGGCTCTCCTCGAGGAGCTGAAGGATGAGCGTGGCCTGGCCCTCCTCTTCATCACCCACGACCTGTCGGTGCTCACCAGCACCTGCCGGGAGCTGGCCATCATGTACGCCGGGAGGATCGTCGAGGAGGGCCTCAGCAGCGAGGTGTTCGCCGACCCGGCCCACCCCTACACCCGGGGGCTGGCTGCGGCTTTCCCCACCATCGGCGACATGGCCTCGAGGATGGCGCCTTCGGGTCTGGAGGGTGACCCGCCGACACCGGGCGACTTGCCCCAGGGCTGTCCGTTCCATCCCCGCTGCCCGCTGGCCCGGGAGGAATGCCTCCCCGCCGAGCCGGGGCTGAGAGTGGCCGGCCCGGGGAGGAGGGCGGCATGCATCCTGGTGTGAGCCCTCTTATCGAGGTGGACGACGCCCACGTCCACTTCGGCAATGCCCGCGCCGTCGACGGGGCATCGCTCCGGGTGATGCCCGGGGAGGTGCTGGCCCTGGTCGGCGAGTCGGGCTCGGGCAAGACCACCCTGATCCGGGCCATCCAGGGCCTCCAACCATTGACCTCGGGTTCGATCCGGATCGAGGGGGCGCCGGCGCCGATCCGGTCGGGGCGCAAGCCGACCTTCAACCACCGAGCGATACAGATGGTGTTCCAGGACCCGACCGGGGCTCTCAACCCCCGCCAGACCATCTACGACATCGTCGCCGAAGGTCTGCGGGTGACCAGGCGGGCCGGAGACGAGCGGGAGCTGGTGGCCGGGGCCCTCTCCCGGGCCGGGCTGCGCCCCCCGGAGCGGTTCTTCCCCATGTACCCCCATGAGATCTCGGGAGGCCAGCGTCAGCGGGTGGTCATCGCCGGCGCCATGGTGATGGAGCCCCGGCTGCTCCTCGCCGACGAGCCGGTGGCAAGCCTGGACGCTTCGATCCGGGGTGAGATCCTGGCCCTGATGCGGGAGCTGGTCGACGAGACCGGTCTCGCCGTGCTGGTGGTCACCCACGACCTGGGGCTGGCGTGGAACATCGCCGACCGGGTGGCGGTGATGTACCTGGGGCGGATCGTCGAGTCGGGGCCCACCGAGGAGCTGCTCGACCAGCCCCGCCACCCCTACACCCGGGCCCTCCTCTCGGTGGTCCCCGAGAGCAGGCAGATGGAACGGCAGGTCCTTCGTGGTGAGATCCCCGACCTGACCCGGATCCCCACCGGATGTCGCTTCCACCCCCGCTGCCCCTTGTACCAATCGGGCGACCTCCCCCCCGACATCACCACCCGCTGCACCACCGACGACCCCGGCTCGGTCGACCCAACCGCCACCGCGGCAGCCGCCTGCTGGGCGACCAATGCGAACCTCAGGTAGTGAGACCCGGATATGGGTCAAAATCTCTCAGGAATACGCCCCAAAGGGGGTCCTCAGACCATCTGGCGCGGTGTGGCCAGGTCCGGGGGCCTCGGCCCGGTCTCTGTCACAGCCCCAGGTAGGCCTTCTTCACCATCTCCTCGTTGAGGAGGGTGTCGCGGCTCCCCTCCATCACCACCCGACCGTTCTCCAGCACATAGGCGCGGTCGGCGAGCTCGAGGCTCTGACGCACATTCTGCTCGATGAGCAGCACGGTGATCCCCTCATGGTGTAGCTGCCTGATGGCATCGAACGCCTCATCTACCGCCCTCGGGGAGAGCCCGATCGAGGGTTCGTCGAACACACACAGTGTGGGTAGCGACATCATCACCCGGCCGATGACCAACATCTGGCGCTCGCCACCACTGAGGTTCCGGGCCAGTGTCCTCTCCCGCTCCTCCAATCTCGGGAACCGACGCAGCACTCGCTCCAGCGTCTGCTTGCGGCGCTCCCAGGCGAAGCGATTGAACGCCCCCATCTCCAGGTTCTCCCTGACCGTCATGTCCCGGAACAACCCGCCGCCTTCCGGACCGTAGGCCATCCCCAACGCGTTGATCCGGTGAGGGTCACGTCCTTCGATGCGGCGCCCGGCGAACTTGATCATCCCCGAGGAGGGCTCGATCAGGCCGACGATGGTCTTCACCAGAGTTGTCTTGCCCGCACCGTTGGCCCCGAGCACCACCACCAACTCCCCGTCCTCGACCTCGAGTGAAACGTCCCACAGTGCCTGGACCTGGCCGTAGTGGGAGTTGATGCTGTTCACCTTGAGCAGGGCCATGGTCAGCTCCCCAGGTAGACGGCACGGACTTTGGGGTCATCGGCCACCTGCGCCGGCGTGCCCTCGGCGAGCTTCTCCCCATTGTGAAGCACCATGACCCGGTCGCAGACCTCCATGATGGCCGCCATCACGTGTTCGATCATCACCACGGTCATCCCTTTCTGGCGCAGGCCCCGGATCAGGTCGATCGATCGGGAGACCTCGGCTGCGGTCAAGCCGGCCATGGCCTCGTCGAGCATCAGGATGTCAGGGTTGGTCGCCAGCGCCCGGGCGATCTCCAGACGCCGCCGGCTGGCAAGGGGGAGTTCCTTCACTGGCTTGTTGCGCTCGCCGAGCATCCCCGCCGAGGCCATCATCTGGTTGACCACGGACTCGGCCTCCTTGTAGGTGAAGCGTCGATGGGGGTTTCCGAACACCAACGCCAACCGGACGTTGTCGAAGGCGCTCATCTCGGTGAACAGCTTGGTGGTCTGGAAGGTGCGGGCCAGGCCACGGTGACAGATCTCGTCGGGCCTCATCCCGCTGATCTTCTCCCCGTTGAGCCTTATCGTCCCCCATCTGATCGGGATCGCCCCAGAGATCAGATTGAACAGGGTGGTCTTCCCGGCCCCGTTCGGTCCGATCAGGCCGAATATCTCCCCCCGTTCCACCTCGAAGTCGAGGTTCCTGACCGCCATCAGGCCGCCGAATGCGTGCGAGACCCCTCTACCTTCGAGCACGTCTCACCCCGACCAGCCGCCGTTGCCTGCTGATCCACATCCGGGATTTGATCCACCACACCTTCACCCTGAAGATCACCTTTTCGATCTGGGACACCAGGCCGCCGGGGAGCCAGAGCACCACCACCACCAGGATCACCCCGAAGATCAGCATGTAGACGTAGGGGTACTCGGTGATGAGGAAGTCACGGAGGATGAACAGGGCCACAGTCCCCACGATCGGGCCGTACAACCGTGCCGTCCCGCCGAAGATCGCCATCACCACGGGCAGGAAGGAGTGGAGGGGGTTGAAGGCGATCGAAGGGTCGACGTACCGCCACCTGGTGGCCATGACCGCCCCCATCGCACCCATCAGAAAGGCGCTACCGGCAAAGGTGAGCACCTTGATCCGGGTCACGTTCACCCCCATGTGCTCGGCTGCGTCCTGGTTGTCGCCAATGCTCTGTAGGGCGAGGCCGATCGAGGAGTTGCGGAGCAGGAAGAGCCCGATGAGGGTGACCGAGAAGATGATCAGCGCCAGCAGGTAGACCGTCTCGTTGGTCGCACCCGCGACCGAGCGGCCCACGGTCCCGGTGATGTGGGTTTCCCACCACTGGGCGACGCTGCGGATGAGCGCGGTGACGCCAAAGGTGAACAGGATGAAGTAGACACCCCTCAGCCTCAGGGTGAGCAGCCCAATGGCCAGGGCGAGGACGAAGGCGATGAGCCCTCCGGCGACGACGATCAGCTCGATGGGTATCGACCCCCGCAGGACCGCCGAGGCGTACACCCCCACCCCGAACAGCCCGGCAGTGGCCAGGGAAATGTGGTTGGTGGGTGCGGAGAACATCGTCCAGCTCAAGGTCAAGGTCCCATACATCAGGAAGGTGATCAGGCTGATCAGCATGCTGGTGGACACCAATGCCGGCGCCACTGCCAACAGGGCGATGCCCAGCGGTATCAGGACCAGTTGTGGCTTCTGCTCGCTGAGGAGGGTGCTAATCAGCATGGAGCTGTCTTCCCAGGATCCCTGACGGCTTGAGGAGCAGGACCACGATCAACACCAGGTAGAAGGCCACCAACGAGAGGCTGGGGTCGAAGTAGTTCACCGTGCTGATGAGGAGACCGAGGATGAACCCGCCGATCAGGCTCCCGGTGATGCTCCCCAGCCCTCCGAAGACCACCACCACGATGGCGATGATGGTCAGCTCGATCCCCCGGGATGCCTGGAGGTCGAACATCAGGCTGTACAGAACACCGGCGAGACCGGCCAGGGCGGCCCCCAGCCCGAAGCAGATGGCCATGACCAGCTTCCGGTTCACCCCGAGGGCGTCGGCTATGTCGGGCACCTCGGCCGCAGCCCTGATCGCCTTGCCCAGGCGGGTCCACCTGATGAAGGCGAAGAAGCCGATGGAGACCACGACCGCGACTACCAGGGCCACCAGCCGGTTCAGCCCGTATCGCTGGCCGAAGATGCTCACGGACGCGGTGAGATAGGAGTATCCGATGAGATTTGGCCCCCAGGCCATGAGCATCAGGTTCTGGATCACGAACAGGAGGCCGAAGGAGGCGAGGAGGGAGCGGCCCTCGAAGGCATCTTCGTTGGGGGAGGTTCTCCTCAGGTCATTGAACATGGTGCGGTCGATGACGAATCCGAGGGCGAAGAAGACCGGGGTGACGATCACGATGACCAGGAAGGGGTTCACCCCGACGCTGGTGAACAGGCTGGAGGTGAGCAGGGCGGCAAGGACGATGAACTCTCCGTGAGAGACGTTGAGCACCCGACCGACTCCGTACTGGAGGCTGAGGCCGGCGGCGATCAGGGCGTAGATGCCGCCGAGGATCAGACCGGGGATGAGGATGTTGAGCAGGTGGTCCATGGTCGGCGGCACCGGCCTGGAGGGTATTGCCCGTGGTGGGTCGCGACCGGGCTCAGCCGGTCACGACCCACCAGGCACTCCTCAGTCGGCAGGCCACTCCGGCTTGGGGAAGATCGGCTCGGCGGTCCGGGCCGATGCCGGTGAGATGATCTCGAACTCGCCGTCCTGCCACTGGCCGACCTGACCCGGATACACCGGGTTGAAGTTGTCGACGAAGCGGAAGGTCCCCAGGATGGTGTCGAACTCGGTGGTGTCCATCGCCTCCTTCACCGCCAGGGGATCGAGCGTGCCCGCCGCCTCGATGGCCTGCTCCAGCACCTGCCCGCTGGCATAACACGCTGCCGATGCCCAACGGTCGGGCTGGGTCTCGTGCATGGCGACGTGACGGTCGAAGTAGTCGCGGGCGCCTTCGATGTCCACGTTGGGGTTCCAGGCTCCGGCTCCCATGACCCCCTCCGCGGCCGGGCCGGCGATCGCCGCCGGATAAGCGGGGAAGGCAACCCCAACAGTGGCGTAGAACACGTCGGGGCTGAACCCGATCGCCCTCATCTGTCCCGTCATCAGGAAGGTCTCTCCCGGATAGGAGAAGGCCAGCAGGCCTTGGGCTCCCGAAGCCTGGGCGTTGCGTAGCACCTGGTCGAGGTCGTCGGTGTTGGCCGGGTAGATCTGATGGGAGACCACGTCGATCCCGGCATCCTCGAGGGCCGGCTCGACCACGTCGTTCACCTCTATCCCATGGAGGTCATCGTGGTGGATGATGGCCACACTCTCCACGCCCAGATCGACCAGGACCTCCACCAGGGCAGCACCCTGCTGGGCGGGCTGGTTGAGCATCACGTAGAAGAACTGGTTTGCCCCGGGGTTGGCGGCCAGGGCGGCCGAGCTCATGGTGCACCCGAGGACCGGAGTCTGGAACTCGTTGACGATGTCGAGGATCGCCATGTTGAACCCAGTCCCCCAGGGCGGGAGGAGGAAGTGGATGTCGTCGCGCTCCAGCATCTGTTGGACGAGCTGCACCGCGGTGCCGGCATCGCTGGTGGTGTCGACCCGTTCGATCCTCACCGGTATCCGCTGGTCGTACTCCTCCACATAGATGCCGCCGCGTTCGTTGACGTCGGCGACCCACAGGTCGTAGGAAGGGATCTGGGACAACCCTGCTCCTGCCGAGTTGGGCCCGGACATGGCGATGGCATTGCCGATCACGATCTCCGCCGGTGCCTCCGGCAATGTCGTCGTTCCCGGTGCGGGAGCGGTCGTGCCGGGAGCGGGAGCGGTGGTGGTGGGTGTCGCCTCGTCTTCGACACATGCCGCCAGCAGGGTCACGGCCATCACCATGGCCAACCATCTGTGCCGCTTCATCTTCTCCTCCTCGGTCTGATACACGATGTCCGCAATGCGCATCATCGTTCGTTCAGCGTACACTACCCGTCCTGCCCTGACCGTGCCGAGGGAAGGCAAGGAGAGGAGATCGCAATGGTTGCCCGGACCTACAAGATGTTCATCGACGGGAAATGGGTCAACGCCGCCGGCGGCCGGACCTTCGAGGACCTCAACCCCTTCACCGGCGAGGTCTACGCCCACGTGCCGGCGGGGACCGCGGCCGACGCCACCCGAGCCATCGAAGCGGCCCGGGCCGCTTTCCCCGATTGGGCCCGGACCCCGCCGGTGGAGAAGCGCAAGATCTTCCTCAAGGCGGCGGATGTCATGGAGTCGCGCCAGGACGAGCTGGTCAGGGCGATGGCCGAAGAGGCCGGCGGCACCATCGGGATCGGGATGTTCCAGATGGGGTTCGTCCCCAACCTCTACCGGACCGCCGCTCAGGCCGCCTATCAGGTCAAGGGCGAGATCATCCCTTCCGACTACCCGAACACCTTCTTCATGGCGATCCGTCAACCGGCGGGAGTGGTGGCCTGCTTCGCCCCTTTCAACGTCCCCTACATCCTGGGGAGCCGGTCGTTCACCCTCCCCATGGCCTATGGGAACACCATCGTCCTCAAGCCGTCCGAGGAGGCTCCGATCACCGGTGGGCTGCTCCTTGCCGAGATCTTCGAGGAGGCCGGGCTGCCACCCGGCGTCCTCAATGTGGTGACCAGCACCCGGGATGACGCCGAGGAAGTCGGCGATGTGATGATTGGCCACCCCGACGTGCGACGGGTTTCTTTCACCGGCTCCACCGAGGTGGGGCGGATCATCGGTGAGAAGGCCGGACGTCACCTGAAGCGGGCGGTGCTCGAGCTGGGCGGCAAGGACCCCCTCATCATCCTGGCCGACTCCGACATGGAATATGCCCTGGATGCCGCGGTCTGGGGCTCGTTCCTCCATCAGGGCCAGATCTGCATGTCGACCGAGCGGATCATCATCGAGAAGAAGATCGCCAAGGAGTTCACCG
>CAZNDH010000006.1:0-96614 GCA_964571765.1 uncultured Acidimicrobiaceae bacterium
TGGGCGTAAGACGACATATGCCTCGTCCCGGTGTACCTCGCCCCAGCCGGCAGTGATCAGCCAGCCGACCATCGGCTCACCCGTTTTGAGCAGGGCCTGTTCGATGCCATCTCGGTCGAAGACCGGCTCCCACGGTTCTCTGCCCGCTCTCACCTCGGCAAACTCGTCAATTCGCTCGAGATAGAGTTCCACTCTGTCGTCGATGAAAACGCCTTCGTCGAGTTGTTCCGCATAGATCAGATAACCACCAGCCGAGTCGTCATGGAAGGTGCGCACCAGGTCGAGATGATTCCTTGCCTCAACCGGGAAACGCTCTTCGTCGATGATCACCGGCCCGGTGAGGAGGAAGGGGAACCAGATGAGCACCGCTCCGGCGATTACAGCCACCGGACGGGGGAAACCCCGTCCCAGCCGCCACTGCATCCCCCGCATCCCCAGGGCGACCATAGGCAGCAAGGCGATCCACGCCGGGGGCACCGCCCTCGTTGCCGACGCTCCCAGGGCTACGAATGGAGCAATCACAAGGAGCGCTCGAGGTGTGAGCCTCCCCTTCATCGATCCGTAGATCAGGATCAGGATGCCCACCAGGAACGGGGCCAACGCCGGGCTGAGGAAGTCGGGGGTTCGCCACTCGGTGACCAACCCCAGATGAGGGCGGGCGGTGACGAAGTCGGCGAGGATCCTGATCACGCCGAATCCATGAGCGGTCAACACGGTGGCCGCACCCGCGGCGAGCAGGTGTGGCCAGTCCTTCCACTCCCGATCCGCCAGCCAGCGCACACCCAGATAGACCAGCCCGATGGCGAAGCTGCCATGGACCGAGGCCCATAGCCACATCAGGAACGGGAGGGCCCAACGCAGTCTCGGCGAGTCCCAGGCCAGGATGACCAAGACCATCAACGGGTAGGAGAAGATCACCGGCCGGGGCACCAGGAAAGGGACCATCAACACCGTTGTCAACACGAGGACGATGGCACTGGCCGGTAGGCTCTCCGACGACCGAAAGGCCAGCACACCGATGGCCACAAAGGTGACCGTGGCAAGGATCACGAGCATCAATCCGGTGAACCCGAAGCCGAACACTCCTTCCGCCCACCCGTAGGCCAGCTCGGCTAGCCAGCTCTGCGTCAGCCAGCTATCTCCGGCCATGGTGAACGAGAACGGGTCTTCTGTGATCACCACCCCGGTCTCGAGCTGAAGCCGACCGGCGGCGACGTGCCACAGGTATGAGTTGTCCCGAACCGGCTTCAACGAGCCTATGACCACAGCCACCCAGGGGGAAAGCAGAGCAAGTACGGGGAGACTCACCCGACGTGACAACGGCCCCGGGGCCGTGCCGGTCATAGCCCGCTGAATGCGCCGGCTATCTGGATGGCCGCCGGTCCGAGAAGAACGATGAACAAAGAAGGGAAGATGCAGAACACCAGGGGGAACACCAGCTTCACCGGGGCGGCGAAGGCCTTCTCCTGGGCCCGCTGACGACGCTTCACCCGCATCTCATCGGCCTGGACCCGGAGGACACGGGCGATGGTGACACCGAAAGCCTCGGCCTGGATCATCGCGAGGAGGAACGAACGCAGCTCGTCGAGGTCGGTCCGCTCCATGAGATGTCGCATGGCGTCACGGCGGCTCACCCCGACGCGCGTCTCCTGGAGCATCCGGAAGAACTCTTCCGAGAGCGGCCCGGGAACGGTGCCCACCACTCGCGCCAGTGCCGAGTCGAATCCGAGCCCGGCCTCCACCGAGATCACCAGCAGGTCGAGCACGTCGGGTAGTGCACGCAGCATGGCGCTGCGGCGTTCCTCGATCTTCCGCTTCAGCCAGGCGTCGGGCCCGAAGAATCCGAGGACCACCGGGAAGACGAAGAGGGCGGCGCGCTGCAGAGTGTCCTCGCCGAAGTCCATCAACAGGAACCCCAGGACCACACCCACCGCGGTGCCCAGCATCTTGATGACCACCAGGGCGGGGGCATCCAGGTTTCCCGGATTGCCGGCCAGGATCAACTCGTGTTGTTTCTTGTCCAGATAGCCCACCGGGGTGAAACGCCGAAGGAACCGGGACATGCCGAGGACGATGGGACCAATGGTCCGCTGTGACAGGGGTTTGGCGAGCTCCTCGTCCCGAGCTGTTTGGATGCCCTGATTTCTCCCGTAGAGGGCCAACCGCTCCACCATGTCCTCACGGGCCCGGGTCACCCCCATGCCGACCCACACCACGACGAACAGCACCAGGGCGAATATCGCCACCACCGCCAGGGTCACCCCGTCACCGAGGAAGTTGAGGTCGCTCATATCTCGATGTCCACGATCTTCTTCAGCCAGAACACCCCACCGGCCATCAGGAGCAAGCCCACGCCGATGGCGATGCGGCCGAAGGTCTCCTCGAAGAGCGGAGCCAGATAGTCGGGGTTGGTGGTCCACAGGAACAGGGCCATGGCAAACGGGAGGGCGCCGAGGACGAAGGCCGAGATCCGTCCCTCGGCGGTAAGTGCCTTGATCTCGCCCTTCAGGCGATTACGGGCTCGCATGGTGTCGCCCACGGTCTGCAGCACCTCGGCCAGGTTTCCACCGACCTCCCGCTGGATCTCGATGGCCATCACCGCCCACTCGAAGTCCTTCGACTGGGTGCGGTCGACAATGCCCCGCAGGGAGTCACCCACGGTGCGGCCCAATCGGGCCTCGGCGAGGGCTCGCCCGAATTCCCGGGCGGTCGGGTTGGGGGCCTCGCTGGCTACCGCCTCGGTCGCCTGGAGCAGGGAGTAGCCGGCGCGGAGAGATGTGGACATCAGGGTGAGGGTGTCGGGAAGCTGGGATTCGAACCTCCTCTGCTCCCGGTTCCCGGTGAAGTTGACGAGCCCGATGAACAGCAGGATGAGAACCCCGAAGGAGATCACTCCCACCAACGGCCCGTTGAAGATGCCCATGAATATGGCGCCAACCGCAGCCAACCCCAACATGGCCAGGATTGCTTCGCCGGGGGTCATCGGTATGTTCGCCTGCTCCAGGGCCGAGTTCATCCCCGAGAGCAGGCCGCGGCGGCGAACCTCCTCTTCGGCCGCCTGGGTGAACCGGTTGAACAGAGGGATCCGCTCGAGGAAGCCCCTCTTCTCCTCGGTCGACGGCTTCCCCTTGCGACCGTAGGCTTGGAGACGTTTGGCGAACCGGCCCGGATCGTCTTCGGGCTCACGCCCGAAGAGGATCACCAGGAAGAGGAAGATGGTGAGACCGATCCCGGCGGCGCCGATGAGGAGCAAGGTCTCCAGGTCGAGAGGAGCTGTCGACTCGACCACCATGGTCGTGACCGGTGCCAGCGTCATGGTGGTAGTAGGGCCGGCAGTTGTGGTGGTGGCATAACCAGACACCTGGAAGGTGGCCGAGGTGGAGAAGCCCTCATAGCCGACGGCGAACTCCGCCTCACCGGGGACATAGGCCGGGGAGCGGAACCTGGCCACCTGGGTGTTGCTGATCTCCCGGCCGATCGCTCCATAGAGTGCCTCGAGTTGGGAAGGATCGGGGGTGGAGAGGAACAGTCCGTTCCCGGCCTCGGCTACCGCCGCCACCGCTTCGGGGTTGAAGTCGGCCGACTCCAGGGCGACACCGAACACCCTGACGCCGCTGCCCCGGATGGCGGCCAGGGTGTCGGCCAGGCTGGTGGTCGAGGTGGTGTCGTCACCATCGCTGAGCACGATCAAATTGGCCAGCAGGTTGGCTGCCGACCCTGAGGCGAACATGCCCACTCCCTGGACCACGCCGTCATTGAAGGCGGTCTCCCCGGCGGCTTCGATGGCATTGATCCGATTGGTCAGATCCTGTTTGTTGGTGGTGAACCCGGTGAGGACCTGCACCTGGTCGGAGAAGGTGAGCAGGGCGATCTGGTCGGTCGACGAGGCCTGTTGGACGAAGCTGATGGCCGCCTCTTTGGCCGCGGACAGCGGGGCGCCCGCCATCGAGCCCGAGGCGTCCACGGCAAGGACCACCCCGACGGGGACGGCCGACTCGGTCAGTGACACCACCTCGAGGTCGCTGACCGGCTCACCGTTGACTGTGATGTTCAGCGACTCTGGATCGGGAGCTATCTCGAAGTTTCGGAACTCGATGACCAAGGTGGTCTGTCCCCCGTCGGGATAGCGAGAGCCATTGAAATCGATGATCTCGATCGACTGGCCAGTGGTCTGGGCCAGGGCCGGCACCGCCCCCATGACAAGAGCGGTCAAGACGAGAAGGGCCTTTCTCATCGCCTGGCGAAGGGCTCCGGGTCGAACAGGTCGGCAGGAAGCCGGATCCCCTGGTTCTCCAGGTCCTCGGAGAAGGTGGGGCGGATCCCGGTGGCCTTGAGGCGACCGTTGTACACCCCGTCGTCGTCGACACCCATACCGAAGTCGAAGAGGAACAGGTCCTGCAGGGTGATGATGTCGCCCTCCATACCCTCCACCTCGGTGATGTGGGTGATCCGCCTGGTGCCGTCGCGAAGACGGGCGACGTGGACGATCAAGTCGATGGCCGAAGAAACCTGCTCACGGATCGCTCTCACCGGGAGGTCGAACCCGGCCATCATCACCATGGTCTCGATACGGGAGAGGGTGTCCCGGGGGCTGTTGGAGTGGACCGTGGTGACCGAGCCGTCGTGACCGGTGTTCATCGCCTGGAGCATGTCGAGGGCCTCGGCACCTCGAACCTCACCGACCACGATTCGGTCGGGCCTCATCCGCAGGGTGTTGCGCACAAGGTCGCGGATGCTCACCTGCCCCTGGCCCTCGATGTTCGCCGGGCGGGACTCCAGAGTGAGCACATGCTCCTGATGGAGCTGGAGCTCGGCGGCGTCCTCCACGGTGATGATGCGCTCGTCGCCAGGGATGTAGGAGGAGATCACGTTGAGCGTGGTGGTCTTACCCGAACCGGTGCCACCGGAGATGAGGACGTTGAGGCGACCTCGGACACATGCCCGAAGGAAGTCGGCCACCCGCTGAGTCATGGTCCCGAAGCTGATCAGGTCGGCCTCCTGGAATGGGTCGACGGCGAACTTCCGGATGGTCAGGTAGGGACCGCCGATCGCCAGAGGGTGGATGATGGCGTTGACCCGGGAGCCGTCCGGAAGCCGGGCATCGACCATCGGGGTGGCTTCGTCGACACGACGACCGATCTGGCCGACGATCTTGTCGATGATCCTGCGGAGGTGGACCTCGTCGACGAATCTGACGTCGGAGCGCAGGATCTTGCCGGAGCGCTCGTAGTACACGTCGTAGGGGCCGTTGGCCATGACCTCGGTGATCTCCGGGTCGTTGAGGAGCGGGTCGATCGGCCCGTACCCGAGGACGTCGGATGCGATCTCGTTGAGAAGCGCCCGACGATCGGCGGAGGTGAGAGGCAGACCCTGTTCCTGGTCGACTGCCCACTCCAGCATCTCGATGACCCGGAGCCGCAGCTCGGCATCGGACATGCCTCGGTCGTAGAGCGTCGGACCGAGTTCCTCGACCACCTTGAAATGGAGGCGACCACGCAACTCGGACAGGGCATCCGTCCGATTGCTCGAGGTATCGGTCGACTCGCTCTGACGAGCTAGTGCAACTCTTTCAGATAGCGACGGCACAGTTCACCCCTTTTCCTACTTTCGCCCAAACAGTCCGGACTTGCCGGCGTCCTCGGGAATCTTGCCTGCGATGAGCCCTGCGGCGGCCTCGAAGCCCTTGGCCACTTTCGACTTGGGGTCGTTCTCCACGACCGGGCGGCCCTCGTTGACCGAGGCGGCCACCATTGCATCGGAGGGGATCATCGCCGAGATCGGCATCTTCAATGCTCCCTCGATCTCCTTGTTGTCCAGCTTGGCCTTGGAGTTGCTCCGGTTCATCACCATCTTGACGTTGCTGGTGCTGAACTTGAGCAGACGGAGCGTCTCCAGGGCGAGCTTGGCGTTCTTCACCGACGGCAGGTCCATGTCCACCAGCATCAGGATGTCGTCCGACTTTTCGATCAGGGAGAGGATCAGCTCGTCGAGCATCGAGGCGGTGTCGACCACCACGTAGTCGTAGTTCTCCCTGAGCACGTCGAGCATCTGCATCAGGCCAGCAGTGGTGATGTCGTCGGCAAATGCCGGCTCCAATGGAGCAGCCAGGACCTTGAGCCCGCTGGGGTGCTCGGTGAGCAGCGAGTCGAGCAGCTCACCGTCGAGATGATGCAGTTCGTGGGCTGCATTCACCATGGTGAACCTCGGTTCGAGCTGGAGGACCAGGCATACGTCGCCGAACTGGAGATCGGCGTCAACCAGAACCACCTTGGTGTCGGCGAGCCGGTTGAGGAGAAGGGCAACGTTGGTGGCCAGCACAGTCTTGCCACTGCCGCCCTTGGCCGACATCACGGTGACGATGCGACCCTGCTCGGAGCTTGGCTTGGCCTCGGCACTGGGAGCGGACGGCTTCCTCTTCAGGGCGTCATGAGCGAACTGCTCGACCGCCGCCTCGATCGTGGTCTCGTCGAGCGGAGCCTCGATCACGTCCGAGACCCCGGCACGCATGCCCTTGCGGAGGAGGTCGGCGGTGACCTCCTCGGCCACCAGTAGGAGGATCACCCCCGGGTCCTGGTTGTGCAGGGCCCGGATCATTTCCATGGAGGCGTCGTCCCTGAAAGACGGGCCGAGAAGGACCATGCGAACCCCGCCCGACTCAATGGTGGAACTGGCCTCCTCGAGGCTCCGCGCCACCGGAAGACGCCCGTCGAACAACTCCTTGGCCTTGGCGACGAAGTCGTCGTCCAGGTCAACGACCAGGAGATTGCTCTCTACCATCGACATCGGAACTACCTCTACTCGCTCAGTCTGTCTTGCTCAGTTGCCGAAAATCTGGTCGATCAGGTCGCCCCCGAAAAGGTTGTCGATGACGACACCATTGGTCTCGACCTCGACGAAGTCCGGCGGGACCAGGGTCAACCACATCGACCCGTTCTCAAAGGCGTACACGATCCGTTCGGCCTGCTCCGGAGTCACTTCGAGGGTGAACACCGTGGCGTTGGCCAGGTCGACTTCGTCTTCTCCCGGCGGTGCCGCCGGGATCTGGCCGGTCTGGTCGTCTGTCACTTCGGGCCGGACGTCACGACCGACAGCCAGCACCGGAATGCCCTGGAGGACGTAACGGGTGTAGGTCACGGTGACGTCCTCGGTCTCCACGACCTCACCTTCACCGGGGAGGGTGGGGACTTGCTGGCCGACAGGGATGTCGGAGAACAGAATATCGATGGTGATGATCAGGTTGATCCGGTCACCTGCCTGGATGAATCCGTTGACACCTTGGACATTCCCGGTGGAGACGGTGAGAGCCTGCTTTCCGGAGGGGATCTGTTCGGCGAGGGGCTTGGTTGCCACCGACAAGGCCACCCATCCGGTCTCGGTTAGGATCGAACCGGCGGCGATGGGGCCGGCGGCGATGTTGCCCCCCAGCACCTGGCGCAGCTTCTCCTCCGAGTCGAGAACACCCACGGGGACGTTCCCGGCGAGATCGTTGCTCCGCTTGATAGGGCAGTTTGCCGCGGCTGCCAGCGTCAGCTCCGGGTCCTGGCATCGGGCGTCAGCTTGGTAGCCCGAAAGCAGTACCGATCCGTCGGCTCCCTCGGCGATGCCTCCGGGTCCCGCCCGGAAAACGGTGACGACCTGCTGACCTTCCCGGGCCTCGGCCTCCACGTTCTGGAGGAAGTTCCAGATCGCCCATGCAGCGAGTCCGGCCAGTACCAAGGCCACCAGAAGAACGATTGCTCTCCTACCCATTGAGTCCCCTTCGGTTGTCCCCCCGCTCAACCGCCGACATTGCCGCGACGACCGACCGAGGGCATAGTACCGGCGGAGCAAAGCCCGCCATTTGTTTCCGGTCCAATTTCACACAGGATTGTCGGACCGGCGCGTCATAGTCTTGAGGATTTCGCCCGGAAATCTATGGGATGAGTGACCTATTTGGGTCGTCCGTCACTGGGGCCCTGTCGCCTGGCAGACGAACCGGCCGGGCTCAGCGTCGTCCGATGCCCCGTTCTTTGAGCTCGCGGAGGATGGCCTCGAGCGAGGCGTCCACCGGCATCGGTGGCTGCTCCTCGGCTTCGGCTCCAAACTCCCGCTCGAACTCCCGGGGCTTGCGGGGCTTGCGCCGATCCTCCGCCTGCTCCTTACGCTCCGCGTAGTCGGGGAGCGCCTGCTTGATCGAGAGGGACACCCGACGGCGCTCGTCCTCCTTCTCGGTGATCTTGACATTGACCTTCTGGCCGATCGACAGCTCCAGCTCCGGGGACTCGACGCGGTGGATGGCGATCTCAGAGACGTGGACCAATCCTTCCACACCATCGGCCACCGAGACGAAAGCTCCGAACGGAACGGTCTTGGTGACCGTGCCCTCGACCACGTCGCCCACCTCGTGTTCGTTGGCGAAGACGTCCCAAGGGTCTTCACTCGTCTGGCGCATCGACAGGGAGATCCGCTCCCGGTCGCGATCGACTTCCAATACCTTCACCGTCACCTTGTCGCCCACTTTGACCAGCTCGCCGGGATGGTTGACGTGCTGCCAGGAGAGCTCTGAGACATGAACCAGCCCGTCCATGCCCCCCAGGTCGACAAAGGCGCCGAAGTTGACCACCGAGGAGATCGTGCCCTCTCGCGTCTCGCCCTCCTGGAGGTTGTCCATGAACTCGGTGCGCTCCTCGGCCAGAGCGTCCTCGAGATGTGCCCTGCGAGACAAGACCACGTTGTTCCGGGCCCGGTCGAGCTCGATGACCTTGGCAGTGATGCTCTCGCCGATAAAGGGTTCCAGGTCACGGACACGACGAAGGTCGACCAAAGATGCGGGGAGAAAGCCGCGGAGGCCGATGTCAACGATGAGCCCGCCTTTGACCACCTCGATCACGGTCCCCTCGACGGTGCCTTCCCGGTCGGCGACCTCCTGGATCTTGCCCCAGGCACGCTCATACATAGCCCGCTTCTTGGAGAGGATCATCCGGCCCTCGTCGTCCTCCATGTCGAGGACTACGGCTTCGACCGTCTCGCCGACTCCGACCACTTCCTTTGGATCGACGTTGTTGCGGATGGACAGCTCGCGGGTCGGGATGAGACCTTCGGACTTGTAGCCAACGTCGACCATGGCACCTTCGGCATCGACACTGACGATGGTCCCCACCACGATGTCGCCTTCGCGGAACTGGAGAACGGTTGCCTCGATGGCTGCCTCGAAGTCGTCGGCCAGCTCCTCGGGGATGGACACCGGACCCGTGGGCTCGACATCGACTACCTCGGGGTCGGCGTGCTTCGCCACATCGTCGATTGTCGGCTCGCCTTGCTCAGCAGGTGTCAGCTCGGGGTTGTCGACAGGCTCTGCGGTGTCGGTGGATGACTCGTCGGCGGCTCCCCCTTCGCCGGTGACGGCTGCGGGGGTCTCGGGCGTCTCGGCCTTCTCCTGATCTGGAGCGCCTGCAGACGCGTTCTCTTGCTCGATTGACATGTGTGGGTGATTACCTCTCAGAGATGGACTCCAGGTGCGCAGGGCTCCCGGGCCCGATGAGTGTACGCATCTCGGGGATGCTGCGCCAAGCGGTTATGGTCGCCGGCTCCTTCGTGACTCGCTCCGTATCTCGTACCGCGGCCCCGCTTTGCTGGGGACATCAACCCGAACGGCGGCGGGATACCGGGGGTGATGCGGGCTAGCGCTTGGCGCCGGCGAGGTCGGTGCCCCAGGCCACGTCCACTCTCAGGGGCACCGCCAGCTCGACCACACCTTCCATTGTCTCGGTGACCAGCTTCTCGGCGACTTCGGCTTCCTCATCGGGAACCTCGAAGATGAGCTCGTCGTGGATCTGGAGGAGCAAAGTCGCTCCCAGCCCCTGTTCCCTGATGATCTGATCGATGTCGATCATCGCCTTCTTGATGATGTCGGCTGCGGTGCCCTGGACAGGGGCGTTGAGCGCCATGCGTTCTCCCATCTGGCGCAGCCTGAAGTTGTCCGACTTCAGTTCGGGCAGATACCTGCGTCGCCCGAACAGGGTGGTGGTGTAGCCCTGGTTTCGGGCCTGGGTGACTACCTCGGCCATGTACTCCTTCACCTTGTGAAACTGGGAGAAGTATGCGTCGATGTGCTCTCGGGCTTCCTCACGAGGGATGTCGAGACGGTCGGCGAGCCCGAACGCCTCCATTCCGTAGAGAAGCCCGAAGTTGATCATCTTGGCGGTGCGGCGTTGATCGGAACTGACCTCCTCGGGGTTCAGACCCCAGACTCGGGCCGCGGTGGCGGTGTGGATGTCGAGCCCGGAGCGGAAGGCTTCGATGAGGAACGGATCCTCACTGGTGTGGGCGAGCACTCGCAGTTCGATCTGGGAGTAATCCGCGACCAGGAAGCGGTGCCCTTCACCGGCGACGAAGGCCCGCCGAATGGTACGGCCCGACTCCGACCGCACCGGGATGTTCTGAAGGTTGGGGCGGTCGGAGGAGAGGCGCCCCGTCGTGGCCGCCATCTGGTTGAACCGGGTATGGATCCTGCCGTCGGGACCGATCAGAGGCAGGTAGCCGTCGACATAGGTGGAGCGAAGCTTCTCCAGCTCCCGGTATTCGAGCAATGCATCCACCAGCGGGTGGTCGAGTTTCTTGAGCACCGAGGCGTCGGTAGAGGGCTTGCCGGTGGAGGTCTTCTTGAGAACGGGCAGACCCAGCTTGTCAAACAGGATCATCCGGAGCTGGTCGGCGGAGTTCACGTTGAAAGGCTCACCGGCCAACTCGACGATCACCTTCTCCAAGCCGGTGAGACGGTTCCGAAGATCTTCACCCATCCCCTCCATGTAGGCCCGGTCCACCCCGATGCCGGCGTGCTCCATCCGGGCCAGAACCGGGACCAGCGGCAGCTCGAACTCGGAGAACAACCCCAGCTCATCTCGATCATCGAGCTCGTCGTGGAGGCGTTGGGCAAGCCGGCGAATCGCCTCGACTCTACGGCCTTCGAGTTCGAGGTCGGGCCCGGTGTCAAATGGCAGAGTGCCCGGGTCGGCCTCGGTGTCGGGTGAGATCAACTCCAAGCCGAGTAGTCGCTCGGCCAGCTCGGCCAGGTCATAGGTGCGCTGGGACGGGTTGACGATGTATGCCGCCAACGCAGTGTCCATTGCAGGCACTGACAGGTCGTAGTCGCGGTCGAGGAGCTCGCGGGCCAGCGGCTTGACGTCGTGGCCGACGACAGCGATTTCCCCCGCGGCGATCCCCCGGAGGATGGGATCGGCGGCTTCCCAGGGGATCACAACCGCCCGGTCCGGATCGACCGATACCGCGAGCCCGATCTCGTCTCCGGGGACACCGGCCAGCCCCAACACCAGCTCCGGCCGGGTGGACAGGTGGACCACCTTTTCGGCCGAGGTGACCAACTCAGTCTCCACGCTCATTGTCTCCACCGCTCCCCCGAATGAGGGGAGCGCCTGTTCGAGGTCGTCCCACATCGAGTGGAACTCGAGACTGTCGAACAAGTCCTTGACCGTGTTCCGGTCCCACTCTCTGGTGGCGAATCCGGAGATGTTCTGGTCGATGTCGAGGTCATCGACCAGGGTCATCAGCTGACGATTGAGGAACACCTGCTCGCGATGTGTCGCCAGGTTCTCCTGCAGCCTGGGGGTCATCTCGGCGATGGCGGCGAAGATGCCCTCGAGCGAGCCGTGATCGGCTATCAGCCGCGATGCGGTCTTCTCCCCCACCCCAGGCACGCCGGGTAAGTTGTCAGAACTGTCCCCCCTGAGGGCGGCGTACTCCACGTACTGGGGAGGGGCAATCCCGTACCGCTCTTCGACGTATCTCTCGTCGGCGATCACTGTGTCGCTGATACCCCGGCGGGTGTAGACCACCCGCACCGGCCCTCCGATCAGCTGGAAGGCATCGCGGTCGCCGGTGACGATGAGGACCTCCCATCCCTCGTCGACGGCGCCGCGGCACAGGGTGGCGATGATGTCGTCTGCCTCGTAGCCCTCGGCCCTGAGCTGGGCGATCTGCAGCGCCTCGAGGACTCCGTCGATCAGCGGCAGCTGGCTCCGGAAGTGGTCGGGGGCCTTGGCTCGGTTTGCCTTGTACTCGGGGTACGACTCGGTGCGGAAGGTCTCCCGGGAGACGTCCCAGGCCACGGCCACCGCCTCGGGATGGAAGTCTTTGAGTAGCCGGATGAGCATCCGGGTGAACCCGAAGACGGCGTTGGTCACCTGACCCGACTTGGTGGCCAGGTCCTCGGGGAGTGCGTAGAACGCCCGGTAGGCGATGGAATTGCCGTCGATCAGGGCGAGAGTGGGCACATCGCCGACGGTACTAGCCGGGCGCTGATGACCCTGAGACTCGGCGATCAGAGTCGGCTGAGAAGCCGGTCCCGCTTGGCGATCAGCCTGGTGGTTTTGTCCACGAGGTGGACGAGGGCCTCCTCGAAACGACGCACTTCGGCAGAGGTCAAAGCCGCCTCCTCGCGGTCTATGAAGTTCCCCACCGCGGCGTCACGCTGGGCGTCCTCGTCGATCGACCGGTGAAACTCGAGTTCGGCGGCCACCTGATCGGCCTCCCGCCGTAGTGAGGCGATCCTCTTGTTGAGACGAAACAACCTGCGGTGGATCCTCTTCACGGGCCAACCGAGGGCATCCAAACGATGCGGCCCTCTGACATGCCGCTGCCCATCGGACGCAGACCACGTCAGGGATCGTGTCGGTGCGAGGCGAGGCGATGTGGCCTTCCTCGACACCTTTGTCGCTCCCGAGCCCGGACCCGTAGAATGGTTCCTCTCGCCGGAGTGGCGGAACTGGCAGACGCCCGGCACTCAAAATGCCGTGCCCTTCGTGGCGTGTGGGTTCGAGTCCCACCTCCGGCACCGCATATGACCAGCGTGGCACTTCTTCCCGACCGGGTCTTCGACTCGGTTGCCGGCATCATGCTCGAGGGCCATGTCGTGGTGGTCGACGAGGGCCGCGTGGTCGAGGTCCGTCATCCCCGCGCCGGAGAGGAGCAGTTGAACCTCCCCGGGCACAGCATCCTCCCCGGGCTGATCGACGTGCACACTCACCTCGTCGGGCGTATCGACGGTGGTCGCGGATACTCAGAGCTCGTGGGGCGGAGCGGAGCCGAGGAGGCCCTGATCGGGGTGAAGCACGCCGGCGACACTCTGCGAGCCGGGTTCACCGCGGTCCGTGACATCGGCACCTTCCGCGCCTTCGCCGACGTGGCCCTGCGAAAGGCGATCGATGGAGGATGGATCGATGGGCCGCGAATGATGTGTGCCGGGGCCTATGTGACCTGCCCTGGAGGGGGCGGCGACATCACCGGACTCGCCGTCGACGTCGACGAGGTGCTCCCCAGGGAGCTCCGCTTCGGGGTCACCTCGGGGCCCGACCAGATGCGGGCCATGGTGCGTCAGATCCTCCGCTACGGGGCCGACTTCATAAAGGTTCTCGCCACCGGGGCGGTACTCACCTCGGGGACCAGTCCAGGCGCCCCCGAGCTCACCGAGGACGAGCTGCGCGCTGCGGTGTCCACCGCGGCCGATGCCGGCACTTTCGTCGCTGCCCACGCCCACGGTGCCGAGGGGATCAAGAGGGCGGTCCGGGCGGGCGTCCGGTCTATAGAGCACGGCTCGCTGCTCGACAACGAGGCCATCGATCTGATGATGGACCGTGGCACCTACCTGGTCGCCGACCTCTACGACGGTGATTACATCGAGCAGGTCGGCCCCGGCTTCGGATACAGCGACGAGGTCATGGAGAAGACCCGGATGACCACCGAGGTGCAGCGTGCCGGATTCCGCAAGGCGGTCGAGGCCGGCGTGAGGGTGGCCTTCGGCACCGACGCGGGTGTCATCCCGCATGGCAGCAACGCCCGGCAATTCGCCTACTACGTCGACCACGGCCTGAGCCCGGCCCGAGCCATCCAGAGCGCCACCCAGTGGGCGGCGGAGCTGATGGGTTGGGAGGACCGGGTAGGCGCCCTCGAGCCGGGGATGCTCGCCGACCTGGTGGTCGTAGCCGGCGACCCCACCACGGACATCACCACCCTGGAGAACCCGGTGGGAGTGATGAAGGGTGGGGCCTGGGTGGTAGAGCCGCCTACTGACTCCAGGGAAGCGCCAGCACCACCGCAGTCTCCTCGCCCACGTTGACCTGGTCCCCGGGCTCAATCTCCCGACGCACCATCCCCAGCCCGAGCCTGCCCGCAACCGAGGTCACCAGGCCCACCTCTCTGTCCTCGGCGGTAATCACCGTCCCGGGCGTTACCGGTGCTGAGAGCTCGAGATGACGCAGATACCTGTTCACGTGGCCACGGCTGTGGATCCGTGCCACCAGCTCCTGGCCCAGGTAGCAACCCTTGCCGAAATCGACGGTCTCCTCGACCATCCCGGTCTCTTGGGGGATGGTCTTCTCGTCGACGTCGACACCCCACGACGGTTCCCCGGCCCTGACCCGGGCGGCGTGGTGCTCGTCGTCGGGCATCAACGGCAGCTCGGGGCGAGGCCCGGCGAGGAGTCTGCGCGAGGTGGTGTGCCACGAGATATCGGCGTCGAGCGTCCCCCGACGATCGTTCGACCAGACGCCATCGATCACCCCGTCGAAGACGACCCACAGGGGACGGGTCTCCTGCTCGATGTCGACCTTCACCCGTATCCGGTACCTGGTCAGGGTGGCGGCCAGCTCCTCCCCTCTCCCGGAATCGGTTACCAAGCCCACCAGCTCCGACGCTTTGAGCACCCAGAGGAGGTGGTCGAGCTTTCCCCGGTTCCCAAGGAGCAAGGAGCGTCTCACCGTCCCGGTCGCCATGTCCTCGATCTCCTGACTGACCAGGTCATTGAGGAACCCGACCGCATCGGGACCGCTGAACCAGACCAGGTCGGGTGAGATAGGCGCCAGGTAGCTCATCAGATCGTCGCCAGCTCCTCGAGCCAGGGTATCGAGAGCAGGATGTTGGTGAACCAGCGAGCCAGGGTGTCGAGGTGGCCTGTCACCATGATCACCCCGAAGCCGGCCAGCAACAGTCCAGAGGCAACGGTTATCGCACGAGCATGTCTCTTCAACCTGCCGAAGACCTTGAACATGCCGAGCCCGGCGAGGAGGAAGGGGACCCCGAGACCTGCCGAGTAGACCACCAGGAGGAGGACCCCCCTTCCCAGGGTCTCCTGGGTGGAGGCCGTGGCCAGGATCACGGTGAGGACCGGGCCGATGCACGGGGTCCATGCGAAGGCGAAGGCGGCCCCCATCACCGGCGGGGCCCACACCCCGAGCCGAGACGGTCGCACTTCGATCCTCCGATCCCGTGCGACGGCTCCCAGAAATCCACGTTCGCTGACCGCCATTACCACCAGGAGCAACCCGAACAGGATCACCACCCACCCGGCCACCGTGGTCAGGGTGTTCAGGTTCCGAATCAGGAACTGGCTCACCGTCGAGGCCACCGCACCAATGGCAGCGAACACCACGGTGAATCCGGCGATGAACATCAGGATCACCCGGAGCAGTCGAGTCGTTGAGTAGTCGCCCGCATCGAGCTGTGCCGCCGAGTAGCCGGACATCATCGACAGGTACCCGGGCACCAGGGGGAGCACACATGGCGAGATGAAGGAGATCACCCCGGCACCGAACGCCACCACCATCTGGATCAGGTATCCCGCCTCGGCGACGTTGTCGAACATGGGAGTCATCTTCCCACTCGCCAAAGATGAGTGGGAACCCCGATGTGCATATCCACACCACGGCGTCGCGGCATCGTCGCCGTTACTTCGCATTTCGGTCCTGAAGGTGCCTCGGCGCCTCCCTGATCCCATCGCCTTCGGTTCTGGAGGACAATCTTGAGCCTGGGCAATAGCCTCGGAGCGATGGCCAGGGGTCTTCGTCGGGTGCTAGATCCCCTGCTGCCTGTCGATCGGTTCACCAGGAACGATCGGCGCATCGTGATCACCATCTGGATGGCCGGAGTCATCCAGGGATTCGCCCAGTCGCAGGCAGGAGCGACCCTGCCGTTCACCCGGGTGGGTCTGGGGTTGAGCGAGGGAGAGATGAGCCTGATGCTCGGCCTGGCCAGATTGGCTGCCTTCGCCGCCCTCCCCCTGGGTTGGCTGGGCGACCACAGAGGGAGGCGGAGGCCCTTCTTGATCGCCATCACCTTGGTCGTCGGGGGTGGAACCCTGGCAGGGACTGCGGCTGAGGCATGGCAGTACGGCATGGCCCAGTCGGTCCTACGAACCGGAACCGCTGCCATCTCCGGGCTGGCCGTGGTCATCCTGGCCGAATCGGTGTCGTCTTCGATTCGCGCCTACGCCATCTCCTTCTACGGAGCAGCGGTGTCCCTCGGCGCCGGGGTGGCGGTGATGGTGCTGCCTCTCGCCGAAGGGGGTGGCCAGTCATGGCGGATCCCCCACCTCCTAACCGGAGTCGGGTTCCTCGCCCTCCCATTCCTGGTGAGACGGGTGCCGGAGACCCGCATCTACCAGCGGCAGTCGGAGGGGGGCCGGTGGCGGGAGCTGGCCCGGGGCGAGTGGGCCCCGCGATTCTGGACGGTGGTGGCCATCGGGTTCCTCGCCTCCGTATTCGGCACCTTCGCCACCGCGTTCACCACCGCGCGGCTGATCTCACAGGTCGGGTTGGAAACCGGTACCACGGTCCTGGTGGTGATCCTCGGGGGAACCGCGGGAGGTCTCGGGTTCTTCGTCGGGGGACATCTCGCCGACGCCTGGGGCCGACGTCTTACCTCGGTGGTGTCACTGACCTTGGCTCTGGTCGGTGGGGTCTTGCTGTACTCGGTCGAGAGCCTGGGTCTGATCGTGCCTGCGATCTTCGTCTCCAGCTTCGGCACATTCGCCTTCGTCCCCGCCGGGGGCTCACATCGTGCCGAGCTGTTCCCTACCCGGCTTCGCTCGAGTGCCGGCACCGCCGCCGCCAACGCCGCCCTGGCCGGCTCGGCTGCCGGGTTGATCGGCGGGATCTTCACCATCGACACCCTCGGTTTGACCACCACCGTGATGTTCCTCGGTGTGGGGATGGTGGTCGCTGCCTTCCTCACCTTGAGGCTCCCTGAGACCCGGGGTCAGGACCTGACCGCGACCACCACAGACCTCGGGTAGAGAGCCAAGAACACCAGACCTCGGACCACCAGGAACACCCCGATCGCCCCCCATACGCCCTCGAGTGTGGTCCCCAGTGGTGACCACAGCATCAGGGCGATCGATATCGCGCTCCCCACCCCAGTCGAGACCGCCATCACCCCGAAAGCGAGCAGACCCGAGAACACCCCGTCGGCAACGAACACCACCGACCCCAGGGGCAGGATCACCGCGGCGACCACAGCCGCCGAGGCAGCCAACGCACCCACCCCCGGATCCCCGGCCAGCAATGCCAGGCCGTGCCTGCCCACCATCACCAGGCCGAGAAGGAGCACACCGACACCGGCCGCCCAGCCCAAGAGTCGACGGGTCAGGCTGCGAAGAGCGGCGACGTCACCGCCACCGGCCTTCTCGCCGACCAGTGCCTGCGCCGCGATCTCCAGCGAATCGGCCACCATCACCGAGAGTATGAAGAGTTGAAACACCAGTTGGTGGGCGGCGATCCGATCGGGACCCATCCGGGTCGCCGTCGATGCCGCCACGGCAAACGTGGCCAGCAGAAAGGCGCTCCTCGTAGTGAGCAGCGCCCCGTTCCGGCCCAGAGTGACCACTGCAGGAACGCTCTCGGCGAGACGTCTGGGGAAGCGCGCCATTCCCTTGCGCCGAATCAGGATCAGGAACCACACTGCCCCGAGCCCTTGAGCGATGACCGTGGCCCAGGCGGCTCCGGCCAAGCCCAACCCGGCGGCGAAGATGAGGACCGGGTCGAGGATCAGATTGGCCAGGTTGGCCACACCCGCCACCAACAACGGGGTGCGGGTGTCCTTGTGGCCCCTGAAGGCACCGTGCCCGGTCAACACCAGGAGAACAGCCACCGTGGACAGGGCCCTGATCCGAAGGTACCCGACAGCCAGGTCGAAGACCTCCCCCTCCGCGCCCATCAGCCCGACCAGAGCGGGGGCCAGTGCCTGCAGCGCCACAGTCACCAGAGCCCCGAGACCGACGGCCAGGACAAGGGCGGTGCCCACATAGTTTGCTGCCTCCCCGTGACGGCCACGGCCCAGTGACCTGGCCACCAGGGGGGTGGTGGCGAAGGCCAGGAAGTTGAAGGCGAAGAAGGCGAAGCTGAGGATGGCAGCACAGACACCGAGCGCCGCCAGGTCCGCAGTGCCGAGACGGGCGACGAAGGCAGTGTCGGTCAGGGTGAGCAGCGGATCGATCGCCAGAGACCCCAGGGCGGGCACCGCGATCCTGAGGATGGTGCGGTCGGTGGCCGAGAGGCGTCTACCGGGGCCGGTCAAGCGGATCCCTCGGCCCGGCCGGCCCTGAGATGACGTTCGGGCCAGCAGCAGAGCTCGAACAGCTCACAGGCGCCGCACCGGGGACGCTGGGCATCGCAAACCTCGCGGCCGAACTGGATGAAGCGCATCGAGATCCCCGACCAGGCAGCCTCGGGGTACAGCGCCTTGAGGTCCTTCTCGATCTTTGTTGGATCTGCTTGATCGGTCAGGCCGAGACGTCGGCTCACCCTGCGGACATGGGTGTCCACGGCGATGGCAGGGACACCCCAGGCCTCAGCCAGCACCACTGATGCCGTCTTACGACCGACACCTCGGAGTTCGACCAATTGGTCGAGGTCGCGGGGCACCACTCCCCGGTGTCTCTCCTCGACATCCTGGGAGAGCTCGATGATCGCCCGGGTCTTCTGCCGATAGAAACCGGTGGAGTACACGATCCGCTCGACCTCGTCCGGTGAGGCGTCGGCCAGGTCGGCGGGCGTGGGGTACCGGGAGAAGAGCTCCGGGGCCACCTTGTTGACGTTCTCGTCGGTCGTCTGTGCCGAAAGGACGGTGACCACCAGCAACTGCCATGGGCTGTCGTAGTCGAGAGCGGTGCCGATCTTCGGGTATCTCCGCCCCAGGAGGTTGAGGATGGCCCGGGCCTTGCCCCGCTCGGCCGGAGTCGGTAGGGATCCGTCAGCTCTGAGTCCGGGCATGGCGAGACATCGTAAAGACCTCATCTAACCTGCCCGTCTTCATGTCCCATCCCGCCTCGATGCGCGCAGTCCTGGCACTACTCGGGGCGGCCTTCCTCTACGGGGCCACCTTCGTGGTCATCAAGTCGGCCCTTGCCGACATCGAGCCGGTCTCGTTCGTCGCCTGGCGATTCCTGATCGGGGCGGCGGTTCTACTCGTCTTCGCCTTTCCCAGGGGAAGGGCGATCTGGGTCCACGGTACGACCACCGGGCTCGCCTTATTCGCCGGTTATGTCCTGCAGACCTCGGGTCTGGCGGCGACGAGCGCCAGCAACTCGGCTCTGATCACCGGGCTCTACGTGGTCATCACCCCGCTGCTCGCCGCCTTGTTCAAGAGGCGCTCACCCAGCCCCTGGGTCCTGGCGGCCGCCCTGGCCGCCTTCATCGGGATCTTCCTGCTCACCGACACCGATGGTCTAGCCCTGACCCGGGGTGACCTGCTCACCCTGGGGTGTGCTGTCGCCTTCGCCCTGCACATCATCGCCCTGGCCCGATACGCCGGTAGTCACCCGGTGGTCCCCTTCACCGCGGTGCAGCTAACCGTGGTTGCGCTCCTCGCCGTTCCCACGGCGACACTCGTCGACGGGACCGGCCTTCCCCGGCCCTCGGTGTGGTTGGCCCTCCTGATCACCGGTCTCGGAGTGGGCATAGGAGCCTTCCTCCTCCAGGTTTGGGCCCAGACCGTGCTCGGACCGAGCACTGCCGCGGTCATCCTTGCCGCCGAGCCGGCCTTTGCGGTGGCCACTGCTTGGGTGGTCCTCGGAGAGCGACTCGACCTGATGGGCTGGGCGGGGACAGCCCTCATCGTCCTCGCCATCTTCCTGGTGGTCAGCCGTCAGAGCGACGAGGCGTCACAGCTCGCCGAGGCGGTCACCCCGGCTCACTGAGCCGGTGCCAGCTGCCTGGAGGCGCCGGGCCATCCTGATCAGGATGCGGATCGCTACCACCACCAGAAACAGAGCCAGAGTGAGGATGACCACCAACTCGGGCCCGGTGGTGAATGGCCGATCACAGGTCTCTATCCCGCTGGGGCACAGCCCGTATCCGGTGCCCCCGGAGACCAGGTCGATCATCACCAGCAGTGGGACCACGGCAATGGCCACCGCGGTCAACACCAGGAGAAGGACTGCGATCCGGATGATGTGTATCGCCATTCGACAAGGACGCTAACCGGGGCCGGTGACAATCCCGCGTACAATCGGCTCACCTTGCCTCCCTACCACCAGGAGTCGTTCACCCCGGATGAGGAGGCTGTCCTCCGGCGGTTCTTCACCAACACCGACCTTCCCGTCTTCGGTCTGGTCAACCTGCCCGAAGTGGTCAAGGGGGCGCTCTTTGCCCGCTACTCGAGGTCGCCGAAGTCTCTGCGACGCCTCTTTCTCGACGAGTTCGTCGCCGACCCCGAATCGGGCATCAGAAGCATCGCCGGCAACATCGGCGACGACCCTTCGTTGGCCACAGGTAAGGCTGAGCAGCTCTACCAGCGCATGTTCTTCGACTACGGCGACGACTCCGTTGCCCAGCTCGGCGGGGCCCATCTCGCCTGCGAGCAGGCATCGAATCTGCTGACCAAGGTACTCGAGTGGGGCCGGCTCGCCGCCTACCTGGAGCAGTCGACCCGGTACATCGCCTACGACGCCCGCCTCGGTGACCGCTACCGGTACATCGTGCCCGACGAGATCGCCGCCTCGACCCTTGGCAACCGCTACGTGGAGCACATGGAGCAAGTGTTCGACGCCTACTCCAGGATGGTGGCCACCATGACCGCCTACTTCTCCGAAGCTCACCCCCGAGCGGAGGGCGATCCCAACTGGTTGTGGCAGTCGACGATTCGGGCCAAGGCGTGTGACACGGTGCGCGGCCTGCTCCCGGTGGCCACCCTCTCCAACGTGGGGATCTTCGCCACCGGCCAGGCCTACGAGCTGGCGTTGGTGAGGATGGCGGCCAACCCTCTCGCCGAGGTGCGCAACTACGGGCAGATGATGCTCGGTGAGCTGCGCAAGATCATCCCCTCGTTCCTAACCCGGGTGGATCTCGAAGAACGGGGGGTCCGCTGGTCCTCCTACTTGGAAGACGTTCGCGCCGACCTGGAGACACAGGTGGTCGACCTCGATGGGCCAACCGACCCCGGCCCGGAGGTCATCCTCACCGACTGGGACGAGGAGGCAGAGGTCAAAATCGCCGCTGCGGCCCTGTACGCGGTCAGCGAACGGCCTGACGCCGAGTTGCTCGCCATCGCCCGGGCGATGAGTCCGGCCCGTCGCGCCCGGATCGTGGCCGCCATGGTCGGAGACCGGGCCAACCGGAGGCACAAGCCCGGTCGGGCCATGGAGCGGACCACCTACCGGTTCGACGTCAAGTGCGATATCGGAGCATTCCGAGACCTGCAACGACACCGTCTGATGACACTCGAGTGGCAGCGCTACACCACCAGGCTCGGCTACGACCTCCCCAGCCAGATAGTCGAGAACGGCCTCGACGAGGAGTGGGCCGAGCTGATGGAACGGTCCGGGCAGCTCTACGAGGACGTGCGGGACCTCCTCGGGCCTGATGTCGCCCAGTACGTGGTTCCCTTCGCCTACAACGTGCGGTTCGTCATGGAGATGAATCCTCGACAAGCCTTCCACCTCATCGAGCTGCGCAGCGGAGCGGCCGGTCATCCTGCCTATCGAACGGTGGCTCACCAGATGCACGCCGCCATTCGCGAGGTGGCCGGTCACCGCCTGATTGCCGACGCCATGAGCTTCGTCGACTACTCCGCCGTCGATCTGGAGCGTCTGGAGTCGGAGCGCAAGGCCTTCGCCCGCCGATCAGCCCAAGCCTGATCCCAATGCCCCCCCGGTCAATGGGGAACTGCCAGCAACCGTCAGGTTGGGATGGTGAGGGGATCCTCAACCACCGGAGGCAGTGCTCCCTCACCCTCTGGCCGCTCCGCGTGTTTCTCCGCTCGGCTGAAGGACAGGACGGAAGGTGGACCTCCGCCAGGAGGTCTACCCTCCTGAGATGGCCCAATTCGATGTCGACGCGATGATCCGGCGGTTCGCCGACCGGGCCAAAGCGGTCAAGGACCGTCCCCTCCCCCCGGTGGCCGGGTCAGAGCGACAGCAGTTCATCAACCAGGCACAGACCGACTACACAGACTTCTCGCTGGTGGCCAACGCCAGGTGGTCGGTCGAAGAGGGTCACCTCGTCCTGAGGATCCCCTTGAGCCCCGACGCATAGCCATGGTCGCGGCATGCTCGACTCACGCTTGATCATCGTCTCGGGCAAAGGTGGGGTGGGTAAGTCGGCGGTGGCCGCCGGCATCGCCCTCCTCGGGCAGCGCCGGGGGCTGCGGGTCTTGGCAGTGGAGATGGGATCGCCCGGTGGTCTGGCGACACACTTCTCCACTGACGACCTCGAGTTCCAGCCAAGGGAGGTTCGGCCCGGTCTCCACGCAATGCATGTGGTCCGTTCGGCAGCACTCCTCGAGTACCTTTCGCTGCAGCTGCGGCTCCCCGGCATCGGGCGCTTCGGCGCGGTGGCCCGCGCATTCGACGCGCTGGCCACCGCGGCCCCGGCAGTGCGTGAGATCATCACCATCGGGAAGATCTACTGGGAGGTGAGGTCGGAGCAGTGGGACCTGGTGGTGGCGGATGCTCCCCCCACGGGCCAGATCGGCTCGTATCTGCGGGCACCGCGCAGCATCTCCGAGCTGGTGCCCACCGGGAGGGTCCGCGGTCAGGCCGACGCCATGGCCAAGGTGCTCACCGATCCGGGGACCACCCGCCTGGTCCTGGTCAGCCTGCCCGAGGAGCTACCCACCACCGAGACCATGGAGACCATGGCATGGCTCGAGTCCCAGGATGTGGCTCCACCACCGTCGATCCTGGTCAACCGGGTGCTCCCCGAACTTTCCGTCTCCCGGCATCCCGGCGGTGTCGCCGGAGAGATGGTCGACCTACACAGCTCCCTGGTCACCGAGCAGGCTCGCTGGCTCGCCGAGCTTCCCGGTGACCTCCACCTCCCCTACCTGTTCGGTCTTTTCACACCGGGAGAAGTGGCTGCCAACCTGAGCGACCACCTGGAGGCTTTGGTGTGACCACCACTCTCCTGGTGACCGGCGCTGGAGGTGTGGGCAAGACCACTGTGGCTGCTGCGGTCGGTGTGACTGCGGCCCGGGCCGGGATGCGGACCCTGGTGGTCACCGTCGATCCGGCAAGGCGGCTGGCCTCCGCCCTCGGTGTCGAGGATCTGGGAGACGAGCCCCAACCCCACCGGGACCAGCCGCTGCTGTGGGCCGCCATGCTCGACTCGTCGGCATCGTGGAGGGCGGTCGCCCGACGCCATGCCGACCCAGCGGTGGCCGACCGACTAGCCGAGAACGAGTTCTTCGAGGCAGCTGCCGAGCACTTCCCGGCATCACAGGCCTACGCCGCAGCCGATCAGGCGGCGACCTATGTGCAGGCGAGGGCCTGGGACCTGGTCGTCGTCGACACTCCCCCGGCAGGTGGCGGCATCGACTTCTTCACTGCTCCGGCGCAGATGGCCGACCTGGTGGGCGGCCGGCTGCTCCGGTGGATCACCGGTGGCCCCCTTCCGGGACGACGCTTCATCTACGACCGCGCAGCCCGCCCGGTGCTCCGCATCGCCGACTCGGTGCTGGGATCAGATCTGTTGGAGCGGGTTGCCGAGTTCCTCCTCGATCTTCGCACCACCTACGACGGGGTGGCCCAGCGGGGCCGCGAGATCGAAAGAGTGATGAGGGAGGCTGCCATCCTGGTCATCACCACCGCCAACCCGGCTCCGATGTACGAGGCGATGCGCTTCTATCGGGAGCTACCCAGTGTGGCGTCGACGCCCGCCGTGGTGATCTTCAACCGATCGCTACCCGGCAGTTGGGCGGAGGGCCTGCCCGACGATCTGGCAACCGATGTCAGGGACATAACCGACCGCTGGGCAGCTGAGACTGTTCGTCAACGCGACTTTCGCGACGAATTCTCGGCCCGCCACGGGGCAACGGTGGGGACCATCCCGTGGTCGCCTCGGCCCCCCACCGAGCTGGAGGGACTGGCGGACCTGGCGGCCACCGCCTCGGGGATACCTTGGGGCGCTCTGGGCATAGACTTTGGTCGATGACCAAGGCTGCTGCCTTCTTCGATCTCGACCGAACCCTGATCTCGGGTGCATCGATCTTCCCCCTGGGGGTCGCCGCTTGGAAACAGGGCCTGGCACAGAACTCGGAGATTGCCTCGTGGGTGGTCGACGCCATCCGTTTCAAGCTGCTCGGCGACAAGGGTGCCGACGACAGCGCCAAGACGGTGCGCAACGACCTCCTGATGAGGATCGCCGGAGTGCCCGTCGAATCGATGCAGGCCCTCGAGGCCGCGGTGACCCCAAGCCTGGTGTCACGGGTCCGGCCGGAGTCGAGAAAGCTGGTCACCATGCATCACAGCCATGACCGTGACACCTGGATCGTCTCGGCCAGTCCCCAGCCGCTCGTGGAACCGCTGGCCGCATCGCTGGGGATGACAGGCGCCATCGGCACCAAGGGCGAGATCGTCGACGGGCACTACACCGGCCACCTCGACGGCCCTTTCATCTACGGAGAGGGCAAGGCGTCGGCGGTGGAGAAACTGGCCCACGACCGCGGCTACGAGCTGGCCCTGTGCTACGCCTACTCCGACTCCGCCTCCGACCTTCCCATGCTCGAGTTGGTGGGCCACCCGGTGGCGGTCAACCCCGACTCGGGGCTGGCCGCGCTGGCCCACGAGCGGGGATGGCCGATGGTCATCTTCGCCCGGGGCACCAAGCGGACCCTGGCCATGGGTGGGGTGGGCACCGCGGTGGCAGCCACCGGTCTCGTCGGCTATTACCTGGGACGCCGCCACGGCCGCGATGCCGCTCTCTCCGAAAGCTGGCTCCGTTCGCTGAGCAGGCGGTGAACCGGACAGTGGAGAAGACGTTCGGCGTGCCTGGTTCATTGCCCCCGGCACCCTGAGCAGGATCCGGCCGCCGCGGCGCGGCGATCATCTAGATAATCGCCCTGGGCCCCAACAGTTCCTTGAGCTCGGCAAACAGCGCAGAACGGGGCTCCACTTTGTGCTCGTCGCTGAGCCGCAGCACCTTGGTGTCGCCATTATCGGTCATGTGGAGGTAGACAGGGGCCGTCCCAGGATGATTGCTGAGGATCCCTTTCAGCGAGGTGACCACCTCCGGCGAGAGCCGGGCGGCGGCCACCGACAGCCGAACCACCGACTCGTCGCGTACTTCCAGCTCCTTGATCTCCCGTGTGACCACCTTGACGTCCTCACCCCGGTGATCGAGGTATCCGCTGACCACCACCACGGCGTCCTCGACGATGACCGCTCCAAACTCGTGAACCGTCTTTGGGAAGGCGATGCACTCCACCGAGCCCTCGAGATCCTCGAGCTGGAAGAACAACATCGGATCGCCGTTCTTGGTCCACCTCCGGGTGATCCCCCCGACGATGCCACCGATTGCCAGCGAAGACCGATCGGTGAGCTCGACCAGGTCGGCGATGCGACAACTCGTTGAGGCTGCGAGGGCGGCGCCCACCCCGAGGAGGGGATGGTCGGACACGTACAGGCCGAGCATCTCCTTTTCGAACCCGAGCTGGGTCTTGGACGGCCAAGCCAGGTCGGGGATGTCGATCGTTGTCTCCGACCGACCCGTCTCGTCCCCGGCGAACAGGGAAAACTGGCCCATCTCCTCGTTCCGTCGCCGCTCGAGGACCGCATCGAGGGCCTGCTCGTAGACGAGGGTGAGGCCCCGGCGCGAGACCCCGGTGGCGTCGAAGGCGCCCGCCTTGATCAGCGACTCCACAGTTCGCTTGTTGAGCACCGCGGTGTCGACCCGGTCGAGGAAGTCGAAGAAGGAGGGGAAGGGGCCTTCCTCGCGGGCCTCGATGATCTTGTCGACGACACCCTCACCGACGTTGCGCACCGCGGACAGCCCGAAACGGATCCGACCATCGGTCACCGTGAAGTCCATGTCCGACTCGTTGACGTCGGGGACGAGGACCTCGATTCCCAACTGTCTGCACTCGCTCAGGTAGATGGCGGTCCGGTCCTTGTCACGCTTGGTTGCGGTGAGCAGGGCGGCCAGATACTCCGCTGGGTGGTGGGCCTTGAGGTAGGCGGTTTGGTAGGCGATCAGCCCGTAGGCGGCGCTGTGCGACTTGGCGAAGCCATATCCCGCGAAGTGCTCGATGAGACGGAAGATCTCCCGGCCGACCTGCTCGGTATGCCCCTGCTCGATGCACCCTGCGACAAAGCGCTCCTCCTCGGCGACCATGACCGCCTTGATCTTCTTGCCCATCGCCTTGCGCAGCTCGTCGGCCTCGACCATCGAATATCCGGCCATCTCCCGAGCCACCATGAGGACTTGCTCCTGGTAGACCATTATCTGATAGGTGTCCGCCAGCTTGTCGGTCAACGCCGGGTGCAGCTCCTCGATCCGGGCTCGGCCGTTCTTGCGGTCGGCGTAGAGGTTGTGCATGTTGGCCCCCATCGGCCCCGGCCGGTACAGGGCCACCAGGGCGACGACGTCGTCGAACCGGTCGGGGCGGAGCGAGCGGATCAGCGACCTCATCGCCGAGCCTTCCATCTGGAAGACACCGATGGTGTTGCCGGTCTGGAGTAGGGCAAAGGTCTTGGGGTCGTCGAGTGGGACCGTGTCGATGTCGACCCTCTCACCGCTGGTCGCCTCGATCAGCTCAAGGCAGCGTTCGATGATCGACAGGTTTCGCAGACCGAGGAAGTCCATCTTGAGCAGGCCGAGGTCCTCGACGGCATGCATCTCGTACTGGGTGACGGTCTCTGCCGCTTCTCCCTTGCGCTGGATGGGCACGATGTTGGTCAGGGGCTCGGGGGCTATCACCACCGCGGCGGCGTGAATAGAGTCCTGGCGACGGAGCCCTTCGAGGCCTCGTGCAGCGTCGACCACCTCGCGGACCGCCGGGTCGGCCTGGTATAGGTCGCGCAAACCCTGAGCGTTGGCGTACCAGTCTCGCTCCTCATGCGACGCACCCGGCCCGGGCTGGGCCAGCACCTGGTCGAGGGTGGGGTCCTTGCCCAGGATGGACGGGGGCATCGCCTTGGCCACCCGGTCACCCAGAGAATAGGGGTGGCCGAGGACCCGGGCGGCGTCGCGGATCGCCTGCTTCCCCTTGATGGTGGAGTAGGTGATGATCTGCGCGACCCGGTCGTGTCCGTACTTCTCCGATGCGTAGCGGATCATCTCGCCCCGATAACGCTCGTCGAAGTCCATATCGATGTCGGGCATGGTCTTGCGACCCGGGTTGAGGAACCTCTCGAAGATCAGGCCATAGTGGAGAGGGTCGATGTCGGTGATCCTCAGGCAATACGACACGATCGACCCCGCCGCGGACCCCCGGCCCGGGCCTACCCGGATCCGGTTCTCCCGGGCGTGACGGATCAGGTCCCACACGATGAGGAAGTAGGCGGGGAACCCCATCTCCTCGATGATCTTGAGCTCGTGCTCGATCCTCTCCCATACCTCGCCCCCGGGCTCGGGCCCGTAGCGCTCCCGGGCACCCTGGTCGACCAGCCTCCGCAGAAAAGTGACCTCGGTCTCACCTTCGGGTACCGGGAACTGGGGTAGGAGGATCTTTCCGAACTCGAGTGCGGTTTCCACCCGCTCCGCCACCCACAATGTGTTGTCACATGCCCCGGGGTAATCGGGATCGGGGAAGAGCTCCCGCATCTCTGCCGCCGACTTCAGGTAGAAGTCGGAGCCTTCGAAGCGGAGCCGCCCCGGCTCGTTGCGTAATGACCCGGTCTGAATGCAGAGGAGGACGTCGTGGGCTTCGTGCTCCTCCCGATGGGTGTAGTGGGCGTCGTTGGTGGCGAGCAGGGGTGCATCGATCCGCCGGGAGATGTCGAGCAGGTCGCCCATGACCCGACGCTGAGCATCGATCCCATGGTCTTGGATCTCGATGAAGAAGTTGTCCCGCCCGAACACGTCCTGGAAACGCCCGGCGGCGGCCACGGCGGCATCGAAGTCGCGCTCGTCGCCCTGGTTTCCCTCTTCGCTGACCGCGTCGGGTGCCAGGAGCTGGGGAACCAGGCCCCCAAGACAGCCCGAGGTGGCGATGATCCCTTCGGAGTGCTCGGCGAGAAGCTCCAGATCGATACGGGGCTTGTAGTAGTAACCGTCGAGGAACGACTTGGAGGTCAGTTGGAGGAGGTTGCGGTACCCCACTGGGCTCTCGGCGAGCAGGACCATGTGATATCGCCGGTTGAGGGACGCCGGGGGACGGTCGAACCGGGACCCCTCGACGTAGTAGGCCTCCATTCCGATGATCGGTTTGATCCCCACTTGGTTGGCCGTCTTGACGAACTCCACCGCCCCGTAGAGGTTGCCGTGGTCGGTGATGGCTATGGCCGGCTGCCCGTCGGCTGCCGCCGCGGTCACCACATCGGCGACCCGGGCGGCTCCATCGAGGAGGGAGTACTCGGTGTGGAGATGGAGGTGAGCGAAGGACACTTGGAGAGTTACAGCTATGTGATTTCCGAATCTACCACCGGGGTCAACTACCCCGCCAGAGCGCGAAAAAGCTCAGACGACCAGGACCGCCATCGCCGCCAGGACAGCCACGGCGAAGGCGAGCGCCGCCCGCTGCATGGTCGCCCTTGGGCCTTTGATCCGGGACCAGGCCTCACCGATGAGGAAGCCGGCGACCAAACCCCCGAGATGGGCTTCCCAGGCGATTCGGGGCACGATGAAGGGGATTGCGGCGTTGATGAGGAGGAGGAAGCCGATCTGGCGCAAGAGGGCCTGACCGTGCATGGTGCCACGCCGGTGCAGGGCCCAGCTGAGCCAGAGACCGAAGAGACCGAAGATCGCTCCCGAGGCTCCCACAGCGGCAGGGACTCCCATGTAGAAGGCGAACACCCCTCCGATCCCGGCGGATGCGAGGTAGAGCCCGACGAAGGGTGCGGTTCCCACCCCCCGCTCCACTTGCGGTCCCAGGATCCACAGGGCCCACATGTTGAACATGATGTGCATCAGCGAGGCGTGGAGGAGGACCGGGGTGAAGATCCGCCACCACTCACCGGCTTCGATCTCCGAAGCCACCTGGGCGAGAGCCAGGACTATCGGGTTGTCGAACCTCCCCATCCCGGTGATCAGGAAGAATCCGGCGGCGAGGGCGATGAAGGTCATAGTGGCCGGGGCACCGGCGGCAGCGCTTCTCCGCGGCCCGGTGGGTATCACCTTCTGGGTGCCCTCCTCCCTCAGGCAGTCGGGGCATCTCTGTCCCACCGATGCGTCGGTGGAGCATGAGGCGCAGATGGGTCTCTCACAGCGGCTGCAGGTGAGCAGGGTGTGGCGTTCGGGATGGCGGTAACACACCGGGGCCGAGGTGGTGTGGTCCTGGGTCACCGGCCCAACGGTATCTCATCGGGACCGGTACCCGGGAGTCAGCGCATGGCCTCCAAGACGCCGACGAGACCGGCGGGGAGATCGCTGGTGAACGTCACCTGCTCCCCCGTCGCCGGATGCTCGAGACTCACCTCGAAGGCGTGGAGGAACAGCCTGGGAGAGGTTGCCCTTCTTGGTTGGTGTCCGTACCAGACGTCCCCCACGACCGGGTGGCCGATGGCGGCGAAGTGGACCCTTATCTGGTGGGTGCGCCCCGTCTCCAGCCCGACCCGGACCAGGGTGCAGTCTTCACCGGGAAAAGTGGCCTCCACCTGGAAGTGAGTTCGCGCCGGCCTGCCGTCCGGGGCGAGCATCCGGCGCATCGGTCGAGCCGGGTCGCTCCCGATGGGCGCATCGATGGTGCCGGTAGGAGACCCGATCAGACCGTGCACCAGGGCGATGTAACTCCGGATGATCTCCCGACGACGCAGCTTGGCGGTCAGGTCGTCATAGGCGTTCTGGTTACGAGCGACGAGGAGAAGGCCCGAGGTGTCCTTGTCGAGTCGGTGGACCAGGCCCCACCGCCCTTCGACACCCACACCCCGCAGCTCGGGGTACCGCTGGAGTAGCCCACTAGCCAGGCTTCTCGTCGTCCGGCTTCCACCGGGATGGACCACCAGGCCCGCCGGTTTGTCCACCACTATCACATCCCGGTCCTCGTGGACCACGGTGAAGTCGACCGGATCTGCGGGGAGGGTGACGTCCTCATCCTTCTCGGGAACGGCCACCGTGATCACCGCGCCCGCCCCCACCCGTTGGGACGGGGCGGCGGGCTCCCCGTCGATTAGGGCCCCCCGGTCGACCAGGGCGCGGGCGGCAGCCCGGCTCATACCCAGCAGAACCGAAACCGCCCGGTCCAGCCGGGAGCCGTCGAGCGCCTCAGGTACTACGTGCGTGCGGTCACCCACGCCTGAATCAGTAGCAGGGCCACCGCCACCGTGATCGAAGCGTCGGCCACGTTGAAAGTTGGAATCCACCACAGGTCGACCCAGTCGATCACCTTACCGTCGAGGAAGCCGGGACCCCGGAACAGGCGATCGGCCAGGTTTCCCACCGCTCCCCCGATGACGAGCCCGAAGGCCACCACCTCGAGCCGGGGCCGGTCGACTCGCAGCGACCACAGGATCGCCGCAGAGACCACGATGGCGGCCACCCCGAAGAACGGCCCGGCATTTTGAAACATCGAGAAGGCGGCACCCGGGTTCTCGACGAAGGTGAGCCGGAGGAACCCGGGGATGACCACCACGTCGGAGTCGGCCAGGCTGTTGGCCGCGTGACGTTTGGTCCAAAGGTCGGCCGTGACCACCGAGAAGGCGATCAGGAGGGGGAGGCGATAACGGCGGATCAAGACGCCTTGGCGGCGCAGTCGACGCACAGGGTGCTGTAGGGGAGGATGTCGAGCCGCTCGATCGGTATCGCCTTGCCGCAGCTCTCGCAGATGCCGTAACCCCCGGCGTCGATCCTCGCCAGGGCACGCTCCACCTTCCCCAGGAGATCGATGGTGTTCTGCTCGATGGACAGCTCCTTGGCGTACTCCAGCTTCATCGAACTGGCCTCGGCGTTGCCCGGATCTGGACTTCGGTCGGACGAGCTCTCGGTGAGCCTGGCCTCCTCGATCTCCCGCTCGTAGTCGGCGATCTGCTCCTCGAGACGCGAACGCTCCTCTTCGAGACGCCTCTTGAACCGCTCGATGGTGGTCTTGGCAAGTTGTCGGGCCATTGCATTCCCCTGGGAAGGGTCGGGTACAGTACCAACGCCTTCGCCTTGTGTGAATAATCCCCCGGCCGGGACTCTCCCTGGCGTACTCCGTGCCGGCTGCGTCGCTCCCTCGTTTACGTCCGAGGGCGCCTGGAGCCGCTTTGTTGTTGCACTGCTCCCACCCTCGATGCTTGCCATGGACACGGAGTGCGCATTACGGAGTACCTGGGACCGCTCAACTACTCTGCCCGGCCGGATGAACTACCCCCGCCAGCCGGTTTTCCGCCCCCTAGATGCATCCCCGGATCACGACGCCTTGGAACGACAGCTCCTCGACTGGTGGGATGAACATGAGGTCTTCGCCCGGCTGAGAAAGCAGAACGCTGACGGGCCGCTCTTCCGGTTCATCGATGGCCCGGTCACCGCGAACAAGACGCTCGGGGTGCACACCGCCTGGGGAAGGACCCTCAAGGACGTCTTTCAGCGCTACAAGGCACTGAGGGGGCACCATCTTCGCTACCAGAACGGGTTCGACTGTCAGGGCCTGTGGATCGAGGTCGGGGTCGAACAGGAGTTGGGGCTCAACTCCAAACGGGATATCGAGGAGTACGGGCTGGAGAGGTTCGCCCGGAAGTGCCGCGACAAGGTGGCCTGGTCGATTGCCGAGCTGATCCGCGGGTCGAAGCGCCTTGGGTACTGGATGGACTGGGGCGCCGACTACCTGACTTTCTCCGACACCAACATCGATTACATCTGGCGCTTCCTCAAGAGGATTGAGGAGAGGGGCATGTTGTACCGGGGCCACCGCTCCACCGAGTGGTGTCCCCGCTGTGGCACCTCGATATCACAGCACGAGATCTCGATGTCGGGGGTGTACCAGGAGAAGAGCGACCCCTCCCTGTTCGTCCGCCTGCCACTGACGGAACGTGAGGGTGAGTCGCTGGTGGTGTGGACCACAACACCGTGGACCCTCCCGGCGAACGTGGCCGCCGCAGTGCACCCCGACCAGGCCTACGGGCGAAGGGCCAATGGCGAGTGGGTGGCGGTGGAGCGATACCCCGACGAGGAGTTCGTCGAGACCATCTCCGGCGCCGGCATGGACGGATGGCGATATCGGGGTCCTTACGACGACATCGAGGTGGGTGCCGTCGTCGACCATCGGGTGATTCTCTGGGACGAGGTGAGCATGTCCCAGGGAACCGGAATCGTCCACATCGCCCCCGGCTGTGGAGCCGAGGACTACGAGCTGGGCCAGGTCCACGACCTGCCCATCCTGATGCCGGTAGACGAGTCGGGCCGCTTCTACCCGCAATACGGCTGGTTGGCCGGAATGGGAAGCAGCGCCGCACGCGATGCCATAACCGAGGACCTCGAGCGGAAGGGTCTGCTCGTCGAGGCCGGGGAGTACCTCCACTCCTATCCCCATTGTTGGCGATGCGACACTCCGCTGATCTTCCGGATCGCTGACGACTGGTACATCGCAGTCGACCAGATCCGCGAGGAGCTGCGCCAGGCGAATCGGACCATCAGGTGGACCCCGTCCTATATGGGCAAGCTGATGGACGACTGGCTGGTGAACATGGGCGACTGGAATATCTCCCGTCGGCGCTATTACGGGCTGCCCCTCCCCTTCTACCAGTGCGACTGTGGGCACCTCACCGTGGTCGGCTCACGCGACGAGCTCGCCGACCTGGCAACCGCCGGGATGGACCAGCTCGAGGAGCTGCACCGTCCCTGGATCGACCGGGTGACGATCCGCTGCGCCAAGTGCGACAACGCCTCGGTGACCCGGATCGCCGAGGTCGGTGACGTCTGGCTCGACGCCGGGATCGTCCCTTTGTCAACCCTCGGCTGGAGAAACGAGACATGGGTGGAGGGAGGCTATGGGACCGGAGCTGCCGCTGGACTGACCACCGCCGATCTCCCAGACCACTCCTACTGGGAGGAGTGGTTTCCCGCCGACTGGGTTTCCGAGATGCGAGAGCAGGTGCGACTGTGGTTCTACTCGCAGTTGTTCATGTCGGTGGCGATGGTGGGCGAGGCGCCGTTCCGGGCGGTGCTCGGATACGAGAAGATGCTCGCCGAGGACGGCCGGGAGATGCATGGGTCGTGGGGCAACCTGATCAGCGCCGAGGAGGCCTTCGACAAGATGGGCGCCGACGTGATGCGCTGGATGTACTGCGCCCACCCGCCGGACCGCAACCTTCTCTTCGGGTACTCGGGTGCCCACGAGGTGCGGCGCCGCCTGCTCACCCTGTGGAACTCGGCTCGGTTCCTGGTCGACTACGGGAACATCGAGGGCTTCACCCCGACCTATGGCGATCTGTCGGCCACCACCGGGTCCGACCTCGCCGAGATCGATCGCTGGATGCTGGCCCGGGTCGACCAGGTGATCGAGGAGGCCACCGCCGCCATGGAGCGGTGGCGCTCTGACGAGCTCATCGAGCGTTTCGATGCCTACTTGGATGACCTGTCCAACTGGTACATACGTCGCAACCGCCGCCGGTTCTACCAGTATGACCAGGCAGCGTTCCGCACCCTGTGGGTGGCGGTGGTCACCGGGCTGCGCCTCATCGCCCCGGTGATGCCCTTCCTCACCGATCACCTCTGGTCGAGCCTGGTCGCCGGAGCCTGCCCGGGAGCCCCGGACTCTATCCACCTCGCCGGCTGGCCAAGCCCGATGGGCAACGCCGACCCCGCTCTGGTGGAGGAGATGGCTATGACCCGCCGAGTGGTCGAGCTGGGGAGACGGGCCCGTAACGAGGCGGGGATCAAGCTGCGCCAGCCACTGCGTGTCGCCCGGGTCAGGGGTGGTGATCGAGCGCGTGGTCATCGGGCCATCATCAGTGACGAGCTCCGTGTCAAGGAGCTGGATTTCGACGCCGAAGCACCTGTCGACGTCTCCTACAAGCCCGACTTTCCGGTGCTGGGTCCCCGGATCGGGCCCAGGGTCAAGGAAGTTGCAGCCGCCCTTGCCTCTGGGGACTACACCGTCAACGACGACGGGACTCTGACCGCAGCAGGGATCGAGCTGGCCGCCGGCGAGGTGGTGAGGAGCGAGACCGTGCTCCTCGAGGGTTGGGGGCTGGCCCAAGAAGGGAACCTGAGCGTTGCTGTGGACCCCACGCTGGACGACGACCTCATCCGGGAGGGTCGGGTCCACGAGCTGGTGAGGGCTCTCAACGAGCAGCGCAAGCAGGAGGGCTTCGACTTGACCGACCGCATCGAGCTACGTCTGCCTTCTTCCTATTCGGACCTGCTCGACGAGTACCTGAGCTGGATCTCGAGCGAGGTCCTGGCCACCTCGGTCGAGATCGACGACCGCTTGACCGCTCCGGTGATCACCCGGAGCGGGTGAGTCGAGACCTCATCCCCGGCCTTCGTCCTCTGCATCGGGGTCGTCGTCCGGATCACCCACATCACCCTCATCGTCGGGCTCGTCGAGATCCTCGACCGGGGAGAAGTCGGGCGAATCGTCCGACTCCATGGTGTCCTCCGAGTCCCACAGTTCGTCGAAGTGGGAGTCATCGCCCACCCGGTCGTACACCACCGGGGAAGCGGGGTCGGCCACGGTCGCCACCTCATCCTTCTCGGCGACCGCTGAATGAAGGGCGTTGCCGAGGGTGGCTTCCATTTGGTCGAGATTTTCGGCGACACCGTTCGCCAGGACCGCCAGTTCGCGCCGAACGTTGGAGATCCGGGCGGTGAGATCGGCCATCTCCATCTCCGCTGCCGCCCGGAGTGCTTCACGCTCATTGACCCAGGTGTCGGCCTCCGACCTGGCCGCGACCCGGATACGGTCGGCCTCCTGTCGGGCATCCTCGAGGAGCTTGTCGGCGGCAGTCTGGGCTGCGATCAGTGCCCGGCCCACCGCACTCTCGTCGTGGACCGGGTCGTGCTTCCCCGCCGGCGCCTTGCTGGACCGGGCAGTGGCCAACTGCTCCCCGAGGTCGCGAACGGTGGCGATCACGTCGTCGAGGAAGTCGTCCACCTCGTTCAGGTCGTAGCCACGCAGCGCGGTGGAAAAAGTCTTCTTCTCGATGTCCTCTGGCTTCAGCATCTCCCAAACCCTTTCAGCTGGTGCCCCCAGGATACGACCCGGAGTCACCCCCGGGTCGGCTCCCCGCCCACCGGCGAAGATCCCCGGGAGCCTCAACCCTGTCGTCGGCGGAGAGTCTCACCTGATGATCCCCCGGATGATGCGTATCCCCACCAGAAGGATCAACGGGGACAGGTCGAGAGCTCCACCACCGAGCCGTATCGGGGGGACAACTCGACGCAGCGGGCGGATGACCGGGAGAATGATCCGGTCGAGGATCTCCTGGAGGCGAGCCAGCGGATGACCGCCCGACATCGGGATCCAGGAAAGGATCACCCAGGCAAAGACCGCGTAGAAGTATATGTCTAGCGCCGCGCGGACCAGGTCAAGCAAGGCCGGCGGTCACTCGATGTCGTCCAGCTGGTAGGCACCCAGCGTGGCAAGACGACGTTTCTCGTCCCGGCTCAGGGTGACCCGGGCTGGGAGCACGGCCACCAAGCCCTCTCCGACCTTGCGCATCGAACCGTCCAGGGCATAGATCAGTCCTGAGGCGAAGTCCACCACCCGGCGGGTCAGGTCGGGATCGGTGTGACGCATGTCGAGCACTACGGGGGTGCGGTCCCGCACCCTGTCAGCCAGCATCCGGGCATCGGCGAACTCCTCGACGATGAGGATGTCGGACTGCACCTCGACCGGTCGGACTCCGGCGATGGTGGGCGGTCCGCTGTCCACCACCCGCCCTTGGGGGCGAATCGCGGTACGCGAGGTGGGGGGCGGCTCAACCCGTCGGCCCTGCGGCTCGGACGGGGCCGGCTGGCTTTCGAACCCGTTGGCCGCCGGCTCGGGTCCTGGCTCGTCCAGCTGGTCTTCGTCGACCAGACCGAGATAGACGAGGGCTTTGGAGAACAGTGACGACATCAGGCTCCGGTCATTGGCGGGGACCAAAGATAGCCCGTCCCACACGAATGAGGGATGCACCCTCCTCGATGGCGACCTCGAAGTCGTCGGTCATCCCCATGGAGAGCTCGGTGGCGTCCGGGTGCTTCGAGGACAGCTCCTCGCCGAGCCGGCGCAGCCTGCGAAAATAAGGTCGGCTGTCCTCGGGCTGCCCGGGCAAGGGCGGGATCGTCATCAGGCCACGGACATCGAGGCCGAGATCCACCGCCATGTCCACCGTTGTCATGGTGTCTCCCTCGGCAACCCCAGCCTTCTGTGGCTCGTCTCCCAGGTTGACCTGGACCAGCACCGGAGGCGGCGTGCCACTCCCCTTCAACCAGGCAAGTGCCAGGGAGCGGCGGTCGAGCGAGTGGAGCAGCTTGGTTACGGGCCTCACCAGACGCACCTTGTTGGTCTGCAGTGATCCGACGAAATGCCATCGGGCGTCGCCGGGAAGCAGCCCCACCTTCCCCACCATGTCCTGAGCCCGGTTCTCACCAAAATCCCGGTGGCCGGCATCGTATACCGCGAGCAACCGGTCCATCGGTTGGTTCTTGGAGACGGCCACAACGGTGACCTCCTCGGCGGATCGGCCCGCTCTGTCCGCGGCCGCCTCCACCGCGGCCATCACCGACTGGTAGCTCACGGAATCCAGCCTATGGCCGCCTGGCGGCGCCGGGTGCCGTCCCGGCGGTGGCTGAAGAACCGGCCGCCCATGTGCCGGGTGCATCCTTCGACCACCGTCGGCTCGAGTCCGGCGAGCTGATGCCGTACCGAGCCCACCAGGTCCACCGACAGGGTGCCCCAGGTGGTCAGGCCCCGGTTCAGGGGGAATCGTTCGGCCACCTCCTCGCCAACCTCAAAGCAACACTCACCGATACCGGGGCCGATCACGGCTCGCTCCGGTGCGAACCCGGCTGCGGTCATCACCTCGGCGAGTGAGCCCACCACACCTGCGGCGGAGCCCCGCCACCCGACATGGGCGACTCCGACCCCTCCCGGTGCGTGCAGAACCACCCCCAGGCAGTCGGCGGTGAACACCGCCAGAGGCAGCCCGGGCACGCTCGACCAGGCGGCGTCAGCCTCGCCGAGCTCACCTGGCCCCGGAGCCTCGACCACCCCGTCGCCGTGGACTTGGCGGAGGGTGGCCCACTGCGCCGGGATGCCCAGAACGGCACTCACCACTTCTCGGGAAGGGAGATCGTGGCGCAGGTCACCGTCGGTCGCTTCGGTGAAAGCGACGCCGGAAATCCCCGGCGGGGTGATCATCCCTGGACGAAGCTGGGGATTTCCAGGTCGTCGTCGTCGAAAGCCCGGGACGGCGAGGAGTCGCCGGCTGACTGGCGGGTCGCCCGGTTGGGTCGACGACGACCTTCGAAACCGGCGGCGATCACAGTCACCTTCATCTCCTCCCGCAGATCGTCGTCGATGATGGCGCCGAAGATGATGTCCGCCTCGGGGTCGGCATGGTCTGACACCACGCGTGCCGCCTCGGTTGCCTCGTGGAGGGTCATGGACGATGGGCCCGACACCGACAGAAGCACACCCTTTGCCCCGTCCATCGAGGCTTCCAACATCGGGCTGGAGATGGCCCGTTCGGCGGCCTGATGGGCCCGGTTCTCCCCCGTGGCCCGTCCTATGCCCATCACTGCCGAGCCGGCGTCCGCCATGATCGTGCGAACGTCGGCGAAGTCGACGTTGATCAGACCGGGAGTGGTGATCAAGTCGGTGATCCCGGTGACGCCGCTCATCAATACCTCGTCGGCCAACTTGAAGGTCTCGGCAATCGGGGCCGAGGGATCGCCGACCTCGAGCAGACGGTCGTTGGGGATGACGATCAAGGTATCGACCGCGTCCTTGAGGGAATCGATCCCCTGCTCGGCGTGCACCGCTCGCCGCCTGCCCTCGAATCCGAACGGCCGGGTGACCACCCCCACGGTCAGCGCACCCACCGAACGGGCTACCTCGGCGACCACCGGGGCGCCTCCGGTCCCGGTGCCCCCACCTTCTCCAGCAGTGATGAACACCATGTCGGAACCCTTGAGGGCGTCCTCCAGCTCGGCCCGATGCTCCTCGGCCGCGGCCCGACCGATCTCGGGATTGGCCCCGGCGCCCAGCCCACGGGTCACGTCCCTTCCGATGTCCAGCTTGACGTCGGCGTCGCTCATCAGCAGCGCTTGGGCATCTGTGTTGAGGGCGATGAACTCCACCCCGCGGACTCCCGCCTCCACCATGCGGTTCACCGCATTGACACCGCCTCCACCGATCCCGACCACCTTGATCACGGCCAGATAGCCGCCGCTACTACTGCTCACTACGAAACCTCCAGGAATTGTGCAAAGCTGAAGTTGAGGTTTAACGCCGTCCGGCCCACTAGTAAAGCTTCTAACTTTGAGCCTCTACTTGACATCGAGGGTTGCCTGGTTCATGGTGTTCTCTCCTCGGCCTGTTGATTGCTTCCCGGATCCGAGTCGACTTGGGGATCGTCGCCTTCGGCTTCACCCGGGGTCGGCCTCACCGCGGGATGAGTCGGCGCCACTAGGACCAGGACGGCGCTCTTGGGAATTTCCTCCTCGAGGAGGGCAACCAGCGACACCGCCTTCTCTCTCATCGAAACCGGTCTCCCCAGCCTGACCTGGCGGCTGTCCACCACCGCCCACAACTCCCCTTCCTCGAGGCGAATCGACACCGCCGCCGCCATCTCGGGTGGCAGCGCCATGAGGAACTCGATCGATCCGAGCACCAGGTCGGACCGGGGGGCATCTTCGGAGGTCACGGTGGGGAGATGCACCCAACCCAGGGTGCTGTCGGGTTCGGAGCGGCTGGGTAGCGTCATGCCGTCCTCGGCGCGCCGTGACCATCCGTTGGCGGTCTGCACCCAGGCCCGGGGAACCCGCTCGGTAACCTGTACCACGACGTCTTTGGGCCACTGGAGTCGGACCTCGGCGGCTATCACCCAGGGATCCGCCTCGAGTGCGGCTTCGACGGTGCCCGGCTGGATTAGAACCATGGGTGTGCCCTGGGCTACCCGATGCTCGGCCAGGATCCCGCTGGCCTCGCTGGCCAACACACCAGCGACACTCACCCGGGCGACGCTGAGGTGGGGCGAAAGGGCGAGCCAGACCAGCGCCCCCGCTGCAGCGAGAACGCTGAGGAAACGGAGCAGACGGCGAACGTTCCGTCTTGCATGGTCCTCGGCGACCTCGCGCCTTCGCTCCGCGAGCCTTGGATCGATGCTCATCAGTCGAACCCGACGAATTGGACTTCCGGCTCCAGCATGGTCCCGGTGGCTTGAAAGACCCGGTCTTTGACCATCTCGACCAGCTCGACGATGTCCGCTGCCCGGGCGCCAGGACCGGCGACGAAGAAGTTGGCGTGTTTCGTCGACACCGAGACCTCACCATGGCTGAGGCCTTTGAGCCCCAGGGAGTCGATCAGCTGCCCCGCTGAGACCCCCGGCGGGTTCTTGAAGACGCTGCCGGCGTTGAGGGTGCCACCGGGCTGGTGGTCTCGCCTCCATCTGGTGATCTCCCTGATTCTTGCGGCGGCCAGCTCCCGGTCGCCCTCCTCGACACCGAACCTGGCCCGGGTCACCAGCTGGCCCGACCCCAGGTTGGAATGTCGGTACGACATCTCCAGGTCGTCGGGGGACATCACGGCGGTATGGCCGGTGCCGAGCTCGACGACCTCGGCGTACAGCAGGTGATCCCTGGTCTCCGATCCCAAGCACCCGGCGTTCTGGTGGACGGCGCCGCCCACGGACCCCGGGACTCCCACGAAGAACTCCAGCCCGGTCAATCCGTGATCGACACTGGCACGGGCCAGCCGAGGCAGGGGGACCGCTCCCCCAGCCTCGACTTCGGCCCCCTCGAACCCCATCTCGGCGAAGCCCCTACCCAGGCGAAGGACCACGCCGCGAAATCCTCGGTCGGCGACCACCACGTTGGAACCGCGTCCCAGGACCAATACCGGCAAGTCGGAGAAGAGGCCAGTGTCGATGAGCAGCTCCAGTGCATCGACGTCGCTTGCGGTGGCCAGCCACCGGGCGGGCCCGCCGGCCCGGTAGGTGGTCAGCGGCCCGAGCGGCACGTTCTCCTCTAGTATCCCCTGGGCGACAAGGGAGGACAATGAGGTCATCCCGGCTCCGCGAGCAGCCCGGCGAGCTCGGTGTGGAGCAGGGTGATGTCGCCGGCGCCCATCGACACCACCAGGTCACCCGGCAGCAGCAGGGGCGCCAGAAACCCGCCGAGGTCGGCACGATGGGGGATGTAGTGCACCGTGGCCCCTCGGCGTTCGGCGGCAACCGCCACCAGCTCCCCGGTGACCCCGGGAACCGGGTCCTCCCGCGCCCCGTAGACATCGGACACCACCACTATGTCGGCCTCGGACAGGGCGGCTCCGAACTCCTCGCTGAACCTCTCGGTCCTCGAGTAGAGATGCGGCTGGAAAACCGCCCACAGCCTGTTGGGCTGGAGTGCGCGCGCCGTTGCCACCGTCGCCCTGACCTCTGTCGGGTGGTGGGCGTAGTCGTCGTAGAGAGCGACGCCCCCGATGGTGCCCCGGTGCTCCCATCTCCGACCCACACCTCGGAAGCCTGTGAGCGAGGAGCCCAGTTCCTCAGGCGAGTAGCCCAACTCGGCGAGCAGTGCCAGGGCGCCCGAGGCATTCAGGGCGAGATGAGCTCCAGGACCTGGTACGGCGACCGCCATCGACGACGTCGGGCCTTGCAGCACGAAGGTGCTGCCCTCCTTGCCCGATGCCAGATCGACGACCCGCCAGCTGGCATCGAGAGCATGGCCGTAGGTGCCCGCACCGACTTCCCGGGCGAGGGCCGCCGAGCCGGGGTCGTCGGCGCAACAGACCACCGGACCGTCCACCCGGGAAGCCACGGTGACGAAGCTGGCGAAGAGGGCATCCTCGTCACCGAAGTGGTCGAGGTGGTCGACTTCGACATTGGTGACCACCAGCCCCGACAGATGCAGCGACTCGAAGGTGCGGAAGGCCTCGTCTGCCTCGAGGACCAGCAAAGGGTCATCGCCAAGATGTCCGTTGGTTCCGGTACCCACCATCTCGCCCCCGAGGACGAAGGAGGGGTCGCCTCCCATTCCCCGAAGAGCGGTGACCAACATCGCGGTGGTGGTGGTCTTGCCGTGGGTGCCGGTAGCGGCGATTGTCGGCATCCTCGCCGTCATCGCCTCGAGCAGCTGAGGACGCCTCCACACCGAGATGCCGGCCGCCGAAGCCGCCTGCAGCTCTTCGTCTTGGTCGGGGACCGCCGACGACGCCACCACCAGGTCGGCGGCGAGGGCCATTGAGGGGTGGTGGCCGGGTCGAACCTCGACACCCACGTCGGACAGTGCCTGCAGCGTGGCGCCGGCTCGGAGATCGGAGCCGGTGACCAGATGACCCCGGCCCACCAGAATCCTGGCGAGGGCGCTCATCCCGGCACCGCCGACCCCCACGATGTGGATCCGATGGTGACCGGAGATCACGATGCCGCCTCGATCATGGCCTTGGCGATGGTGTGGGCGGCATCCGGCTTGGCGATCCGTGATGCGCCCAGCCGCATCGTCTCCAACCTCTCCGGATGGAGTGCCTCGAGCATTACCTCCCCCAGTCGTTCCAGGCTGTTCTCGTCGACGGTGACCGCCGCCCCTGCCTCGGTGAGGAACCGGGCATTCGCCTGCTGATGGCCACTCGACCCGAACTCTCCGGGGACCAGGATCGAAGGTGTGGCGGTAGCGGTGAGCTCCGCCACGGCACCCCCCGCCCGGGCGATCACCAGGTCGGCGGCAGCGTAGAAAGACTCCATGGCTGGCTCAAAGCCCTTCCGGACCCAGGTGACCCCCGGGGCGGGCGAGATCCCCTGGTACTTGCCGAGGAACCTCTCTCCCAGGAGATGAATCAGCTGCAACTCGGGGCCGTCCCAGGTCGCCGCCATCTGGGCAACCGCATGGTTGATCACGTCGGAGCCCAACGAGCCGCCGACCACCCCGACCACAGGACTGGTCTCACCTACACCGTAAAGGGCCAGAGCTCCGGATCTCAGCGCCCCCCGGTGGAACTTCCAGAAGGGTTCGCGCACCGGATTGCCCACCCACTCGGCCTCGGGGAGGCCGTGTGTAACCGGGAAAGCAGCGAAGCTGCGCCGTGCCCATCTCGCCACCACCCGGTTGGCCACCCCGGCCCGCACATTCTGCTCGGAGTGGAAGAAGGGGACACCGAGGCGTCGGGCAGACATCGCCGCGGGGAGAGTCACATATCCCCCCATTCCGAGGACGGCCTTCACCCCACGTTCCTCGATCGCCGTGATCATCCGATCGCGGGCCCGACGCACCACCTTCGGGAGTCCCAGGTTCCGTGGGGTGAGCGACCGTTGCAGGCCTCTTATCTCCACCGAGAGGAACGGAAATCCCTCGTCCGGGTACACCTCGGCCTCGAGCCGGCTGCCACCGACATAGAGGATCTCGGGACGTGGAACACCCCGGTCGACCAAAGCCTCCCCGACGGCGAGACCGGGATAGACATGGCCCCCGGTTCCCGCCGCGGCAATCAGGAAGGTCATCGCTTTCCGTCTACGCCACTCTGCGAGATGTTGACCAGGATGCCCACAGAGGCCATGGCCACCACCAACGCCGTCGACCCGAAGGAAACAAAAGGCAAGGCGATCCCCGTTATGGGCACCACGCCGAGAACACCTCCCATGTTGACCAGTGCCTGGAACGAGATCCACACCGTGATCCCCACAGCCAACATCCTGCCGAACCGGTCTGGCGCCCGCGAGGCGACCACCCAGCCGGCAACCGCCAACACCACGAATAGTCCGATGATGGTCAGCCCTCCGACCAGACCCGTCTCCTCGCCGATGATGGCGAAGATGAAGTCGGTGTGGGCGTTGGGGAGGTAGAACCATCGCGCCCGGCTGGCACCAAGGCCCACTCCGAAGATCCCACCGTTGCCAAGGGCGTAGTAACCCTGGATTAGCTGGTAGCCGTTGCCCTTGGCGTCGGCGTACGGGTCGAGGAAGCCCTCGATCCGCGCCGTCCGGTAATCCATGTCGAAGGCGAGGAAAGTGGTGACCAGCACCGCGGCCAAGGCGACCAGGGCGACGAAGCGGAACGGGACGTCGCTGGTCATCACCACCGCCATCGCCGCGGCCCCGATGATGATCAGCGTGCCCAGATCGGGCTGACGGATGATCAACACCCCGAATACGCCCACCGTGGCCACCACCGGCACCACGAAGTGGCTGAACCGGGCGAGCAGCTTGTGCTTGCGCTCGAGGAGGAAGGCGAGCACGAAGACCACGCTCAACTTGGCCAGCTCCGATGGCTGGAAACTGAACCCGGACACCTCGAGCCATCTGGTTGCTCCCCCCCGGCGCTCCCCCACCATGAGCACCGCGATCAGGAGCCCCACGGTGGCAAGGAATCCGGGGACAGCCAGTTTGCGGTACACGCGGTAGGGCATCCGGCTGGTCACGAGCAAGGCGAGAGTGCCCAGACCGACCCCGACCAGCTGGCGCTTGAAGTAGTAGAAGCGGTCGGCGCTGCGGTCGAGTGCGATCGCCGACGACGCAGACTGGGTGGCGCCGAGACCGATCACCACCAGGACCACCAGGATGACAAGGAGCACCGTGGCCACCCGGCTGTTGGTTCTCATTCGCTCGGCCCGGTCACGGGCAGCCGCCCTGACCTTGGAGATCGAGGTCACCTTGGCGGTGGTCATGGCGCGGTCCCCCCGACTCTCTCGGCGACCAGTTCGGCGAATCGCTCGCCCCGGGCCTTGTAGGAGGTGAACTGATCGAAACTGGCACAGGCCGGTGCAAGGAGGACGGTGTCACCGGGACCGGCGATCTGCGCCGCCATCTCGACAGCGACTTCGATGGTGCCGGCCAGCCGGCCCCTATCCCCGGCTGCCTCGACCAGGAGCGGCCCCGCCTCACCTATCCCTATGAGCAGCTTCACGTTGGGCTCCCCAGCCAGGGGGGCCACGTCCATCCCCTTGGCCATCCCACCAGCGATGAGGACCACCGAGTCGCAAGCCCGGATCGAGGCCAGGGCGGCATGGGGGTTGGTCGCTTTGGAGTCGTCCACCCACACCACGCCGCCCCACTCGCCGATGCGCGAGCGGCGGTGGGGTCCGGGAATGAAGCCTGCAGCTGCGCTGGCGATGGCTTCGGGCTGGGCACCGAACCGACGAGACAGTGCGGTGGCGATGGCGATGTTGGACAGGTGAATGGGATCGGCTGCGTGGAGACGGGTCACGTCGAGGGCCACATCCATGACCCGAAGGGTCGTTCCGTCAAGGCCGCCACCGCCGTCGGGAAGCCTGACCCCACTGACCGGGAACAGGCGCGACCTGGCAGCAGTCACCAGCTCGGCAGCGCCCTGGTCATCACAGTCGTAGACCAACAGATCGTCAGGCCCATGGTTGGCGAAGACCCTGGCCTTTGCCTGCCGGTAGGCGTAGAACGAGCCGTGCCAATCGAGGTGGTCGGTGGCCAGGTTGGTGATCGCCGCCGCCTCGGGACGGAAGGTGTCGACGAACCGCAGTTGGAAGCTGGACATCTCGACCACCAGGACGTCGTACCGTTTTTCGGTGTACTCGCTGAGCGGTATGCCGATGTTCCCTACTGCCGGAGCGTCGAGACCCGATGCACGAAGCATTGACGACGTCGCCTCGGTGACCGTGGTCTTGCCGTTCGTGCCGGTGACCGCGATCACCGGGCTCTGAAGGTGAGTCCAGGCGTACTCCACTTCGGCAATCACTGCCGGCCCCGACTCCAGGGCATCGACGATCGCCGGTGACCGCTCGGAGAACCCGGGGCTGGCGATGACCAGGTCGGTGTTGCCGAGGAGGTGGTGGTCCCAGTCGCCGAAGGCCGAGCCGAACCCCTCGGCCAGGGGCTGGGCACTGGGGCTCTGGTCGTAGATGGTGACCGATGCCCCCTTCGACCGGGCGAGGCGGGCGGCCGCCATCCCGGATACCCCGGCGCCGAGGACGAGAACGCGGCTCACAGCAGTCCCTCGAGCCGGAGAAAGTCGCCGTAGAAGAAGCCCAGCCCCAGGGCTACTCCGATGCCGGTGAGTATCCAGAACCTTATGACCACAGTGGTCTCCGCCCATCCACTCAGATCGAAGTGGAAGTGGAGCGGCGACATGCGAAAGACGCGGGTCCCAAAGAGCTTGAAGCTGACGACCTGGAGGATCACCGAGAGGGTCTCGGCGACGAAGATTGCCCCGATCACCAGAAGGAGTAGCTGGGTGTTGGTGAGCAGTGCCAGGGCGGCAAGAAGTCCACCGATCGCCTGGCTGCCCACGTCCCCCATGATGATCTTGGCCGGGTGGGCGTTCCACCAGAGGAATCCGAGGAGAGCGCCAAACATGGCGGCCGAGATCACCGCCAGCTCCAAGGGGTCGACAGCCTGGTAGACACCGGGGATGCGGAAGGGCGGCTGGTTCCGGAACTGCCAGAAGGCGATCACCGTGTAGGACGCCACCACCAACGCCGCCGACCCGGCTGCCAGTCCGTCCATCCCGTCGGTGAGGTTGACCCCGTTGGCAAAACCGGTCATCAGCAGGAGGACCCACACCACGAAGAAGACTCCCAGGTCGAGGCCCAGTGGGCGCACGAAAGAGAGTTGGGTCACCACACCGGCGTTGGATGCGCCCCAGGCGAAGAAGGCGGCCACTGCCAGCTGACCCCCGAACTTGGCCGACTTGGACAGGCCCAAGCTCCGCTTCCGGGTGTACTTGACCCAGTCGTCGGCGAAACCGACCAGACCCATACCGGCGAGTGCCAACATCGCCAGCAGCCCGCCGGGGTGGAACTCCTGGACCTCCACCACCAGGCCGTTGCCCGCGGTGAAGACCCTGAGATGCGATACCGCGTATCCGATGATGGCGGCGCTGACGAAGACAATCCCGCCCATCGTTGGGATACCCTGCTTGTGGGCGTGGCTGGCCAGCTCCTCCTGGACGAACTGGCCGATCCGACGACGCTCGAGGATCCGGATCACCCACGGGGTTCCGAAGATCGACACAATCAGGGCGACCGCGGCAGAGATCAAGAGTGAGATCACCGGCCCATCCTCCCCGTTCCCGCACCGGAATTGGTGGACTTCCTTACTGCAGCCAGCGCCTCCCGGGCCACCCGGCGGTCATCGAACTCGATGAGCTCCCCGGCTACTTCCTGGTGAGGCTCGTGGCCTCGTCCCAACACCAGGACCACGTCACCGGGCTCGGCCCGCGACACTGCCAGGCTGATCGCCAGACGTCGGTCTACCTCGACCAGGGACTTCGCCCCCGGTGTGAGCCCGGTGACCACCGCCTCCACAATCGCCTGGGGATCCTCGGATCGAGGGTTGTCGCTGGTGACCACCGCCAGGTCGGCGGCCGACACCGCCCGGCCCATGAGGGGTCGCTTTTCCCGGTCCCGATCGCCACCCGCTCCCACCAGGGCGATCACCCTCCCCTCGCTGATCTCCCGTGCGGTGGCTATGGCGTGGGCTATGCCGTCGGGGGTGTGGGCGTAGTCCACGATCACTTTGACCGGATCGTCACCGGACACCTTCTCGTATCTCCCCGGGACCCCGGGCAGGTTCTCCACCCCACCGACCACCTGGTCGAACCCGATCCCCGCCGCAAGTGACGACACTGCAGCGATCATCGCGTTGTCCAGGTTGAAGCGGCCGGTGGCCGTGGTCGAGGTGTCCGACTCCCCCCACGGTGTCACCAGCCGGAAACGGGTACCGAAGGGGGTGGGCACGACGACCTCGGCTCTGGCATCACCCTCGACTCCCACCGTGACCAGGGGACGGCCCCCGAAGCCTCGAGCGATCCGCTCCCCTGCGGGATCATCTACGTTGACCACCGCCGTGCCCACTTCGTACTCCTCGAAGAGAGACCGCTTCGCCGCCAGATAGTGATCCATGTCGCCGTGGAAGTCGAGGTGGTCCTGGGTGAGGTTGGTGAAGGCAGCGACCTCGAACCGGGTCCCTCTCACCCGGTCCAAGGTCAGGGCGTGCGAGGAGACCTCCGCGGCCACGATCCGGCATCCGGCATGACGCATCCGGGAGAGGAGCCGTTGGAAGTCGGGGGCCTCGGGTGTGGTCCGCGCCGAGCCCGAGGGCTCTCCGGCGATCCTGACCCCGATGGTTCCGATGAGGCCGGCAGGGATGCCCGCCGAAGCGGCAATTGCCTCTACGTAATGGGTGACTGTGGTTTTTCCGTTGGTCCCCGTCACCCCGACCACCGAGAGGTCACGGGACGGATCGCCGTGAACCGCTGCAGCCAGAGCCCCCATCGCTTGGCGGGTGTCGGCCACGACGATCTGGGCCACCTCCACCGGCATCTCGCGATCGACGCAGATCGCGGCTGCTCCCGATGCCACCGCTTCGGCGACGAAGTCATGGCCGTCCCGGCTGTGACCGGCCACGGCGACGAACAGCCATCCAGGGCCAACCTGCCGCGAGTCGTGGGTGACCTCCTCCACGGCAGCGGTCGTGACAGCTCCACCGGGGACCAGGTGCCCCCCAACCAACGCCGCCAACTCCCCGACCGACCTACCCACCATGGTCGGGGGTCACCGCGAGACGATGTAGCGCCTGTTCCATCACCTGGGCGAAGACCGGAGCGGCGGCCAGACCGCCTGTGCGGTACTCGTGTTTGGGACCGTCGACCACAACCGCCACCACGACTTTGGGGTCGCTTATCGGGGCCATCCCCACGAACGAGGCCCGGGTCTCCTCGGTGTAACGGCCATCATGGCCCAGTTTGTTGGCGGTGCCGGTCTTCCCTCCCACCCGGTAGTTCTCCACGGTCCCCTGGATTCCGGTGCCCTCGTCGACGGCCCGGGCGAGTAGCTCACGCATCAGCCGGGCGGTGGTCGCCGAGACCACCTGGCGGGTCTCCACGCCGGCAACCTGAGTGGTCCCGTTGACGTCCGACCGGGAAGCGACGATGTGCGGGGTGGTCCACACCCCGTCGTTGCCGATGGCGGCGTAGGCGGCTGCCATCTGGAGGGGGGTGGCCGCCACCGAGTACCCGATGGCTGCCGAAGCCCAGCAGATGTCACAGCCAGCCTCGAAGTTGAGGATTCCCGGCGCCTCCACCGTGTAGTCGATCCCGGTCTTCGATCCCAGACCGAACCTCTCGATGTATTGGACCAGACGGCGCTGGCCGAGCATCTCGGCGATCTTGATCGTCCCGATGTTGGAAGACTCGGCAAAGATCTGGGCAACGCTCATGTCGGTGGTCTCATGCCGGGTGAAATCGCGATAGCACCCGTAGAGCTCGTCGTCGGCGAAACGACAGGCGCCCTCCTTCAGTTCCAGTTCGTCGGAGACGCCGGGGACGATCGACCCAATGCTCACCTCACCCTCCTCGAGGGCAGCGGCGACGGTGATCAGCTTCTGGGTCGAGCCGGGCTCGAAGATCCCCCGGACCACGAAGTTGGAGAACATCCGGCACTGCGCCGGCTCGTCGGCGGCCTCACAACTCGGGTCCAGGGTCTGGCGGGTCTGGGGGTCGAACACCGGAGCGCCGGTCATCGCCAGCACCGCCCCGGTCTCCACATGGAGGACGACCACCCAACAGGCGTCGGCTCCGGTGCGGTCCTTCGCTTCGAGGCACGCCTTCTGGGCCTGAAACTGGAGCGGGAGGTCAATGGTGGTGTTGAGGTCGACTCCGGGCACCGCTGGAACTATGTCGGAGATGCCCTGAAGTATCGGGGTGCCGTCGAGCCCCCTCTCGAATACCGCCCGGCCGGGGACCCCGGTCAGCTCTTCGTCGTAGATGAGCTCCAGACCGTCCCTACCCACCCCGTCGATGTCGACGAACCCGGTGATGTGGCTGGCGACCACGCCAGCGGGATAGACCCGCGTCGGCTCGTCGTGGGCGTAGATTCCGGTGACCTGCATGTCGAGGATCTGATTGGCGACCTCAGGCTCGAGCTGTCTCTTGATGTATACGAAGTCGCGCCCGCTGGTCAGCCGCTCGTGTAAGGCTGCACTGTCCACCCCGAGCAATCCACCTATCTGCTGCGCCACCCACAGCGGCTCCTCGACCTGTCCCGGCACCGCAAAGAGGCTCTTGGAGTCGACGGTCAGGGCGAGTAGCTCGCCGTTGCGATCGAAGATCTTCCCACGTTGAGGAGCGATCTCCCGCGAGACCAGGCGTTGGCTCAGTCCGGCGACGGCAAGCTCGGGAGCATCGACCACCTGGATGTGCACCAGCCGGTAGGCCATACCCCCCCAGGCGAGGATCACCGCCAGGCCGATGATCGCCAGCCTGATCCTGGCTGGTTCGGCTCCGACCTCAGCCGGCATGACCCCGACACCTCCGGCTGATCTCCCGGAGGGGCGGAGCCCCATTCACCTTCCCGGTACCAGCGCTCGACCCGGCCGTCATTGGTTGGCTTCGTCCTTCTCCGCTCCAGCGAACACCGGGAGCTTCCCATCGAGATCGACCAGGAGCTGTCGGGTGGTCTGGGGAATCACCAGTCCCATCTCCTCGGCAAGGGGAGCGATCCGCGCCGGGTTCTCCAGGCGGGCGATCTCCAACCGCAACTCGAGGTTGACCGCCTCCTCCCGGGCCAGGGCACGGTTCAGCTCGGCCAGGTCGAAGGCTGCCCGGTCCAGACTCGTCTGCGCCAGGCCCAGACCGAGGAACCCGACGATGGCGATCAAGGCGACGATCATCCAGGGAGCCAGTGCCGGCCGTCGGGTTGCCCGGCCCCGGAGGACCCTTAGGTTCTCCTCGGTCCGCCGACGTGGTTGGGTGAGAGCGGTCATCCAGCCACCTTCTCCGCCGCCCTGAGGATGGCCGACCGGGCCCGCCGGTTGGTGGCGACCTCGTCCGACGATGCCCGTAACGGCTTACGGGTCAATATGCGAAGCTCGGCGGTCTGACCGCAGCCACACACCGGTAGTCCCGGAGGGCAGACACACCCACGAGCCCCTTCGGCGAAACGCGTCTTGACGATCCGATCCTCGAGCGAGTGGTAGGAGATGGCTATGACCCGCCCCCCCGGGCTCACCAGTTCGATGGCCTGGTCGAGGCCCGACCGGATGGCATCAAGTTCGGCGTTCACCACGATCCGCAGCGCCTGAAAAGTGCGTCGGGCGGGATGACCCGCCCGACGCCGAGCCGCGGGCATCGCATCGGCGATGACGGTGGCCAACCTGGCGGTGGACTCGACAGGGCGAGCGGCGACGATGGCATCGGCGATGCGGCCTGCCATCGGCTCCTCGCCGAACTCTCGGATGACGTCGGCGAGATCGTTGCGCTCCCACCCGTTGACCACCTCGTCGGCGGTCACGCTGGCGTCAGGGCCCATGCGCATGTCGAGCGGGCCGTCGTGTTGATAGGAGAAGCCGCGATCCGGCTCGTCGAACTGATGCGACGACACCCCGAAGTCGAAGAGCACCGCGGCCGGAGGCCGGTCGAGCCGGGGTCCCACGAGGGTGGATAGTTCGGCGAAGTTGCCGAGGACGGTTTCGATCCTGAGGTCCGAGGCGTTGGCCAGGGCGTCAGGGTCGCGGTCGACCGCCACTACCCGCACCAGATCACCGCACTCGGCGATGATGCGCCGGGTGTGCCCTCCTCCGCCGAAAGTGGCGTCGACAACGGTGCCGGGGAGGGTGGGAGCGATCAATGCCACCACCTCGTCGACAAGGACCGGGAGGTGATATCCGTGCTTCGGGCCATGGTCCATGGCCAGCCCCCCGGGCGCTGGTACCAACTGAAAGCGGGCGGAGTCAGGGGCCTTCCAATTGGTTCCGGGGGGCTGGCGATGGGCCCAGCCCTGGTTGCTGACGGTTCAGTCCTCCTCGTCGACATAGCTCTCGTCACCGGTGGCTCGGTCCTCCAGGTAGCGCTCCTTGTCCCACAGCTCGATGTGGTCGAACACCCCGAGGACCGCGATCTCGGTGCCAGGCGCGAGCCCGGCGAACTCCCGCAGATCCGGCTTGACAAGGACCCGGCCCGACTTGTCCAGCTCCTGGCGGTCGGCTCCGGCGAACACCGTCCGGGAAAAGCGGCGTCCGCCCCGATCCTGGGGGCGGCCGATCACGTCGGCCGCCATCTGCTGGAACACGTCGACGGAGTGGATCATCAGTTGGCCGTCCCTGCCCTTGGCGACCACACATCCATCCTCGAGCTCGCGCCGAAACGACGAGGGCAGAACCACCCGTCCCTTGTCGTCGAGACTGTGGAAGTACTCGCCGAGAAACACACCAGATCTCTTCCGTCCGTCCTCACTGCCAGACTCCCCGAGGAGAGTTCTGCCACTATGACCCACTTCTCCCCACTTGTCAACCCTTTGTCCCACATTGGCGGCATCGCTCGCCCCTCACCGGGTGAAGGCCCGAGCGGGATGTCGAGGGATATCAGTAGACGAGTGGCGCCCGGCGCTGACTCTCGGTGGCCCCCCTGGGCTGGGACTGTCCCCCTGCGAAGCGGGGAAGCGGCTCGCAAACTCCTGCACGCATGGCGGAGCACCAAGTACTCGGTACCAGACAGCGGTGGAACGCTGCGACTACGCGGTTTCGGCGTAGAGGTAGGGGTGCCAGTCGGGGTCGACCTGGAAACCGGTGGTGGCGTAGATCCAGGCGAAGCGCCGGGGTGGCGCCGGATTGGTGCGGAGGTGGAGACCGCTCTCCCCCGGGGTGCGGTCACCCTTGCGGACGTTGCATGGCCGGCAGCAGGCCACCACGTTCTCCCAACTGTGATCTCCACCACGCGACCTCGGGGTGACGTGATCGAGCGACTCGGCGGGGCCTCCGCAGTATTGGCACTGGTGGCCGTCCCGGCCGAAGACCGCCCTCCGTGTGACCGGCACGGTGCGACGGTAGGGCACCCGGACGAAACGGTTTAGCTTCACCACCGAGGGGATTTGGACTGCAAGCGACTCCGAGGACCAGACCTCGTCCTTGGGGACGATCACCGAAGCCTTCTCGGCGAGCACCAATATCAGAGCCCGTCGCTCGCTGACGACTGATAGAGGCTCATAGCTGGCGTTCAATATCAGTGACCGTGCCATGTTGTTCTCGTCCTACCCGGTGGCAAGGGTAGTCGGCACCAACCTGCTGCTGGCGTGGGATACCCTGCTCAGTCCCCTGAATATGCAGGGGGGACCAGGCCGATCGCCCGACCCACCGCCACGGTGACCGCAGACTCCCAACCGGCTCCGACGTCAGCCGTGCCCACGCTGTCCGTCTCGCCGTCCGAGGCGGTGACTGCCAGTTGACCGCGATCGTCGAGCGCCACACCCACGATCTCCAAGGGAATCTTCCCCACAACCCGAGACCATGCGTCGGCGACACCCTGGGCAATGGCGATCGGGTTGGCCGCCACCACCCGGAAGGAGCGGATGCTCTGCCCCTCGACTTCCACTCGGGCACCCTTCTCCAGGGGTGTGATCCTGACCACCACCCCCAGCCGCGCCGGGAGTGACCCGGGTTCGGGAAATGCCTCCTCAACCGTCTCGGGTCTCGCCGAGCGCACCCCGTATGTGATCAGCACCGCCCGGAGCCTCTCCATTACTTCGACCTCATCGGCTCCCGGCTCCAGTCGGATGTTGATTCCCCCGCCGTCCTCACTGAGATCGACCGTGACCGAGGCGACCCCGGGAATGTCCTCCAGCCGATGGGCGAGAGTGGACATCATCACGAACCCGTCCCCCGTGCCATTCGCCTCATCGACCGTCGCCATTCGAGGAACTCGGTGAGGTCCTCGATGGGGAAGGGGATCACCTCGCCATAAGCAGTGTGCGACCTCCACCGGATGTAGGCGCTCGAAGGCCACGGCCTCCCCCGGCGGCGTACCGCCGACAACATCCGCAACGCCTCGATCCAGAGAGGAGGACGGCGCACGACCGCGCCGAATAGGCTGCCCAACCCCGACCTATCACGCACCCTTCCCTCCCAGTGCCTCACCCTAGGCAACAGCCTAGCCTGCACAACTGAAAGCGATAGTTAGAGTCGATGGGAATTTCCCAAGGAGGACAACGGCTTGTCCGATCGAATCGAGCTCTTTGGTGAACAGTTCCACAGGATCGTCGCCAACGTGGAAACGGTCATCCAGGGCAAGCGCGACGTAGTCGAGCTGGTCCTCCTCGCCCTGGTGGCAGAGGGGCACGTGCTGGTGGAGGACGTTCCAGGCGTGGGCAAGACGCATCTGGCCAAGTCATTGGCTCGCTCCATCGAAGGCGCCTTCAGCCGGGTGCAATTCACCCCGGACCTGCTCCCCTCCGACGTGACCGGCATTTCGGTGTGGGACCGGGACCGTCGGGAGTTCGAGTTCAAGGCAGGACCGATCTTCGCCAACATCGTCGTCGGGGATGAGATCAACCGGGCCAGCCCGAAGACACAGTCGGCCCTGCTCGAGGCGATGGAGGAACGGCAGGTGACATCCGATGGAATCACCCGGACAGTGCCCCTCCCTTTCATGGTCGTGGCCACCCAGAACCCGTTGGAGCACGAGGGGACCTACCCGCTCCCCGAAGCCCAACTCGACCGTTTCATGATGCGGGTCGTCATCGGCTACCCGGAGAGGGCCAAGGAACTGGAGATGCTCGACACCCACGGGGTCCGGTCGACATTCCTCGACCTTGAGCCGGTGGCCACCCTCGACGAGGTTTCACAGCTGATCACCATCGCCCGGGAGATAACGGTCTCAGCAGCGGTGAAGAACTACATCGTCGACCTGGTGGAGGGGACACGCAATCACCCCGACGTCTGGCTGGGGGCGTCTCCCCGCTCGGCCCTGTTTCTCCAGAGACTGGCACGAGCCCGTGCCGCCGCCAAAGGCAGGGACTACGTGATGCCCGACGACATCAAGGAGCTCGCCCGCCCGGTGCTCGACCACCGCATCACCCTCCGGCCCGAGGCGCAGATGCGCGGGGAAACCGTTGGTGGACTGATCGAGGACCTCCTGGGCAGGATGCGGGTGCCGGGGACGGCGTCACGCATCGCCACCTGATGCCGACTGCCAGGGGCTGGGCCCTACTCGGAGCCGGGACCGCCTTCTGCATCCTCTGGTACGTCTTCGGTGATCCCGAGCTACTTCTGATCGGGGGCTTTCTCCTCCTGGCCACGGCGGCGGCCATGGTCTACGTGCGCTACCACCGGCCCCGGGTGGTCATCACCAGGAGGCTCGGCTCTTCTGCGGTCCACGACGGTGAGACCACCACGGTCACCCTCCGCATGGAGAACCGGTTGTCCCGACCGGTTAGGAACCTGCGTATCCAGGACGAGGTCGAGCAATTGGGCGTGGCCAACTTCGAGGTGGGCTCGATCGCCTCCGAGGAGAAGATCACCGCCTCCTACCGGGTCACCTGCCGACCCCGCGGCGTTTACCGGGTCGGCCCGGCCCGAGGATACGCCAACGACCCCCTGGGGTTGGCCGAGCTCCCGGCTCCGGCGAGCATGGTCGATCGGATCGTGGTCTACCCGGCGGTGGAGAAGCTCAGCGGATTCCCTCTGGTCCGGGGAAAGGACCCGGCAATCGACGCCTCACGGCCGGAGCACAGCCAGCGTGGTGGCGAGGACTTCTACACCCTGCGCGAGTATCACAGGGGAGACGACCTCCGGCGTGTTCACTGGCCTTCGTCGGCCAAGACCGACGAGCTGATGATCCGCCAGCTGGAGACTCCATGGCAGACCCGGGCCTTGGTCCTGCTCGACGTCCGCCGCGCACCCTACGAGTCGAACGATGCATTCGAGACCGCGGTGTCCGGGGCAGCCAGCGTGATCACCCACCTGGTCGGTTCCGGATTCGATGCCGACCTCTGGGCCGGCGAGGCGAACACCATCGATGCCTCCCGGTACGCCGCGGTGATGGAGCGCCTCGCCCTGGTCTCCGCCGACCCTCTCATCGACATCGGATCGGTGGGTTCCCGGGTCCGACAGAGAGGCGGCGGTGGCGCCCTCGTCCTGGTGACCGGGGTGGCCGACAGGGAGTTGCTCTCTGTTCAGCGACTGCTCTCCGCCGACTACGGGAACACGGTGCTGATGAGTGTGTCGAGCAGCACCCCCCAGACCCTGATCGGGTTCCAACGGGCCGGAGCCTCAACGGTGATAGTCGACCCCGGTGAGAAGTGGGCCGGAGCCTGGCTCACCGCGATGAGGACCTCATGGGCAGGCGCCTCGGTCAGCTAGCCGGGATCCTGGCGCTGGCGCTGGTGCTGCTGCGCACCGGACGGCTGGTTCAGTTCGGCGAAGGGCTCCCCCAGTGGAATTTGATCCTGATCTCGGCAACGCTCCTCGGGGGGATCGTGTGGTGGCTCATCAGCCAGACCAACTTGAGGCCGGGGGCCGGGGTGTTCCTGTTCGCGCTGGGGGCGGTGGTGGTGTTCCTCCGGATTGCCGTACCCGAGACGTTGGTCTTCGGGGTGGTGCCCACCGAAGAGACACTTCCATTGCTCGGGGAGCGCATGGACGACGCCCAGCGCCTGATTCGGGTGGGGGTGGCGCCCGTGTTCCCCGAGCCCGGCCTGATCGCCCTCCTCGCCCTGCTGATGTGGTCCCTGGGAGGACTGTTCTCCCAGGTTGGCATGACCGGCAGGATCATCACAATGATCGTGCCCGCCGGGATCGTCTACCTCCAGTTCGCGGTGTTCGACCGCCGACCGGTCGGCCTGATCTGGATGGTGGCCGCGGCGGCCTGCCTCGGGCTCACGGTGGCAGCGGTCGCCTTGGACCGGGCCACCAACGTGGGCCGGGCCCGGGACCAATCGGGGCTGCCCAAACCGCACCGTTCGACGTCTGCCGCCCTGGTCATGGCCGGCCTCATCGGTATCGTCTCGATCGCCACCACCCACCAGGCGAGGACCCTGGTATCCGAGTACGGCAACCTGCCCTGGCGGTCCGGGGGTGGCGGGTTCGGCGCCGGTCCGGGCGGTGTGGCCTTCGACCGATTCGTCGATCTGAGACAGCGCCTGATCAGCCGTCAGAACGCCCTCCTCTTCCAGGCCACCCTGGCACCTGGCGCACCCCCTCCCGGCCAGCTCTATTGGCGGATGGAGACTCTCGATGAGTTCGACGGGGTGTTCTGGCGGCGATCCAACAGCCAAAGCCGCGTCTACACACCGGGGACCATCATTGGCGACCCCGACCACACCTATGGAGGGGCCCAGACATCAGTGTTGCAGCGGGTCTACATCGACCGTCTCCTCGGGGAGGTCCTCCCCACCGCCGGTGAGCCCAACGCCATACATCAGGTGGCCGGGGACAATGTGCTCACTCCCCAGGCCATCCGGTTCGGCAGAGATGCAGCCCTCTTCTACCCGGTGGGCCTCCAAGCGGGGGACAACTACCAGGTGGAGACCACCTACCCACTCCTCGAGCAGGACTTGGGCGCCCTGGCCACAGGGCCCGACGGGGAGCTGACCCCTCTCTTCGCCGCTGCCGCCGAGGCCGGGCTCTTCGCCGCCGCCCCCGGCCAAGCGGCGGGCGTGGTGGAACGCCCCCCCGACCTCGATCAGTTCGTCCGCCTCCCCCCCAATACCCCCCCTGGTCTGCGCAACATCGCGGTAGCTCGCACCCTTGGAGCTTCCACCCCCTTCGAGCGTGCCTGGATGCTCCAGCACTGGTTCCGAGACAGCGAGGACTTCACCTATTCCCAGGAGGTCACCACCGGGCACGGCTCGCTGGTGCTCCTGGAGTGGCTCAACGACCCAGACAGCCTGAACTTCCGCACCGGCTACTGCGAGCAGTTCGCCGCCGCCATGGCGGTCTTGGGGCGGACCCTGGGAATCCCCAGCCGGGTGGTCTGGGGTTTCACCCCGGGATCGACGGTCAACATCGATGGGCTCGAAGTGATCGAGGTGCGCGACACCAATGCCCATGCCTGGGTGGAGATGTGGATGGATGATCTCGGCTGGGTGCGTTTCGATCCCACCCCCCGAGGCGGGGTGTTACCCGCCAGCATGACCGCCGGCTGGGACCCCGCCGAGTATGTGCCCCGCAACCCGGTCACCGGCTCACCGATCACACCCGAGCTCCCCGAGCTGCCCGAGGAGCTGCCCGGCCTGATAGATGAACCCCCGATTGCCTCACCTGGGGGTGGCCCCCGCCTCTGGCCCCTCTGGATACCGCTGATCGCCGCCCTGCTCGGGGTGATCCCCTTCGCCAAGCGGATGAGACGGCGACGAAGGATGCGACGGCTCCTCGAGGGAGACATCACTGCCGCCTGGGATGAGATCGTCGATCGGCTCGCCGACCTCGGCGAACCAGTGGCCGACCACCTCACCCCCCTGGAGTTCGCCCGGGCCAGTGGCACCGCCCTGATCCCCTTGGCCAACTGGTATTCGGCGGCGATCTACGGGGGAAAGAGCTCCCCGGTCGCGGAGAGCGACCTGGTCGAGGTGGAGTGGTGGCTGCAGAACCGCTACGACACCGGCCAGCGACTGAAAGGTGCCCTCAACCCCCGCTCGCTGATCAACCGGCGCTGATCTGGCCGGGTCAGGTTCCGGTGCGCCGCTCCTCGATCACATCCTCTTCGACGCGACGCAACATGGTCAGGAACCTCTCCCGATCGAGCTCGAAGTAGGTGACGTCCTCTTCGACTTCACGAGCGATCTCGTCGATGGCGACAAAGAAAGCGAGCTGACCTTCGCGGAGTGCGTCGAGAAGCTCACCCTCATCACTGCTCACTCGGAAGATGCTCTTGCCGTCGGTGACCAGTTTGACCTGGGCGAGATGCTCGTCCATACCGCCCTCCCGTCGCAGGTAGTCCCAAGCCCGCCGAACCCGCTGGAGCGACATACCGTTGTCGAGGAGACTGCGAACCACCCTCAATGCCACCAGATCGCGGAAGGAGTAGAGCCGACGTACCCCCGGTCTCCCCCCGCTGCTCTGAAGAGAAGGGCTCACCAGCCCGACACGATCCCAGTAACGCAGTTGGTGATGGGTGCAACCACTCAGCCGACATGCCTGTTCGGCTGTGAAAGCCTGCTCCAAGGTGTCCTCTCCAAAGCTTCGAGTCAACGGGCCGGGGCGGGGCCCGAGTATGTGTCTGTCGTGCCCGCGGTGACAGTCGGGGCCGGAACAATAGCCACTTGGTTGGAGCCAGGACGGCCGGGGAGCGACTCTTACTCGTCCAGTTCCTCGGCGGGCTCCGCGGCGGAGGTTCTCCAGCCTCGAACTCGCACCGCGTTGACGAGCGATGTTGCCGACAACACCAGCAGGGCGAATCCTGCGGCGGCCACCCAAGTCTCCGAGAGGTAGGCGACGATGATCGCCAGGCCGGCCAGGACGCCGAGTATCGACAACTTCACCCCCACCCGGAGGGGGTTCTCGATTCGCTGCACGGCGCGAGCCAGTTCGGGGTCTTCCTCGTAGAACTGGCGCTCGATCTCCGCCAGGATCCTCTGTTCCTTGTCATCAAGCGGCATGGTCCACCGGGCCTCTGGTGCCCACCGCAAACATTACACCGGTATCGGCTTCAGGTGACAGGGTTCTTTCCACGATCCTCCAGGGTGGGGCCCTGCTGGGTCTACCCGTCGTCCGGGAAGGCCAACTCGGCCTGACGAGGCTGATCGTCCCGCTCCAGTGTGGTGGCGGCGAGGCCAATCAGTCGGACCGGCCCTTCCAAACTCACCTCGGCGAGCAGGCTCCGGCTCACATCGAAGAGCTCCCCTGCCGACTGGATCGGCCGCGATGAGGTGCGGCTCCTTGTGATCGTCTCGAAGTCGGGGAACCGAACCTTGAGGCTCACCGTGCGGGCAGCCACCCCGGCGCGACGCAGCCGCTCGGAGAGGCCGCGGGCATGGTCGAACAGAGCCCCGGTCACCACAGCGACGCCCTCGAGATCGACCGGGTAGGTCTCCTCCACCGAGATCGACTTCACCTCCTGGTCGGGGATGACGGCACGGGTGTCGACACCCCGGGCGAGCTCGAGGAGCTGGCGTCCCATGTTGGGGCCGAGAATGCGGCCCAGGGTCGGTGCAGGTGTCAGCGATAGGTCGGCGACCGTCTCGATCCCGAGACGGGTCAGCGAGGCATGGGTCGCCGGCCCGACTCCGGGCAGGGCACCCACGGGAAGAGCATGGAGGAAGACGATCTTGTCTTCGACCGGGACGTGCTTGATCCCGTCGGGTTTGGCTGCCCCCGACGCCAGCTTGGCGACCAGCTTGTTCGGTCCGATCCCAACTGACGACGGGATACCCACCTCGGAGCGGATCCTCTCCTTGATCGCCTCTGCCACCGCCACCGGCGAGTGGTAGTGGAGTCGCAGCCCTGAGATGTCGACAAACGCCTCGTCCAGGGAAAGCCCTTCTACCAATGGGCTGAACTCTCGGAACACCGAGAACACCCTGGCCGATATCTCTGCGTACCTAGGGTGGTAGGGCGGGATCACCCGGAGCCGGGGACACACTCGCCGTGCCAGCGCGGTGGGTTGCGCCGAGTGCACTCCCTCCTCCCTGGCCTCGTATGAGGCACTGGCGATGGTTCCCCTGGGGCCGATGCCCCCCACCGCCACCGGCAACGAGCGAAGCGTCGGGTCAAACAGTCTCTCCACCTCCACGTAGAACGCATCCATGTCGACGTGGAGGATCGGCTCGGCCCACACCTCCTCGAAGTTACCCGGCGTTGGGGACATGACCGGCCAAACTGACCGTATGGCTGCCCTGGTTCATCTGGTTCGACACGCCGAAGTCGAAAACCCCGAGAATCTCGTCTACGGGTCGATGCCTGGTTTCGGCCTGTCGCCGCAAGGGCTGGAACAGGCCCGCCGGGTGGGTCGGTATCTGGGGGCCCGCGCCGTCGTCGCCATCTGGTCATCGCCCCTGGAGCCCGCCTTGCGGACCGCCGAGGAGATCGCGGCTCGCTCCGGCGTACCGGTGCGGGTCGACGAGGGCCTTCGCGACTGGGACATCACCGACCGGTGGCGAGGCCAGCGGTGGGCCTCGGTGTCCGCGGCATTCCCCGAGGAACTGGAGGTCTATCTCGACCGACCCCACGAGGTTGACTTCACCGAGGAGACCCTCCATCAGGTGGCCGATCGGGTGGCCGCGGTCGCCCGCCGCCTCGACGAGGTCCATCCCCATGGAGACGTTGTCATCGTCTCCCACCAGGACCCGGTCCAGGCGGGACGGCTCCGTCTCGTCGGCTTCGACCTGTCCAGGCTGCACCAAGGCTCTCCAGAAAACGGTGCGGTGATCACGTTGAGGCCGGGAAGCACCTGGATCGAGGAGACAGTGTGGGGTCCCACGGAGTCACCGCGGTTCGGGGAGCGCTCCGAGCTCCGGGTGGTGGTGGCGGGAGAAGGACCCCAGCGACCAACTTCGGCTTGACCTCGACCGCTGGCAGACTCCCAAGTGTGAGACCATCGCTTCTCGCCCTGGCACCAATGGCGTCGGCCATGGCCTGGACGGTGACACTCATCGTCGACCCCGGGCCCTTTCGACCTGGTCCGTCAATGCTCCTGGTCGCCCTGGGGCTGGCCAGCGGAGCCACCGTGGCCACGGTCGGGATGGTGGTGGTCGGGGGGAGATGGGCCCACCGGTACGCCTCGGTGACGCTGGCAGGGGGTGCCGCCGTCGCCATGATCAGACCGATCGACACCGCCTGGTGGGCATCAGCCGTGGTCACCACCCTCTCCGGGATCGCCCTCGTGGTGTTGGCCGATCGGGTGCGGCGTCTCCCTTCAGCCACGGGACCCCCGACGCGAGCGGTACTCGTCCCCCTCGTCCTGCTGGCAGCACCACTCGCCCTGGGACTGGCGACACCGACCCGGTGGTGGCCGGTGTTGATCGTCGGACTGGGCGCCCCAGTCGCCGCCCTTGCCTATGCGCGGGTGATGTTCGGTGGCCTGGTCGCCACCCGTATCCTGTTCCCCGTGGCCGCCGTCGGTCTGGCTCTCCTCATGGAGCCGGCCGTAGGTGCCGTGTCAGGTTTGCTGGGGGGGACCACTGCGGCGCTCGCCTGGCACCCTTCGGTCAAGACCGCCTACCACCCGCCACGCGAGAGAGGCTCGCTGTTCCCCATCCCACCCGAGCTCACCCCTGATGAGGTCCTCGATGCCGCCCGGATAGACGACACCGGGAGACCCCGCTGAGAAAGCCCAACCCCTGGATCGCCATCCCTTCCCTGGGGACCGGCTTGCTTGCCGGCGCCCTCGGGTGGGTTGTGACCGACATCAGCTGTCGCAGCGACGGAGGAGTGTCTTGTCCTGGCTGGACCGTCCTGTTCGCGGTCACATCGTTCATCGCCGCCACCGTGGGTGTCGGACTGCTCCTGGTCCTCGCCTACCGCAGCCTCTCCGAGTGGAGGCAAACGACGTCCCCCCCCTCGCGGGGGGACCGCTCGTAGAACATCGTCTCAGGAGGTGGCGGCGGAGTCCGTCAGAGAGCTGAGAAGACCAGGGACACGTTGTGGCCACCGAAGCCGAAGGAGTTGGACATGACGTGGCGCAGGGCGACCGCCTCGCGGGCCTCGTTGGGCACATAGTCGAGGTCACACTCCGGGTCCGGAGTCTGGTAATTGATCGTGGGGGGGAGCACCTGATCGCGAAGCGCCAAGATCGAGATGATCGCCTCCACGGCACCAGCGCCCCCGAGGATGTGCCCTGTCATCGACTTGGTCGATGACACCGGTGTGCGGTAGGCCCGCTCGCCTAGAGCGATCTTGATCGCAGCCGTCTCTGTCGAATCATTGGCTTCGGTGGAGGTGCCATGGGCGTTGATGTAGCCCAGGGCCTCGTCTTCGATCCTGGCGTCGTCGAGGGCTGCTCGCATCGACCTGGCCGCACCGGCTCCACCCGGTCTGGGCAGAGTTATGTGGTAGGCGTCAGCCGACATCCCGTACCCGGTGACCTCGGCCATCGGCTCGGCTCCCCGCGCCCTGGCATGGTCGAGCCCCTCGAGCACCATTACTCCCCCGCCCTCACCCATCAGGAATCCGTCACGATCGGCATCGAAGGGCCGGGAAGCGGAGGCGGGATCGTCATTGCGAGTCGACAGGGCGCGTGCCTGGGCGAAGGTGGCGATCCCGAAGGTGGTTATGGCTGCCTCGGCGCCTCCGGCGACCATCACGTCGGCTGCCCCTCTTCGAATGATCTCGGCGGCGTCGCCGATGGCGTTGGCCGAGGCGCTGCATGCGGTGACCACACAGGAGACCGGACCGGTCAGGTTGTGCTCGATCGACACCAAACCTGCCGCCATGTTGGGGATCACCCGGGGAACCCCGGTCGGGCTCACCCGGTCGGGTCCTCGGTCCAGCAGTGTGGTGATCTCGTCGATGAACGAGCCCATACCCCCGAACCCAGCCCCAACCATCACCCCGGCCCGGGAGGCAGCCTCTTCGTCAGATCCCAGGTCGAGGCCTGCGTCGGAAAGAGCCTGCCTGGCGGCAACGATGAAGAACTCGGAGAAGCGGTCGAGCCTCCTCGCCTCCTTGGGTTCGAAATGGGCGGCGGTGTCCCAATCGGTGACCTCGGCGGCGATAGTGGTCCGATATCCGGTGGCATCGAACAGGGTGATCTTGCCCGCCCCGGAGACACCCCGTCTGATGGCGTCCCATGTGGAGGCGACGTCCAGCCCTACCGGAGTGACCGCTCCCACCCCGGTGACGACGACGCGGCGTGGCGACGATCTCATGGGAAACCCGGGCCTCCAGCCGACGGGATCAGCCGCTGAGCTTTCCGTGGACCAGGTCGATCGCCTGGCCGACGGTCATGATCGTCTCAGCTTCGTCGTCGGGGATCTTGACGTCGAACTCGTCCTCCAGCGCCATGAGCAACTCGACCACGCCCAGACTGTCCACATCGAGGTCTTCTTCGAAGTGGGCCTCATCGTTGATCTTCTCTGCGTCAAGCCCGAGCTCGGACACCAACACTCCAACGAGTCGCTCCGATACCTGATCCCTGTCCATCCATTTCTCCTGTCTCTCGGATTGCCGGGGGGAACTTACAGCGCGATGCCGCCGTCTACCGCTATCACCTGCCCCGTGATGTAGCCGGCGGCATCGGAAGCGAGGAATTCGACCAGGGCGGCCACCTCATGGGGCTCCCCGAAACGGCCGGCGGTGATGGCGTCGAGGGCCGCCGCCTTCACCTGGTCGGTGAGCACATCGGTGAGGTCGGTTGTGATGTAGCCGGGGGCGACCACATTTGCGGTGATCCCCCGCGACCCGACCTCCTTGGCCACCGACTTGGTCAGCCCGATCATCCCGGCTTTGGATGCCGCGTAGTTGGCCTGGCCGGCATTGCCGGTGATGCCGGCCACCGAGGCGATCGAGATCACCCGGCCCCAACGCGAGCGCAACATCCCGCGTAGCGCCCTCTTGGTGCAGAGGAAGGCGGATCTCAGGTTGGTGGCGATGACTCTGTCGAAGTCGTCTGGGGACATCCTCAACAGGAGCCCGTCCCTGGTGACCCCGGCATTGTTGACCAGGATGGCCACCGGGCCCCACTCCTGCTCGACTGTGGCGAACATCGCATCGACCTGATCGGCCAGGGCGACATCGGCCTTCACAGCCACCGCTTCCCCACCGTCGGACACGATCTTGGCGACGACCTCTTCGGCGGCCTCGTGGTTGCTGGCATAGTTGACCGCTACCCGGTGACCGGCGGAGGCGAGACGCGCAGCCATGGCGCGTCCCAGGCCTCGGGACCCTCCAGTCACCAGTGCAACTCGCCCTTCGACGTCCTCCGTCACGACAACTTCTCCGGCAATCCGAAGAAGTCGAAGTTGGGTTGGAGCAGCTCCATGGTGTCACGGTCGGGAGGAGGAAGCTCGGCGTCGGACTCGGCGAGCGGCTCGGTTCGCTCACCCCACCGGTAGACCACCGAGCCCCAGGTGAGCCCGCCACCGAAGGCGGTGAGGACCAAGATGTCCCCTGGGGAGATCCGGCCTTCCTCGAGTGCTTCGGTGAGGGCGACGGGGATGGTCGCCGCCGAGGTGTTCCCGTAGGAGTGGATGTTGACGTAGACCTTGGACTCGTCGAGCCCCAAGCGCCGTGCCGTGGCGTCGATGATCCGGACGTTGGCCTGATGGGGTATCAGGAGGGCGACCTGGTCCAGGGTCACCCCCGCCTTCTCCAGGGCCTTGGACGACGACTCTCCCATCTTGGTCACCGCCCGACGGAAGACCTCCTGGCCTTCCATGCTTATCCCGCACTTCGAAGGATCGAGCGGCCCGCGGTCGCCACGGGTACCGTCGACCGGCACCTCGAGTATGTGCCCTACCGAACCGTCCATCCCCAGGTCGGAGGCAAGGACTCCCCCCGGGCCCGTTGACGGCTCGAGGACCACTGCACCGGCCCCGTCCCCGAAGAGCACGCAGGTGGTCCGGTCGGTGAAATCCATGACACTGTGGAGCTTCTCGGTACCCACCAGCAGCACGGTTCGGTACCCGCCACCGCGGATCATGTTGGTCGCCACGTCGACCCCATAGATGAAGCCGGTGCAGGCCGCGTTGAGGTCCATCGCCGCCGAGTTCCAGGCGCCGAGATGCCTCTGCACCACACTGGCCGTCGAGGGGATGATCGAGTCTCCGGTGCAGGTGGCGACCAGGAGGAGGTCGACGTCCTCGGGGTGGCGACCGGCTGCGGCGAGCGCCCGCGCACAGGCCACTGCCGCCAGCTCCGATGCCTCTACGTGGCTGATCCGCCGCTCTTTGATCCCGGTGCGGGAGGTGATCCACTCGTCCGACGTGTCGACGAGCTGTTCCAGGTCGTGGTTGGAGAGGACATTGGGGGGCATGCACTTACCCCATCCGGTTATCTCAGCGGTCTGCATTCGTTCGACTCCTCCTCACATGGTACCGAGTGCAGCCAGGGCTCCACCGATGTCCGCCGGCGAGGACACCGTGACCACGGTTGCTCCCGGTACCGTCTTGCGGGCCATTCCCGCGGTCACCTCACCCGGTCCCACGTGGGCGAACCCAGTCACTCCTGCCCCAGCCATATCCACCAGGCAGTCGGAGAAGAGCACCGGGGAGACCACCTGACGTACCAGTGTCTCGGCGATTTCGTCGGGCGCGTGTGGGCGAGCCGTGGTGTTCGACCATACCGGGAACCTGGGTTCGGAGAGGCTCACTTCGGCCAGAGCTGCTGACAAGGCCTCGGCTGCCGGCTCCATGAACGCCGAGTGGAAGGCACCGGCCACCCGGAGCGGGATCACCCGGCGAATCCCGAGCCCTCTTCCCCTCTCGGACAGCCATCTCAGGTCGCCGATGCCACCGGATATCACCACCTGACCAGGGGCGTTGATGTTGGCCACTCCGAGACGGCCCCCCTCCGCCCTATTGGTGGCAACCACCTCCTCAGCCTGGGTCCGGTCGACCCCGATGAGAGCGGCCATCCCCGACTCCTCCATGTCGGCGGCGGCCGCCATGGCCGCACCCCGTCGGGCCACCACTGCCAGACCATCCTCGTAGGACATCGCCCCGGCGGCGGCCAAGGCGGTGTACTCCCCCAGGGAGTGCCCTGCCGCCGCTGCCGGGTCGGACCCCATGGCCTCCCGGAGTGTGTCCCAGAGGGCATACCCCAGGGCGTACATCGCCGGTTGGGCGTGCTCGGTACGGGTGAGGGCCTCCTCTGGGCCCTCGAGACACATTTGGCGCAGAGACCATCCGAGAACCGAATCGGCCGACTCGCCCAGGAGGTCTGCCCGCACCTCGAACAGGTCGGCACCCATTCCCACCGTCTGGCTTCCCTGGCCGGGGAAGAGGATTCCGACAGTCACCAAGGGTTTCCGACCCCCTGCAGCGCCCATGGGTTACGACAGGGCCGCAGCCAGGCGATCAACGTCGGCGGCGTCGACATCGCGATGGGTGACCAGACGCCAGCCTCCGCCCAAGGGCGGATTCGCCTTGATCCCGGCGGACTCGAGTCGCGAGGACATTTCGGGCCAGGCCATGCCCAGGGTGGCGAAGTCGGCCCGGACCATGTTGGTCTCGACCCCATCGAGCTCGACCGCCCCGGGAAACACGGCGTCGATCGCCTCACCTAGTTTGCGGGCGAGCACGTGGTCCTCGACCAGCCGTCCGCGCTCCTCCAAAGCCACCCGGGCTGCGGCAGCGATCACCCCCGCCTGACGCATGCCGCCACCCAACCGCTTGCGCAGGTACCTGATCTCGGCGATGGCATCGGACGGGCCGCACACAATCGAACCGATCGGGGCACCAAGGCCCTTGGAGAAACAGAACTGAATGGTGTCGGCGGTCGCCGCCCATCGGGAAGCAGCGACGCCTGTTGCAGCCACCGCGTTGAAGATCCTCGCCCCGTCGATGTGGATCGAGAGCCCGTGCTCCTTCGCCCGCTTCGAGGTCCCTTCGATCACGTCGATCGGTATCACCCTCCCTCCGGAGAGGTTGTGGCTGTTCTCCCACACCATCAGCCCGATCCTGGGGAAGAAACCCGCCATCGCCATGGCCGCGTCCACATCCTCGGGTGCGATCCGGCCGCCCTCGCCAGCCACCGTCCGGAACCCAACACCCGAGAGAGCCTGGGGTGCACCGCCCTCGATGGAACGCACATGACTTTCTTCATGGGCAAGCACCTCCTCACCCGGGTTGGTGTGAAACATGATGGAGAGTTGGTTGCCCATGGTCCCGGTGGGGACGAGGATCGCGGCCTCCTTACCGGTGACCGCAGCCGCCTCCTCTTCGAGGGCATTGACCGTAGGGTCGTCGTGATAGACGTCGTCGCCGACCGGGGCATCGGCCATGGCCGCGATCATCCTCCGGGTGGGACGGGTCACCGTGTCCGACCTGAAATCGGCCGTCCCGTCAGCAAAAGCCATGGTCGATGGTACCTCCGGAATTCGTCGGTGGGTGCTTCGCCCCCTTTGGTTACCCCTTCCGGAACACGGGCACAAGGCTGTTCCGGCCATTGTCCCCCATGGAGAGGGGCCCGTCCAGCACAGCGCCTCGACACCGGCTACCTCGACGACGACCCGGCTTTCGCCCCCACCCTGACGCCACGACCAGGCCGCGGTACTGGTGGCCCTGCTACGAGGTCGCCGGGCTAACCGCTGACCCGATCGATGACCACTCCCAGCCGACGGGGCATCAGAGCGCGAGACACCGAAACCACTTCCTTGACCAGCCCGAGAATGTCGCCGGGGCCATCCCAGTGTTCGGCGACCACATCGGGACCGGCCCTTTCGATCAGGGAGTCGATGGCAAACATCACCACCAGGACGTCGTCTGCCCATCCCAGGACCGGGACGAACTCGGGGATCAAGTCGATGGGGCTGGCGGCATAGAGGGCAGCGATCCCCAGGGTCATCTTTGCCCGGCGGGGCACCCTCGAGTCGCGCAGGAGCCGGCCGATCAGCTTGACGATGTTGGGGAGCAGGAGGAAGACCTCAGCGAGAAGGCGACGGGGCTGCACCCGTACACCGTCGGGCCCGATCACCTCGTCGGGGATCACCCTGTGGAATCTCTCGGTCATTCGATGTCGATCCTCTGCCTCGCCTGGTGACCCTCATCATCGTCGGCTGGGTCCTTTATACCTCCCAACTCTTCGATCACAGCCTCCAACGCCTTGAGACTCTCGACCACCGCCAGGAGAAGGTGGTAAGTGGCCCGCCGGCCTGCACGGCCCACGGCAGCCCTGGTCGCCGACTGGTCCCTCAACCGGAGCCCTCCGAGAAAGCCACGCTCAGCATGCCCTCGTCCAACCGGGCTCGGGAGATCTCCCGCCGATGGAGGGCATCGGGGAGGAGGAATGACCTGCGGTACGGCCCGGCTTGGACATAGAGCTCATTTCCCTGACGGAAGACGTCGAGCTCGGCGCGCTCGATGAAAGGGATGTCCAGCTCCATGGTGACCACACCCTCGCTCTCCACGATCCGGAAAGGGCTGCGGGCCCGGTAGTCGGCCACCGGGTCGGTGGAGCCGTACAACTCGGCGGCCATCACCCGTAGACGTTCCAGCCCCACCATCTCGTCGTCGAAGAGGCGGAGCCGGAGGCGGGGCACGTCGGCGAAGGCATCGTCCACCGCGTCGAGATGCGCCTTCTGGATGGTCCGCCACCTCTCGAAGTAGGGATCGGCCACCGACTCCGGAAGGACTCGGTTTACAACCACCCCATCGATCCCGTACCCGAACAGGCCAAGGTAAGAGTATGTGCGGCGGGCCTCGTCGATCACCATCTTCTCGGGGTTGACCACCAGCCGAGCCGAGGTGATATCGGGCTGTGACATGAGCTCTCGCACGCCTTCCACCGACTCGAAGATGGACTGTGCGGCGTTGAAGACCTCGTCTTCGGGTAGGGGGAGATTGGTCATCCGACTGAGCAGGGGGCGGGCAGCCTTCATGATCCGCCGCTCGGTGGGGAGCACCTTCTCGAAGTACCAGGAGAGCACCTCGGGAAGAGAGAGCAGCCTCAGTGTCTCCGCAGTGGGTGCACAGTCGACCACCACCAGGTCGTACTCACCCGACCGGGCGTGTCGGTTGACCTCGATCAGGGCGAACAACTCGTCCATGCCGGGGAAGATGAGGAACTCCTCGGCCTCGATGCCGGCAGCTCCTCCCCAGTCGAGGACGTCGATCAGCTGGCGACGTATCGACCCCCAGTAGCGCTCCAGCTGCTCCCTTGTGTCGATCTGCTGGCCGTGGAGACCGGGGGCTATCGGGGTCGGAGCAGGACCCAGGCCCACCTCCAGGGCGTCTGCCAGGGAGTGGGCTGGATCGGTTGAGGTGACCAGGACGCGACGACCGGTGTCGGCTGCGGCCAGGGCAGTGGAGGCGGCCACCGTGGTCTTGCCGACTCCCCCCTTCCCGGTGACCAGGATGATCCGCATCTCACCCGCCCCCGGTGACCCGTCGCCTGAGGCCTCGTAAGGCAGTGGTGACTATCTGTTTCTCCGCCTGGCGCCGGAGGAAACCCGGGATGGTGAAGTTGGGCTCGACGGTGAGGGAATAGACGACCTCGGTTGCCCCGTCCTTGGGTGTGAACACGTATGAGCCTTCGAGCATCTCCAGATCGTCACTCTCCTCGGCGGCCCAGCTCAAGATGTTGGGCCTGTCGTGGGTATAGCGCAAGGTGTATTCGACCTCCTTGACGAACCCCTCGATGACGAACCTGGCACGCACCACGTCGCCCGACCCGTCAACCTCGAGGACCTCCACCTCCTTGACCCCTGTGGCCCACTGCGGATAGGAGTCGATGTCGGCCACCACGTCGTACAACGCCTCAGGGGTGGCGTCGATCTCGAGCTGTGAAAAGGTTCCTTGGGTCATCGGCCCTGCTTGAAGACGAGCCCCGAGATTACCCAACCCGACCCGCTTGGACCCCATCGGGGGACACCCTGAGGAATCGCCCCGTGGCCCGAAAGTAGCCTACGTTGTGACACCGGGTCCGGCCCAGCCTCCAGGTGGTGGCCTGCGCCTGGTGAACATCCCCGTAGAGATGCCAGCGAGGCTGATGTCGTCTCAGATACTCGAGGATCGGCCCCGAGGCGCGCTCCTCCCGACCGGTGACCACGTCGAGTCGGAGCGGACGCACCGCCGGAGGGACATGGGTACACAAGATGTCGACCGGGCCGATCTCCTCGAGGAGCGAAGTCATCGCCTCGTCGGACACCTCCCCTTCGGCTTGTAGCGGCGTGGACACCCCGCCTCCCACCAGTCCCAGCCTCAGCCCATCCAAGTCCACTACCTCGCCGTGCACATAGCGGAACCCCGGAGGCAGCGCCTCGACCAGGGTCGATGGACGATCGACGTTTCCGTGGATCACCAGACCTCGGCCACCCTGCAACGCCTCGGTCATCGCCCGGTACTGGGCGTCGAGGGCCGCGGCGATCTCCCGCCGCGCCTCGGGGCGCCGGTCACCGACGACGCGGAAAGCGGCGCGCATCCCGGCGTAGTCGCCCTTTCCCCGGGCCCGAGCACTCTCACGGGACAGGTCGAGACCCAGAACCTCGGCAACCGCACCCTCGCCGGTCCGGTAGTCGGTGAGGTTCACCAGGTCGCCGAGGATGACTAGGGGCTCGCCCAATCCCACCACTCGCGCCAGGGCATCCGGGGCATCGTGCACATCGGAGACGAACAGCATCAAGGGGCGTCGTCCCGTGGAACATCGCTCCGGGTGGTGTACCACACCCATGCCGATCCCATGGCGGCGCCCAACAGGGCCAGGATCAGGGCGACCGGCCATGACAGGTCCAGGGGCGAATACTCGGCGGCGATTCCACCCATGGCAAACCCAAGGACACCGCCCAGCGGGAGCCGCAGCCGGTGAAACCATCCTCCGTCATCCCGCGACCTCACCGAGCGGGTGAGGATCACCCCGATCAAGACCACCACCCCGGCGCAGAGCGCCACCACATACAGCTTGAGCACCGCGCCAGGCTATCTCCCCATGGGTTGCGTGGGGGGCTTGGGCTACCTGGTTTCAGGACACCCGGCGTTCGGTGGGCACCAGCCGCAGCCGGGGCACTAGGCCCTCTGCGGCCAGGTTGCCCACCGCGGTCACCTGGTCGTCGCTCAGATCGACTGGTTTGTCGCCTAGGAGCACCGTGACCACACAATCGTCACAGGCGCTGGTGTCGCGCATCGCACATTGCTCACAATCGATCAGCATGTCGACCTCCTCCAGCCAAGATACGACCGGGGTGGGACAGAAAGTGAGGTGCCCGACCCTCCGGGGGCGGGCACCTCGGCTGCGAATCGAGGAGCTTCTCCGGTCAGAACCCGTTCTGAGCCAGCCAGTCGGCGGCGATGTCGTCGGCGTCCTCGTTGTCTATGTCGTATCTCTTGTTCATCGCGGTGAGGTCGGCGGTGGTCAGCTTGGAACTCACTTCGTTGAGGACTTCGGTGATCTCACTGCCGTAGGCATCTCGAAGCTCGAGGGTCAACACCGGCACAACGTTGTCGGCAGCCAGCATGTTGCGATCGTCTTCGAGGAGGACAAAGCCCCGCTCGGCGATGACACCGCTGGTGGAGAAGAGGATGGCCACGTCGATCTCGCCCCTCTCCAACGCCTGAACCGTGATCTGCCCACCGTCGAGAGGCTGGAAGTTGGCGCTCATGTCCAACCCGTATTCTCGGAGAAGTCCGGGGATGCAGAACGGGTTGGTCTCGCAGTCAGGGGGGCCGCCCAGGACCAGATCGGCTCCCTGGGAGGCAAGGTCGCTCAATGTGACGAGGCCAAGGCTGGTGGCGGTCTCGGCTGTAACCACGAAGGCGTTGGTATCGACAGCATCCGAAGGCTCCAGGGCGACCAGCCCGATATCTGCCAGCCAGTCGTTGAGCCTGCTGGTTGTGGCCACGGCATCGCCCGTGGCCTCGCCGGCACGACCGTTCAGTGCTTCCAGCATCGAGGCGGCATACTCCGGCGCCAGGTTGATGTCGCCGGCCTCGAAGGCCGCCAGCTCGAGGTCGCGGAATCCTCCAACCCTCTGGACGCTGGCGGTGATGCCCTTGGCCTCGAGGGCTCCCTTGTAGATCTCGGCGAGGATCTCGCTCTCCCCGAAGTCCTGGGCGGCAACGACCACTGCCGGGCCCTCCGGTACGCCACCACCCGAGTTTCCACAGGCAGCCGCCAGCATGGCGAGTGCCAGGAAACCCGCCCCGATGACGCGGTTGCGGCTGGTCCGCATGGGTTTCTCCTTCCGTTAACGCGTAGACCGCCCATCTCGGGCGGTCGTAGGGCAAACCTTGACCGCATCGGCCGAATTCCGGATTCCTCGCTCAGCGGGGGGTGACGTCCAGAGCGGCCGTCGCCCTGTTGGGCCGGCGGCGCCGGGTGCGGTCCAACCGTCTCTCAACCCACCCCAAACCGGCTTCGGTGAGGACTGCGAGGACAGCAACTACCAACCCGCCCACGAAGACCAGGACACTGTTTCGCTGGGCGAAGCCGACGAAGATGTAGGTCCCCAAGGTGCTGTAGCCAACCCAGGCACTCAAGGTCACCGTTGCCACCACGGCCACAGCCGCGCTCCGGATGCCCGCCATGACCAGGGGCATGGCCAGGACCAGCTCGACCCGCCCCAACACCTGGGTCCCGGTCATCCCCATGCCCCGAGCCGCCTCGACCAGCGCCGGGTCGACGCCGCGCACCCCGGTATAGGCGTTGACGAACATGGGAGGCATCGCCAGGACCACCATGGCGATGAACGTCGCCCAGTAGCCCAGCGGAGATCGAGTTGCACTGAACGCCAACGTCAACGGGAACATCACCCCCATCACCCCGAACGATGGCAGGGCCCGCCCGATGTTGACCACCGACACCGCGAGCAGGCCACCACGGCGGAGATGACCGAGGGCGATGGCCGCGGGTACCGCAAGCACCGCCGCGGCCAACAGCGACAACAGGGTGAGCCCGACATGGGCCCGCAGCAGGGTGGGCAAACCCCGATTGCCCTCCCAGTTCGCCGGATCGGTGAACCAGGCGGCCACCTCACCAAGGAACTCGGTCACGTCACCGCCCTCCGCCTCACCCAAGGCGTGGCAAGACGCTCCAGCCCTACCAGGGCGCTGTCGACGGCCACCGCCATGATCACCGAGAGGGTCGTCCCCACCAGGGCTTCGGTGAGGAACTGGCGACCGATCCCACGCAGGATGAAGATCCCGTATCCCCCCTGGCCGACGAGTACGGTCAAGGTGACCAGGCCGATAGTGGTGACCGCGGCGATGCGGACGCCGGCGATGATGGCCGGAACCGCCAGGGGGAGCTGCACACTGAGGAAGATCCTGCGCTCGGTCATACCCATGCCCCGCGAAGCCTCGGTGATGTGGCCGGGTACCCCCCTGATCCCGGCGACGATGTTCCGGATGAGGATGAGCAAGGTGTAGGAGACCAGGGCCACCTGTGCGGTGAGGATGCTGGTCAGCCCAAAGACGGGTACCAGGAAGGTGAACAGCGCAATCGAGGGGATGGTGTAGAGGACACCGGTGACCCAGGTGATCGGGGCGTAGGTGCGCTCCCAGCGCAGGGCCACCAAGGAGAGCCCCAGGGAAACGACCAGGCCGACACTCACTGCAGTGGCGGCCAGGGCGAAGTGCTCCACGGTGGCCTCCCAGATGTCGTCGAGGTTCCGCCGGATCCACCCCCAGTCGATCACGGCATCCTGACCCATGATCACCCGGTGATCTCCTCGGCGATACGGTCGATGTCGAGCATCCCCAGATAGCCCTGATCACCGACCACCACCGCCACCCGGGCATGGTCGGTGACCACCGCGTCCAAAGCTCGGCGCAACGAGTCCTGAGGAGACAGGGTGACCAGGAAGGGCCGAGGCGAGATCTCGCCCAAGGGAGTCGTTGACACCTGGTCGGCCGGGGCCCAGCCCAGCAGGCGGGAGCCATCGAGCAGGCCCACCCAGTCGACGCCTTCCTCGCGCATGATCCTCTCCGCCTCGCCACGATCGGCTGTCACGTCGACCACCGGTCCTCGCCGCAGGGTGGCGCTGGACACAGGGCGTAGGGCGAGTCTCCGCAGCCCTCTCTCCTCGCCCAGGAACCGGGCGACGAAATCGCTTGCCGGGTTGGAGAGGATCTCCTCGGGACGGTCGAATTGCTCGAGGATCCCGCCCAGGTTGAGGATGGCCACCCTTGTCCCCATGAGCACCGCTTCATCGATGTCGTGGGTAACGAACACCACTGTCTTGCCCAGCCTTCGATATAGATCGAGGAACTCGTGCTGTAGCCGGGTCCGCACGATGGGGTCGACCGCCCCGAAGGGCTCGTCCATGAGCATGACCGGTGGGTCGGCGGCCAGGGCGCGGGCCACGCCGACCCGTTGTTGCTGCCCGCCGGAGAGGTCTGTCGGGTAGCGCTCGAGGAGATCGGCGTCCAGGCCGACCAGCTCGATCATCTCCTCAACCCGGGCCCCTGTTCTCGCCTTATCCCACCCGAGGAGGCCGGGAACGGTGGCGATGTTCTCCTCTACGGTGCGGTGCGGCAGCAGTCCCACCTGCTGGATCACATAGCCGATGGAGCGTCGCAGGATGTGGGCCTCCATGGCGGCGGCGTCACGGCCACCGACCTCGATGAGTCCCGACGTCGGTTCGATGATCCGGTTGATCATCTTCAGGATCGTGGTCTTGCCGCATCCCGATGGCCCCACCAGGGTGACGAACTCGCCCTCCCCGACGGTGAGGCTGAGCCGAGTCACCGCAGGCCTTGCCGACCCGGGGAACAACTTGGTCACCGAGTCGAGTCGGATCATCGGCTTGACTTGCAAGGCGACCTCCTCGAGGGTCAATCCCCGGGGGGAGGGATCACCCGACCTCCTGCATGAACCTCAACACCTCGGCAAGGTAGCGGTCCGGGTCCGACTGATAGCTGTCGACGTGGCCGGCGCCTTCGAAGACTAGGAGACGCGTCTGATCGGGCGACATCTCGACGAAGCGCACGCTCTGTGCCACCGGGACGGTCCCATCCTCGGTGCCGTGGATCACCAGGACCGGCAGTCGCAGGGACGTCCCCGCCTTTGACACGTAATCGATGGTCTTCCAGTTCACCCCAATCCTCAGGGAGGTTATGAACTTGGCGGTGGCGGCAAGGGTGGGCGGAACGTTCATGGGGAGCAGTGGGACCGGTCGTCTCGAGAAGGCGAAGTTCACACTGTCGCCCATGTCGATGTTGGGGGCGTCGAGGATGATCCCCTTGAGCAGGTCGATGTTGTGGCGGTAGGCGTAGGAGAGGACATGGGACCCACCGGTGCTGTAGCCGGCGAGCACCACGTTGCCGCCGCCGTTGGCCCGGGCATGTTCCACCGCGCCGGCGACGTCAGCCCACTCGGTGGCCCCGTATTGGTGGTGGCCGCTGGGGTCGGTGGGTTGTGCATCGTCGTTCCGGTAGGTGATCGCCAACTGGGGGTAGCCGGCCTGTTGCAGGACTCCGAACAGGTGCTCTGCTTCGGCCGGAGTCGTTCCGTTGCCGTGGACGTGGACCACCCAGGTGTTGCCCGAAGCCGGAAGGAACCAGGCGCCCATCTCGCCGAGAGGAGTGGCATAGGCGACCTCCTCGATCTCAAAGTCTCCGGAGGGGAGCACCACCGGGTGGGGCTCGGGGACGAACCCGTCCTCGATCAACACGCCGGAGAAGTACCAGCCTCCAGCGATGTGGAACACCACGACGAGGGCCACCACCGACCAGATCAGCCCACGGGCAAAGGATGCGAATCTCATGTGGTTGGCGATTCTGGCCGCTATCAGCCCACAGGCAACGACAAACCGCCCACCAGGTAGTCCTCGTAGTCGGTGACAGGGATCGGATCTTCGCCAAAGTCTGGCTCGAGTTCCCAGGCTTCGTCGATTGTGCCGTCGACCCGCACCGAGAGGGCGTCCTCCATCACCGTACCAACCGGCGCCGAGCCGGCATCGAGGAGCTTCTCCCGGCGCACCACCCCGACGAGCCGGCCCTCCTCGGCAACCGCCAGAGTCTTCTCGTCATGGAACCGCAGGGTGTCGGTCGCCTCCCGCAGAGGTGCGACATACACCGGATCCCCCATGAAGCGGAACACCCGATCCGGGGCGCTCCTCACCACAACCGCACCGGCCTGGGCGGTGCGACGCAGCCGGGCCCCACGCCCCAACATGGCGCGTTGTAGCCATGAGCCTCCAGGCGCCCCCAGGACCACCAGAGCCCCATCGTCGAGGTTGGCGACCAGCCGGTCGATCCCGCCCTTCTCGACAACCCTTGCTGTGATCTCGGGGACGCTCGAGCCGATCCGGTCGAGGACCTCGGTCGCTCCGGGAGCCTCGTCGTAGGGAATCGACGCCGACACCATCTCGGCGGGCACCCCCATCGCCTGGCCGAGACGCGCCGCCACCGTCGCCGCCAGGAGGGAATGGGGGCCAGCGGAGACCGCGGCCACCACCTTGGTCACCTTGTCTGGCTGGAAGTCGATGGGCACCACCACGCTGACCAGGTCGAAGCCACCGGGGAGCTTCTTGGAGACGAGCAGGTCGGCCCGTCGATCGATGCACTCTTCCCTGAGATCGCCTCCGATGCGAACCGCTTGACCGTCATGGGCGAGAAGGCCGGCCAGCTCGACACACCCCTTGCCCCGGGTCCACACCACCGACAGGTCCTCTGCCGCTGATCGTCCCGACTGCATCAATGGCCTCGAGTCTGCCACCGCTACTCCTTGCTCTCCACACGCCGCGGGCGAGGCGAGCCGTTGTCAATGACACGTTCACTCGCATCCCCCACCCGGGACCACCGGTCTCGGTGTATGGAGATGTTTGCAGGATCCGGGGCCCTGTCCAGGCTCGAAGAGCGCCGGTCGGCGGCCGGGTGGCCGATGGTGACCACCCCGATCGGAGCCTGGTCCTCCGGCAGCCCGAGCAGTCTGGCCAGGGAAGGCAGTGAGTGCACACCGAGGAAGCCGGCCGCCAGACCCTCGTCTACCGTGGCGAGGAGGACCGCCATGAGGGCCGCCCCCGCATCGATCCACCAGTACGGGACCGGCCATTCGATCGGCCGTCCGTCGGCGGCCACCTTGTCCGGTTCCATGTAGCGACGTCGATAGACTTCCTCGCTCACGGAGATGACGATGTGGGCAGGCGCCCTCGAGATCCACGGGTCGTACCCCGAGGCGACATAGGCCTCCTCGTCGGCCAGCCGAGCGATGTGATGCCTGGTGACGGTGTCGGTGACCAGGACCACACCCAGAGCCTGGCTGTTCCCCGCCGACGGGGCCCGCAGCGCCGCGGCGGCGATCCGCTCCAAAGCGGCGGCGTCCACCGGCCGGTCGGTGTAGTTGCGTACCATTCTCCTTCGGGCGAGTACCTCCGACAGCTCCATGGAGTCATCCTGGCATGAGTCGCAGTCCTGGGTGATCCGGGGCAAGCCGGGGCGGGACGACGGTGCGATACTCGGTCACCGGTGCACGCCGAGATCACCTCCGCCGCCAATCCCCGAATGAAGCGTCTCATCCGGCTCGGCCGGAGACGCCAACGCGACTTCGAGGGTGTCTTCGTGGTCGAGGGCGCCCGGCTGGTGGGGAGGGCGTTGGCGGCCGGACTGGTCCCGGAAGAGGTCTACGGCGACGGGACCGTCGAGCTGCCTGGGGTCGACATGATCAGCGTTGATCCAGCGATTCTCGACCGGGTCTCCTATCGGAAAAGGTCCGAAGGGGTGATCGCGGTGTTCGCCCAGTTCCCGGCCGACACCTTGACGAAGGCGGCATCTGGCGACCCGGCTCTGATCCTGGTGGGCGAGAGCCTCGAGAAGCCGGGGAACCTGGGAGCTATCCTTCGCACCGCTGACGCGGTCGCCGCCGACGCGGTGGTCACCGTGCCGCGACCGCTCGACCGGTTCAACCCCAACGTGATCAGGTCATCGACCGGGGCCTGCTTCACGGTACCGGTGGTCTCCTCGGACATCGAAGGACTGGCGGCTTACGCCGCCGACTCCGGTGTCACCCTGGTCGCCGCCGACCCCAATGCCTCGGTCAGCTACTGGGAGGCCGACCTGACCGGCCCTGTGGCCCTGGTGGTGGGATCCGAAGACGCCGGGATCAGCCCGTTTCTCCGCGAATCCTCGGACCGGGCGGTCGCGGTTCCGATGAGGGGCTCGGTCGACTCTCTGAACGCCTCGGTGACCATGGCCCTCCTCGCCTATGAGGCACTCCGCCAGCGGGAGGCTACGTTGGGGGCTTGAATCGAACATCTGTTCGATATAGTCTCCTCCGATGGCACTCACCGGCCAGATCAGCTTCGACGACCTGGCCACCTCCCTCTTCGACGTGACCTTCTGCGTGCTCGACCTGGAGACCACCGGAGGCTCGGCGAGCAACTGCGAGATCACCGAGATCGGGGCGGTGAAATACCGTGGCGGCGTCGAGATCGGCCGCTTCCAGACGTTGGTCGACCCCGGTCGACCCATCCCACCGTTCATCACCATCCTCACCGGGATAACCGAGATGATGCTTCTCGGGGCACCACGGATCGAGGAGGCGCTTCCCACGTTCCTCGAGTTCACCGGTGAGTCGGTGCTGGTGGGACACAACCTCCGCTTCGACATGTCGTTTCTCGACTCGGCCTGCGACCTACTCGGCTATCCCAAGCTCGCCAACCACCGGGTCGACACCGTGGCCCTGGCACGACGACTGGTCCGCCCCGAGGTGCGAGACCTGAGGCTGGGCACCCTGGCCGGTCATTTCCGCAGCCCGGTCCCTCCCGTCCACCGGGCCCTCGACGACGCGCTGGCCACCGCCCACGTGCTCCACTCCCTCCTCGAGCGCGCCGGCCCCCTAGGAGTCACCAGCCTCGACGACCTGCTCGCCCTCCCCCAGGCCCGCGGCTCGGCACACTTCGCCAAGATCGGACTGACCGAGCACCTCCCCAGGAGCCCCGGCGTCTACCTGTTCCGGGACCGGAACGGAGCCGTCATCTACGTGGGCAAGGCCTCGAACCTGCGCGTCCGGGTCCGCCAGTACTTCTACGGGGACACCAGACGCCAGATCGCCGATCTGGTGCGGGACCTCCATCGTGTCGACTACGTGACGTGTCCTACACCGCTCGAGGCCGAGGTGACCGAGATCCGCTTGATCCACGCCAACCGTCCCCGGTACAACAGGCGCTCCCGGCCCCCCAAGAGCTCACACTTCGTCAAGCTCACCCGGGAGCCTTACCCCCGGCTATCGGTGGTCCGGCGGTTGGGTGACGATGGGCTGGTGCACCTGGGCCCGTTCCGCTCGAAACGGGCCGCCGACGAGGTGATGATGGCCTTATGGGACGCAGTGCCGATTCGCCGGTGCCGATCCCGGTCCTCCAAACAGACCGGCAAGTGCGCCGTCGCCCAGATCGGGGTGGCCCGCTGTCCCTGTGACGGCTCGATAGACGAGGTGGAGTATCGCCAGGTAGTCGACCTGATACTCGCCGGGATCGATCACCGGCCCGACCTTCTTCTCGACCCCCTCGTCGAACGGATGCAGCGGCTCGCCGACTCACAGCGCTACGAGGAGGCCGCCTGGCTCCGCGACCGCCACGATGCCCTGGCCCGCAGCCTGGAGTTGAGGAGGCAATGGCGCGCTCTCGCCGGCGCCGGACTGATTGAGCTCGAGGACGACCACGGCCGCCGGGTTGTGGTCGACCACGGGGCTCTGGTCGAGACTCGAGGTCCCGGCGAGCCCCCCACCCTGATCGGCGTCGCCGCAGCGCCGGCAGGTACCCCGGCGGAGGTGCCCCATGACGTCGAAGCTGCCGAGGAGACCGGGCTCATCTGGAGGTGGCTGGAGCACAACGACCTGCGGATCGTGGAGTCGACGGGTTCCCTGGCACTACCCATCGGCCGGGTCCGCCGGCTGGCCATAGGACGACCCAAAGCCGCCTGACCCCGATTCGACTTGAGTGTGCCGCCTCCGGGGGTGACACTCAGTCCGTGGAGCTTGCGGTCACCCTGGAACGGGTCGGTGTTTCCCTGGGAGGGGTGCCGGTGCTTCACGACCTCGAGCTCACCGTGAGGAGATCAGAGACCATAGGGGTGGTCGGGCCCAACGGATCGGGAAAAACCACCCTCCTCCGGTTGATGGCCAGCCTGCTCCGCCCCGTCGCGGGGCGAGCGGAGGTCCTGGGAGCGGATCTGTCCACACCAGAGGTCTACCGGATAAGGCACCGGATCGGGATGATCGGCCACCTCCCTGCCCTGGTGCCCGAACTGACCCTCGAGGAGAACTTGGAGCACATCGTCCGCCTTGTCGGCCTCGATCCCACCCGGGTGGGCCCAGCCCTGGCCGCGGTGGGCCTGGAGCGGGCATCGTCGAGACGCGCCGACGCCAGCTCCCACGGGATGCAACGGCGTGCCGAGATCGCCATCCTGCTGCTACGCCGCCCCGAGGTTCTTCTCCTCGACGAGGCCCTGTCCGGGCTCGATTCCGACGCCTCAGGCCTGGTCACCGTCTTGATCGCCAGGACCACCGCCGGCGGAGGGGCGGTGGTCACCGTGTCCCACGACCGGGCCCACATGGAGGCCTGTGACCGGGTGTTGACCCTGGCCGGCGGGAGGCTCCATTCGTGAGCCTCATGGGACAGGCGTTGGAGATCGCCCGTATCGACCTGAAGGTGGAGACCCGGATCGGGGAGACGATCCGGGTGATCGTTCCCTTCGCCGGGGTGACCCTGATCGTGGTTCCTCTGGCCCTGGGACCTCGACTCGCCCTCATCAGCAGTGTCGGGCTCGCCCTGTTCTGGGCGCTGGGAGTCCTCTTCGGAATGCAGGTCGCCCTGCGACACTCGGCCAGCGACACTCCGAGTCGCCGTGACCTCTACGCCCTGGCCGGAGTCGACCCGGCGGCGCGTTTCCTCGGGCGCACCATTTCGGGGGCCGTACTCATCCTGGGTCTCCTCGTGGTGCTGTTCGTGGGGATGGTCGCCTTCTACGATCCGGAGTTGCCATCGGGCTGGCTAGGGCCGGGAGTGCTGGCCTCGACGCTGTTCGCCTTGGGTCTCGCCGAGTTGTCGACCCTGGCCGGAGAGGTGGCCACCGGGCTTCGCAACCGGACCGCCCTGGCCTCCCTGATCGTGGCGCCCCTGTCGCTGCCCCTGGTGATCGGTGCCGCCACCACCCTGGCCGCGGTAGGCCAGGGCGCCGGTATCCTCACATCGATACTGGTGCTGACAGCCACCACCCTGGCGCTGGCCGTGGTGGGAGTGGCTGTCGCCAGACCTTTGGAGGAAGCCTCGAGATGACAAGGGCCAAAGTCATGCTGGGTTTGGCCGCCGCCGCCCTCGGCGTCGGCCTGTGGTTTGCCCTCACCGCACCCCCAGACACCCTCCAAGGGGTCTACAGCCGCCTTTTCTACATCCACGCCCCGTCGCTTTGGTTGGGGTTTCTGGCCTTCTTCGTCACCGCATTTGGTTCGATTGCCTGGCTGATACGCAAGCGGCCCCGATGGGACCGCCTCGCCTCGGCATCGGTGGAGATCGGTGTCATCTTCACCGGCATCGGTCTCCTGACCGGGATGATCTGGGGCAAGGCGGTTTGGGGCACCGCCTGGGACTGGGGTGATCCCCGGCTGGCAACCACCGCGGTCATGTTCTTCGTCTACCTGGGTTACGTTGCCCTACGGGCGGCGATCGACGAACCGGTGATCCGGGCTCGCCGTTCGGCGATCCTCGGAGCGATCGCCGTTGTCCAGGTGCCCCTGGTCTACTTCTCGGTGAACCTGTTTCGCACGCTTCATCAGACCCAGACCATCCGGCCCGACGGCGCTGCCATGCCCCGGGAGATGTTGGTGGCCCTCTTGGTGAACGTGGTCGCCTTCACCGTCCTCTACGTGGCCCTGATCATGGCCCGCATCCAGGTGGCGGTGGCCGAAGAGAATCGGAAGGGCCGCGAGCTCCTCGCCGGTGAAGCGGTGAGCGCCCCCCGTATCAACGAGATCGAAGATGTCTGACAACCTGGTGGTGCTCCTCGCCTATCTCGGTTGCTACGGGCTGATAGTGGCCTACGCCGCCTACCTCCACCTCAGGCTGCGCAAGACCACGGAGTGACCGTGGACCGTCGGCGGACCGTGCTCCTCGCCCTCGGGGGCCTCACCGCGGCGGTCATCGCCATCACTGCCTTCTCCCTCGGGGGCAATCTCACCTACTACCTCTATCCCACCGAGGCCATCGAGCGCAGGGCCGAGTTCCCCGACGGAGCGCGGTTCCGTCTCGCCGGTCTGGTGCTCGAGGGAACCTTGGACCGTACCCCTGGGGAGGTCGGGTTCCGGGTCGGCGACGGTGGAGCCGAGATCGAGGTGACTCTCATCGGCACTCCTCCCCCGCTGTTCGCCGAGAACGTCCCGGTACTCGTGGAGGGGGCCTGGCAGGGGACCCGGTTCCTCGCCGACAGCGCCCTCATCCGACACGACGAGAACTACGAGATCCCCGAGGAGGGCGGGGCCTACCCCACCGACTGATGCTGTCCCTCCTCGGAGCTGCGGGTGTCGCCGTTGCCTTCGGCGGAGCGGTCATGCTCACGGTGCGCGGTGTCCGGGCAGCCCGCTCCGATGTCGCCGACCTCACCGGTCCCACCCGCCTCATCATCGTCGGTTCGCTGGTGGCCATGGCAGCCATGCAAATCGCGCTGGCCTCCGATGACTTCTCCATCGCCTACCTGGCCAACAACCACGCCACCACCACCCCCTTCCCCTTCGACATGGCCACCGCCTGGGCAGCACTTGAAGGCTCGATCCTCCTCTGGGGCCTGGTCCTCGCCGGGTTCACCTGGCTGGTGCTGCGCAACTACCGACGCACCCCCGACCCTCTGGGCGCCGGCGCCTTGGCGGTCATGGGCATTGTCGCCACCTTCTTCTTCGGGCTCATGCTCACCGTGGCCAACCCCTTCGAGGTGTGTGTCCGGGCCGCGATCGAGCGAGGTTGCCTCGAGACCAGCATGTGGCCTTTCGCCGCAGTCGATGCCCCTCTCGAGGGCCGGGGGCCCAACGCCCTGCTCCAGAACCACCTGTTCATGGCCATCCACCCCCCGATGCTCTATCTGGGCTACGTGGGGCTGACCGTGCCCTTCGCCTACGCCGTCTCCGCCCTGGCGCTGGGAGTACCGGGGCCGGATTGGCTGCGTCGCAGCCATCGTTCCACCCTGCTCGCCTGGTCATTCCTCACTGCGGGGATCGTCCTCGGAGCCTGGTGGGCCTACGAGGTGATCGGCTGGGGCGGCTATTGGCAATGGGACCCGGTGGAGAACGCCTCCTTCATGCCGTGGCTGGTGGCGACCGCCTTCGTTCATTCGGCCCTGGTACAGCAGCGACGCGGCATGCTCCAGGCATGGAATTTCATCCTGGTCATCGGTGCCTTTGCCCTCACCATCCTGGGCACTTTCATCACCCGGTCGGGCACCATTGCCTCTGTCCACTCCTTCACCCAGTCGGCGATCGGGCCAGCCCTGCTCGGGTTCCTCGTACTGATCCTGGTGGGGTCGTTCGTTCTCTTCGCCCAACGGAGCCATCTGGTGGCGTCGGCGCCTCGCATCGACAACCTGGTGTCCCGTGAGGGCTCGTTCCTGGCCAACAATCTCCTGCTCACCGTGTACGCCTTCGTGGTCCTCATCGGCACGATCTATCCCATCCTTCTCGAGGCCTTCACCGGCACCCGGGTCGGGGTAGGGCCTCCTTTCTTCAACCGGATGGCGGGGCCCCTGTCGTTCGCATTGCTCCTGGTGATGGGGTTTGGTCCGGTGACCCCGTGGGCGCAGGCGCCCCCCGGCCTCATCTGGCGACGAACTCGGGGGCCTGCCCTGACCGCACTGGCCGCCGGGATCCTCACCTCACTCTTGGTCACCAGGGTGGGTTGGGTCGTGCTGGCGGCGACCTTGGGGGCCTTCGTCACCGCATGCATCTTCGGACTCCTCTTCGAACAGGCGGCCCGTAGGTCGTCGGGTGCCGGCCTCGGAGCTTGGGCGGCGATGAGCTCCGTGGTCCGAGGCGACCAGGGGTTCTGGGCCGGTCAGCTCAGCCATGTCGGCGTGGTGTTGGTGGCCGTGGGAATCGCCTTCGCCGCCAACCTGGGCGACCATCTCGAGGCCACCTTGGAACCGGGCGACCGGGTCACCTTCTCCGGCCACGACATCGAGTACAAGGCTCCGTTCCAGCGAGAGGCCCCGGGACGATCGACCGTTGGAGCGCGTCTCGAAGTGACTCTCGACCGCGGCGGGGTGGTCACCCTTGAGCCGGTCCACACCCGGTTCGGCGCCGATACCTTCGTGGTGGGCACCCCGGCCATCGCGAGTCGGCCCTCGGGGGACCTATACGTCACCCTCCTCGAGATCGGCCCCGGGTCGGCCACACTAACCTTCGACACCGCTCCCCTCATCTGGCTGCTATGGGCCGGAGGGCTGGTGACTGCGGCCGGCGGGTTCTGGTCGGTTGCGGTGCGAGCCACGGAACGCCGGGCTCGGCTGCGGCGTCAAACCGCAGATGTCTGAGCGCACACGAAGCGTCGTCCTGGCCGGGGCGATCCTCGTCCTGGCCGGCACCCTGGTGATGCTGGTGGCCACCGCTCCCACCGAGGAGGATCGGGTCGCCCGAATCGGTGGCTCGATCATGTGCCCGGTGTGCCAGGGGGAGTCGATCCTGGGGTCCCCTGCTCCCATGGCCCGAGACATGATGGACCTGGTGGGGGAGAGAGTGGCCCAGGGGGCCTCTGATGCCGAGATCGTCGACGAGCTACTCTCCTCGTACACCGGGGCGATTCTGCTCGACCCCCCGGTGCGAGGACCCACAGTGGTGCTCTGGTTGGCCCCGGCGGTGGCGCTGATCGCCGGCCTGGGGGTGATCATCTGGTGGCGCCGCCATCCCGGTGACGACAGCCACCCTGGGACGTCCGAAGCGACCCAGGGGCGGGGACGCCGGGCGGTGGGCGCCCTGACGCTCATCGCCGCGTTCTCCTTGCTGGTGGTCGCCGTGGGGTTCTTCCTCCAGGAGCGTGACCAACTGCCCGGTGGCGGCCTGGCCGACCTGGCTGTTGACAGCCTCGATGATGTATCCAACGAGACCATGGAAGCGGTCATCGCCGCCAACCCGGAGACCCCGGGCGTCATTGGGATGCGACTCGCCCTGGCCGACCGCTACTTCAGGGAGGGGGAGTACCGTTCGGCATTCCCCCACTACCTGACGGTGGCCGAGTCGGCAGACTCCAGCGATGAACAGACGGTCGCCGCCCTCCTCGCCCTGGGATGGATGACCTGGGACGGCAACCGCCAGGCGGACACCGCCATCGGCCTCTTCGACCAGGCTCTGGCCATAGCCCCCCAGTCGGTGCCCGCCAGGTACATGAAAAGTCAGGTGCTGTGGTGCGGAGGGGTATCCCCATCGGAGGCGGAGAACCTGCTTCGCTCAATCGTCGACCAACCGTCGACCGCCGACGACTGGGTGGCACTCGCCAACTCCGACCTCGAGGCGATCCGCCACGGGGAGCAATGCACGTGAGGACAACCGGCCTGCGCTGGGTGGGGTACGCCCTGGCATTGGGGGCGGTGGCCCTCGCCGTGGTCCTTGCCACCCGCTTCGGTGCTGACCCCGGGCTAGTTGACTCACCCCTCATCGGCCGGGAGGCGCCTCAGTTCGAGTTGGCGGCACTGGATGGCTCTGGTCGGTTGGGACTGGCCGACCTCCGCGGTGAGATCGTGGTGGTCAACTTCTTCGCCTCATGGTGCCTCGAGTGCCGACTGGAACACGACGACCTGGTGGCCGTGGCCAACATCTTTGGCGACCGCGGAGTGGTTTTCGTCCAGATCGCCTACCAGGAGGAGGCTGCCGCTTCGCTGGCATACCTCGAGGAGTTCGGCACCTCGCCCTACACCCACTATCTCGGTGACCCTGGAAGCCGCACCGCCATCGCCTACGGGGTGTTCGGCATACCGGAGACCTTCTTCATCGACGAGGAGGGAACAGTCGTCGGCAAGATCATCGGCGAGGCAGACGCTTTCATCCTGGGGGCGACCATCGACGCCATCCGTCGGGGTGAGCGGCCGGGCCAGTCGGTGACCGGAGACACCCAGCAGCGTCCTGACGCCTGATCAGCGTCGGATGGTCTCCAGGGTGACTGCGGTGAAGCTGACATTGTCAAGGGCGGCTGACCCGGTGCCCAGCAGGAAGACGTCGAAGAAGCCCACCAGGTAGTTGTCGATGATTGCCACCATCCGTCCTGCCGGTATCGGGCCCTTCAGCCCCAGCTGGGAAGCCACAGGGGAGAGGAACGGGGTGACCACGAAGTCGTTGTGCCCGGCTCCCTCAACTCCCAGCCAATAAGTGACCGACTCCCCCCGCCCGGCCACCCCTCGTAGCAGGGCATCGTTCTGGGTTCCCCGCCAGCCGTCGGAGCGCATGAACAGCGCAGGTCGAGTTGCCGTCTCCCGCAGCACCCGGTTGGGGAACGGCTCTACCCAGGGATCGAAACCGGCCACGGCGTCGCAGCGCTCGTCGAGCAGGCAGACCTGGATGGCGGCACCGCCTCCGGCGGAGTGCCCATACACCCCTATCCGCTCCAGGTCGAAGCTCGAGGCGAAGTTGGCGAACCGGCCTTCCACCCCCTCGTCGAGCTGGTCGAGGATGGTCACCAGATCGTCAGCAAAGGTGGCGATGAGCTTCTCGGCCGCCCGGAGATGTGCTTCCCGGCCCACCGACTCCTCCGAGGGCAGGGCATCGGGCCAGAAGGCCACCTCCTCCCCGTCGGGGAACCGGGTGACCACCGCACCGTAGGTGTGGTCGGGGGCGATGACGATGTAGCCGTTGGAGGCGAGGGTCTCCATCTGGTTGACCGCGATCGATCGGAATCCGGTCCATCCGTGGCTGTAGATGATGACCGGGTAGGTTCCGGAGGCCACCGGTGCAGACTCCACCGAGTGGGCCGTGGTGAATTTGGTGTGGCTGAGGAACCATCCGGGGTACCCGAGGCGCCGGGCCATCGACGAGGCAACCAGGTCATGGTCGGCGCTCCAGCGACCCGGGGTCGCCTCGGCCGAGGCCACCGCGGGGTACCACACCTGGGCCATGAACCGACGAGGACCTTCGGGGTTCTCCCCGTAGGCCATCTCCCGCTCATCGTCGACGATTTCGAGGCTCAGGGTTCCCACCGGGAGCCCACCGGAAGGGTGGGGAAGCAGCGGGACCGGGAGAAGCAGGGGAAGTGCGGAGGCCAGGACGAGCCCGCTCATCCCGAAGAGACCCCGGAACACTCGGTTCGACCACCGCAGACTTCGGTCGAGGAAGATGACATCGCCCACGGCGAGCCCCAGGGCAGCTCCGTAGAGCGGGAGCATCTGCCAGCGATACCCCTCCACCTGAAGTTGGGAGACGACAGCCGCCACCAGGGCCATGGCAACTACCCCGCGGCGGGGACGGACGCCGAACACCACCGGCCACAACACCGCGACCACCGCGGTGAGGCTGAGAATCCACTCGAACCGTCTCAACGACCGCCAGGTTGAGGGGCGGTTCCCGTGATGCTCACCTCACCGGGCCCCAGCTGTTGGGAAGCCTGGTGCCCTGGTGGAAGAGCATCTGCCATCCGCCCTCGCTCCGCACCCAGACCGAGCTGCGCCGGGCCTCCTGGCCGGCCTGGCCCACGGTTCGATAGGTGACAAGAGCGGCGTCGGAGGAGATCTCCCGCACCGCGAAGTCCCGGATGAGCACCCGGGCATGCTCTTCCTTGGTGAGCATGTCGATCAACATCGACTTCTCGTAGACCCGACCCGAGCTTCCGAACTCGAGGAAGTCGTCGCGGAGCAGTGCGCCCATGCGTTTCGGATCCGACCGTGCCTCCGGCGAGAGCATCTCCAACTCCAGCTCCTGGAGTTCGTCATGCCAAAGGTGACCTCCCCCCTCGGATAGACCCTTCAGGAGTGACATTGCCCATTCACCCTCATGACAACTCCAGCAGCTCGTCGAGCGCCTGCCTGATGGCGTCCTCTCCCCGGACCCCGGCCCAGGTCTCGACCACGGTCCTGTCCGGGGCGATGAGGACCGTGACCGGTTGGTAGGGCACTCCGTACAGCCCGAAGACCACCTCGTCGCTGTCCATTCCCCACATGATCCGCCCCGAGGGGAACAGAGCGGTTGCGGCATCGGTCGCCGCCTGCTCGTCCGATTTCCACACCGGAGCCACAAAGTCGACCCGATCGGAGTAGTCGGCGGCGACCCGGTCTACCACCGGAAGTTCTCGCCGGCACACCGGACACCACTCAGCCCAAAACACCAGATAGACCGGCCTGCCCTCCTCGCTCAAGGTGTAGGACCGGCCATCGGCGAGGGCCAGGGTGAAGTCGGGAGCGAGCTCCCGGTCGTGCGCCGGGGGCGGCGCCGAGGTGGGAACCGTCTCTTCAGCCGGCGGTGTTGTGGTCGGACCGGTCGTGGTATCGGAACCTTTCGCACCGCCGGCCACGGTGGTCGCCACCGCGCCGGCGTCCACCGAACAGGCGGCGACCAGCATCAAGAGAACCGCCGACCGTCTCATCCAGGCAAAGATAGAGGACATGCCCTCCAAGCGGGACCTTCGACCCCTAGTCGGCACGGTGGTCCTTCACGGGTGCCCTGGGGGAGATCCCCCATAGCAATACCGTGCACCGCCTGGCCCAATCTCGGTGTGCCACAACAGGGTGATCGGCGTATCGTGGGCGGCGTGCGGCTGCTTCACGCCTCGGACTGTTACCAGCCGCGCACCGGTGGCATCGAGACCCATCTCCACGATCTGGCCCGGGCCCAGACCGAGGCCGGCCACGAAGTCCACATCCTCACAGTTGAAACCGGCCCCCGCGGGGAGGGTGGAGGCCTCGTCGAGGACGACAACGGAGTCACCGTGCACCGCCTTGGCATCCGAATGCCTTTCAACGCCCCCTTCAATCCGATGGCGGGGCCGCGGGCGGCCCGCATCATCGAGGAGCTCGAGCCGGACGTGATCCATGTCCACGCCGGGATCGTCTGTCCTTTCGCCTTGGGAGTGGCCAAGGAGGCGATGGCTCGTGGCCTCCCGGTGGCCATCACCTGGCACAGCATGCTCGACCGCTCCCGACCAGTCCTCAAGCATTGGGCGGCGCTCACCGGTTGGGCCGCCGCCCCCGCGGCCTTGTCCGCGGTGAGCCGGGTGGCCGCCGCCGAAGTGGCCCGGGTCTACGGCGCCGGCGTCAACGTGCTCCATGACGGTATCGACCAGGGGTTCTGGTCGCCCGGAGTTACCGACGCCAACCCCGCTCCACCTCTGCGCTGTGTCACCACGGCCCGCCTGGTGCCCAAGAAGGGACTCGCCGCCCTGGTGGGCGCTTTTGCCGAGGCGGTAGACGACCTACCCCGAGGCTCGCTGAGCCTCGACATATTCGGCGACGGCCCCGATCGTTGGCGGATCGAGCAGGCCATCCGCCAGCGTCGCCTCGAGGGTGTTGTGGCGACCAGGGGCAAGGCCACCAAGTGGGAGCTGCTCGATGCCTACCGACGCTCTCATGTCTTCTGCGCCCCGGCGAGGCGAGAAGCGTTCGGGATAGCCGGCCTGGAGGCTCGGAGCACCGGTCTGGTGCTCTTGGGTCGGAGAGGCAACGGCCTGGATGAGTTCGTCGAGCCGGGGGTAGACAGTGTCCTCGTCGACGACACCCGGGAGATGTCACGGGCCCTGGTCCGCCTCGTTTCTGACCCGTCGTGGTTCGGGATGCTCCGGGCCAACGCCCGCGCTGGGGCTCCCGGCTTCGACTACGACATGATCGTTGAACAAACCATGGACGAGTATCGCCGGGCGATGGCGATCCGGGCGGGCGCGGTCACCGGGACATCCTGATCGAACCGGTCTCGCCGGGAGTTTCGGTAGACTCGGACCAGGTGTCGCCTACCACGCTCTTCTTCGCCTACGACGCAACCCTCGACCCGGAACGGCTGGAACGCCTGGCTCCGGAGGCGCGCTTCCTCTTCACCGCCCATTACCCGGAGACCCGTCTCGACTTCGTCGCTCCAGACAGCGGCGATCCACTTCCCACCTTGAGCCGAGACCCCGGTCACACGGTATGGGGAGGCGTTTTCGAGATCCCCGATACACAGGTGGGAACCCTGATCCAGCAGGGCCTGGATGAGGGCCGGGTCACCGGGTACGACCAGAAGGCCGTCGACCGGGAGGGGAACAAACACGACTGCCTCACCTTCGTCGCCGAGGGAGAGGCCAACGGAGGCCAGCGTCCTTCACCCCAGTATCTGGCAGCCATGATCCGAGGGGCAAAGCACTGGAGCCTCCCCGCCGGCTGGGTCCTCGGCCTCGAGGACCTCGCCGAAGACCCACTCCCCTAACCCCCGTCGTCACCCCTGCTGAGGGCGATACTGATGGCCGGTCTCAATGTCCCCCGGTTACGGGGGCACCGACGGCAATGTCGACGTCGAGGGATGACCCGCGATCCCAAGAGAGGCTGTTGGCCCTCTCCCCTCTCGCTTCGCTGTGGGCGATCCCACCGCTCCAGAGGGACTCCAACGAGTGCGCCGAACGCCTAGTCGTGGACGGCGAACAACTTGTAGAGGCCCACTGCTATGGCCGCCCCGATCAGAGGGGCGTAGAGGTAGACCCACAAAGGGTCGAAGTTGGCCGCCACTGCCGCCGGACCAAATGAGCGCGCCGGGTTGACCGAAGCCCCCGAGAAGGGGATGCCTGCCAGGTGAACGCCTACCAAGGTGAGGGCAATCGCGGCCGGAGCGTGGTTGGCGCCTTTCCGGGTCACCGCCAGGATCACCCAGACGAAAACCGCGGTGAGCAGGACCTCCACCATGATGGCAGTCGACAGCCTCTCGTAGCCGGTGGCGGTCATGCTCACCGCATCCCGGCTCCCTGCCACCGCCCACACCACCAGGGAGGCGACACCGGCTCCGGCGAACTGGCCTACCCAGTACCCGATGGCATCGCTGAGGGCGATTCTCTTGTCGATGAGCATGGCCAGAGTCACCGCTGGGTTGAAGTGGGCTCCCGACACATGGCCCACGACCCAGATGCCGGCAAGCAGGGCGAGACCAAAAGCAAAGGCGATCGCCACGATCTCCGCTGCGCCGGCGGCGCCACCAACGGCGAGGATTCCCATCGATCCCAATCCGACCAGAATGAAGGTCCCCAGCAACTCGGCCAGGTACTTGTTGATGACCACGTCGACCTCCTCGAACGTCCTGTGCTCGACACTGTTGGGAAACGGTGTTCCCCGGTGTCCAAAGGCTATTGGCCGAAGCGACCAGTGAGGTGGATTTTGCTCCTGCCATGATGGGAGAGTGCTGGCCGCCCTCAATCTGGGTGCGGTGGCCCTCGGTGTCGCCACCGGTGGCCTCGCCGCCTCGATCCTCTCTGTGGCCCTGGGGGCCGGGCTCGGTTTCGCCGGGTTCGACTGGGGCCCTGATGCCGGCCTGGTGGCCGGTGTGCTCGCCGGGCTGCTGATCGGGGGATGGATCGCCGGCTGGCGAGCGTTGCACTCGGAGAGGTTCCATGGAGCGGTCACCGGGCTGCTCCTGGCCTTCGTCCTGGTCGTTGTCGCCCGGTTTGGCGGGAGCCCAGCAGGTGCGGCCACGGTGGTGTGGTTGGCGCTACTGGCAGTGGTGGCTTCTGGCTCTGCCGGGTGGTTGGCCGGCCGGCGCAAGGCCGTGAGGCGGTAGAATGTGCGTGCGAGCCCGTCGGATGGTCGCGGTCTTCGGACCGAGGAAAGTCCGGACTCCAAAGGGCAGGGTGCTGGATAACTTCCAGGCGGGGCGACCCGACGGAAAGTGCAGCAGAGAGCAGACCGCCGATGGCCCGAACAGGGCACAGGCAAGGGTGAAACGGTGGGGTAAGAGCCCACCAGCATCACGGGCAACCGTGATGGCTCGGCAAACCCCACCCGGAGCAAGGCCAAGCAGGGACGCCGGCTGCCCGCCGATCAAGTCCCGGGTAGGCCGCATGAGCCAGTCGGTGACGGCTGGCCCAGATGGATGACCATCCTCGACAGAATCCGGCTTACAGACGGGCTCGCAACGTCTAAACCCCCTCTAACCAGGGGGTTTAGACCGTTCAGGGGGTGGCTTCTCGGGCCGAATTCACCGAGGATTCAACAAGAACCGGCCCGAGACGCGAGTCGACGGCCTCGGTAGTCCGCTGATCGTCGTCCGGCCAGAGGTGCGAGTAGGTGTCCAAGGTCTCCTGGGCGGTGGCATGGCCAAGACGGCGTTGCACCACCGTCACCGAGCACCCCGACGAGATCAACATGGAGGCAAAGAAGTGCCGCAGCTCGTGGAACCCGTCACCGGGAGCAATGCATACCCGGTCCCCGGCACGACGGAAGATCGGTGAGAACGAGTTAAGTCTGATCCCCATCCCCCGGTCATTGGTGAAGATCAACCCTTCAGCCCCGATCCCGTACTTCTAGATGTGGAGTGCCAGTGCATCGGCCACCACCGCGGGCAAAGGCACCACCCGATTCGAGGCGGCACGCTTCACCGGGCCGAACCGGGGCTCGCCCCTCGGTGGGGTGACGAGCTGACGATCCACGGTGACGGTGCGGCGGAGGAAGTCGACCCGGTCCACAGTCACCCCGACAGCCAGATCGGCCACCTGCTCCACGGCCAAAGGGACTACCTCGCGCCGGGGCTTCTCTGGGAGCTTCACGTCGACACAGGGGGTCGTGGTGATGATCCGGTTTCTGACCGCCGACTTGAACACCGTGGCCACCAGCCGGTAAACACCCTCGACGGTCGACGGCGCCAGGATCCCGGTCAGCTTCTTCACCATGATGTCGAGGTCGGACGGACGGACCGCGATCAGGGGCATGGCTCCGATCGCCGGAAAAATGTGACACCGGAGGACCGACTCGAGCCGGGCCGCGGTCGACTCCCGCCACAACTGGCGGTCCTTCCACCCTTCGGCGTACTCCCTAAATGAGATCATGCCCCTCGGGTCGACGTGGGAGTGGGAGGATTGTCGACTCGATCGTGGTCAGCCAACGGTCAGCGTCGATCTTGCGGGCGAAGGTCTTGGACCGTTGACGACCTGACGACCATCAGGATCCCGATACCGAGCCTGCCACCTGTGCTCCCCGTACTCCTTGCCCCGATCGCGTACGTGTGCCATCTACTCCTCCCCTTTTGGAGTCTGGCCGCCCCGGAGGGCGTCCCTGAGTGCTTGCTCGACAACGGGAGCCTGCTCGTCCGTGAGCCTGCCCGCGAGCACCAAGAGCAACAGCATTTGGAGGTCGGCGGGATCAAGGACCTGGAGCCGGCCGCGGCCCGGATCCAGTTTGGACCGACTCGTCAGCCAGTACCTCACTGTGTCAGCGGGCACCGGATCTCGTCCGGGTATCGCCAACTGCTCGGTCTCGTCGGCGGGAACCAGTAGGTCTGTCACGTATACGTCGAGCGCGAGCGCCAAGCCGATCAAGTCCTCGACTGTGACCCGACGCTCCCCATTCTCCAGGCGGAGCAGTGCACTCGGCGTGGTCGGCTTCGAGCTGGAACCGAGTCTGTCGATGCGATTTAGAAGACGTTGGCGCAAAGTGCGCCGCGAAAGGAAGGAATCATGAGCAATGAAGAAACGACGATGGGTACTGGCGAGTTGATCCCAACCCCTGGCCCTTCCGCAAGCCTCGAGAAGCTCCAGCGTGCCTACCAGCAGTTTGAGTCTGGCGACGCCCCCGAGTATCTCAAGGTGAGTGGTCTGGCAACTCGCTATCGCTCGTCGGCGGGCGTTGTCATCCAATCCATGCCGGCGGACCCTGTCGAAGGCCTGGGTTGCACCGAATGGGAGGCGCAGGACGAGGGTAAGGTCTGTGTGGCATCACAACCTGTGGTGCGACTCTTCGCCTGGATTCCATAGGTAAATAGCGAGATTGGTCCGCGAGGCTGGGACGGGACGGGACGAGCAGTGGCCGGGGTGACCTTCAGCCTGACGTTCTGACTGCAGCCCGCCCCTGACCCGGCTAACTTTTCCGCTCGCTGAGGGAAATCCCACAAGACAAACTCAGCGAGTGAATCCCCCGCAGTCCACCTGAGCACATCGGGAGTCGGCGGGGGTTTCGCTTACTCCGACACCATCCCACGGGGTAACTCCCCGGCGGGCTAACCCGGTTCCTGTCAGCTCGCCCGACTCCATCACCCAACCCCACGCCCGCGCTTGCTCCCATTCCGGCCGGCGGCGTAGATCTTCGGTGTCGACCTCCGGCCATGCGGTGAGAGCCTCGAGGAGTTGGCGCATGGCCGGTGTGACTGGCGTGCAGGACATGGCGGCGAAGTATCGCCCAGCTATCACCAACCAAACCAGTTCAGCTGGTCTGGGTGTCCGCTGTTAGGTCTTTCAGCAGCTCGTGGCAGCGGTTGGCTCGACGTTCGTCGGCCTCCTGGCACTCCCTAATGAACTCTGCCACTTCCCCATGTTCCGTCTGCCGGGCATCATCCAAGAACTGCGCGTAGAGGTGTGAGCCTTGGAGAGCGTGGTATTGGATACTGACTAGGTCGAAGACGATGTCTTCGGTGATGTCGTGGTTGCTTGACATGGGCCACACGTACCCGGATCCCTCAGAGCAGAAACCACAGGCCAGTCGCGGAGCTTTCTGATGATTTCCCGAGGCAGCCCGCTCGAAAAGGAAACCCCCGGTTGACATTCCGTTTGTGACACGTCTCGCCGCCCGGAGGTTGCCTTGGGCTGCTGACCGCCTGTTGTTGACCCAAACACCCAGCAGCTCCGGAACCTACACCAAAGAGTAGGGGGTCTGACACCGAGTGCCGGATCCGGGATGGTTGCAGTCGGTCGTTTGCTTTCCTAACGCGTGATGTCTCGTGACGCTCAGGCTGGAGCTACGGAGTGTGAAAGGCCGCTCTGTAGATTGTGGTGGTGCGTCGCGGTTTGCTCGCCGTTGTGCTCGGCTTAGGTGTGTTGATGTTCGGGTGCGTCCCGGAAGCAGCTCCCCCGCCTTCGTCGACCGTCACCACAGCCTCCCCGTTCACCACACCTCCGCCGACGTCGACGACCATGTTGCCGCGCTCCGAGTTCAGCCGCATGGGTCTATACCGGGCCGACCCACGCACCTTGGAGCCGATCCGCACTTCCGAACCATTGACGACAGGGGATTCGATGTGGGGTTCCACCTCGCCGAATGGGGAATGGCTCGTGCTCAACGTCTGGTATGGCGGCACTCCGGAAACCGACATCTTGCGTGTGATCAACGTTCAGTCAGGGGCAGTGGTGTCAGAAGCCGAGGTTGGCGCTCCACAGCCCGGACTCGAGATCGCCAACGATGGCACGGTCTACCGGCTTGCCGAGAACATGAATCTGCGCGTGGAGGTCTTGGTGCCCGGCACCGAGGCTTTTGACGGCCTTCTCTCACTCCCTAATGGATTCAGTCCGTGGAGCTCGACCGAGATCTTGAACGCGAATCGTCTCGGATGGTTTGGCGTTGTCACGTCGCCCGATGGTTCTCTGGTCGCTGCGATCGGCGTCGCCGACATTGCATCCGGAGAGTTCGACGTGTACGAGCTTCCCGGTGTGACGCTAGAAGGAAGCGAAGAGTTCGACGTCGGAGACTGGGTGGTCGGCGAGTTCTACCAACCGGGAGTCGCATGGAGCCACGATGGTTCGAGTGTCTATGTGGTCCACGCCGACGAACCCGTGGTTACGGTGATAGACCTGACCAACGGCACCGTTGTTGAGCACAACTGGGAAGCGCCGACTGCTTGGCTCAACCGTCTCATCGCAAATTGGAACCCTGTCGCTGTTGCAAAAGGGCCCGAGGCCGGGGCAATTGCCAGCGCGGCGCTGGACCCAGATGGGCTGACGCTGTATGTGGCCAGCGAAGTCGGGGAGTTCGTTGGTTTGGAAGTAGGCGACTGGCACGTTGAGTGGAAGCCGCAAGGAGTCCAAGCCATCGACCTCGCCACATGGGAGGTGGTCGGCACCTGGGACATGCCCACCGCTCAGGTGTCCCTCACGCCCGACGGTGCCAGGTTGATCGGCTGGGGGGTGACGCGGAAGGACACGGTCGATACGACCATCTATTCCGGACATCCGGTGGTCGTGATCGACACCGATACCCATGAAGTAGTGGGAGAGGTGGATCTCCCGTACGACGACCTGCGGTTCGTCTCATTCTCGGCCGACGGGTCATACGTCTACTTCACCCAGTGGGATGAAACTTTCCTGTCTGTGGACTTGTCGACCAACGCCTTGGTGGGCACCTACAAACTGGCCGGTGGGATAGGAGGCGTATTCGGTGAGAGCGGGCTAGTAGCTGCCCCGCTTCAAGTCGGGTCGTAGATCACCTCGGGTCCGCTAGCGCAACACCCTGCCAAGCGCGGATAACGATATCTCCGGAAGTGCGCGAGATCGGCACCTGCGCCTAGGACGCACACGGGCACTCGCCTCGGATCTGAGCCGGGAGGCGGCCGCCGACTGGGCCCGGTTATGGATCGCCGCGGATCCCCGGATCCTCCCAGACGTCGATGGTGAGACCCGCCGGCGTCGTGGCGGTGATGACCGTCTGCACGGGTGAGCCCGCCGACCGTCCGATGCCTTCCGGGGGCAGCCGTGCCGACAGCGCCGTAGCGAAGCGCTCGATATTCCGCGTCATCAGCGTCAGGCGGTGCCCGTCCAGCGACGCGGCAGGTCCATCGGCGCGGCGGCAGGCGAACTGGATCTCGCCACCCGAGGTGCTGAATAGGGCATAGGTGTCGTCGACGGCGATGGCCTCGAGTCCGAGAACGGCAAGATGGAAACCGACCTCGGCCTCGAAGTCGGCCACGGTGTACTCCCAGGCACAGCGGAAAACGGTGTCGTGGAAGTCCCACGGCAGCGGGTCGGAGGCGGGGATCTCACCTTGGCGAGCCTCCGTGCCGAGGTCCGTCCATTTACGAGCCAGGTCGTCGCCGAGTGCCATTGCGAGTTCTCATCCTATGAGTCATTGGAAAGGAGTCAGGGAACCCATCCCAGATCAACAGTTCTGCGCTAGTAACGCCCTCTGGGCCAGCTAGCGCATAGCGGCACTCCGGCGTGCGCCCAGAATTACTGGTTGGCCAGGTTCACCGGCAGACTCACGCAGTATCAGTTGAT
>CAZNDH010000007.1:0-83212 GCA_964571765.1 uncultured Acidimicrobiaceae bacterium
TCCCACTGTTGTTTCGATGCGGGTACTCACCGAGAGCCTGGTACTCGGAATCGACAGCCGAAGTGCGAAGTACGCAGTACCGGGTAGGCACGTACGAAGTGAGTGCATGCGTGCGAATCGAGTGACCAATGCCCTCTGATAAGCGACCGCCATTGACCATGGCTTGCACCGAGTGCAAGCGGCGTAACTACGTCACCACCAAGAACAAGTCCAACACCCAGGACCGGCTCGAGTTGAAGAAGTACTGCCGCTGGTGCCGACAACACACCGTCCACCGGGAGACGAGATAGTCGGCTCACCGTACTTGGTGCTTGGTATTTGGAGGGCGCCCCCGGCCGTATAGGGCGGGGGTCTGGCTGAGATGAGGTGGATCCTCGCCTTTGCCTTGGGTGGTCTTGGGATCTACTCGGTGCATCGGGTGGCTACCTGGGCCGCGGGGCGAGGATGGATCTACTACCGCAACGGCCCCCGCCGGGGGAACACGGTCGGGCTCATCGAGGAGGTGTTCCAGCCTTCCTACGAGCACGTTCTCGAAGAGCGGGCATTTCGAGCGGTCGAAGCCCATGCTGAACCCTCCGGGGACCCCGAGCAGGGTGGGTGACCGTTCGGGTGGCCCCTTCTAGGCTGCAGCGATGCGAAGCGTCATCGTGGTCGGGGCGGGGGTCTCCGGTCTGACCTGCGCCCGTCGCCTGGCCGATCGCGGCTGGGAGGTGCTGGTACTCGAGGCCAGGGAACGCATCGGGGGTCGAACCTTCACCACCGAGGTCGGCGGCGCATGGGTCGATCTGGGAGGCTCCTTCCTCCACGATCGGGAGATCAACCCGGTGATCCGCCACCTCGAGGCGTCGGGTGTCCCGGTGCTCGATGACCCGCCGTGGGGATGGGGGATGGCGGTTGCCGATGAGGATGGCCTCGTCCCCGGCCACCTGGCCACCGCGGTGGTGACGGCCTCGCTGGGGTTCGACCCCGGCGAGGCGGCCCGGGCACTCGGCGATCCCGAGGCGTCCTGGAGTGACGGCGTCGACTGGTACCTGGGCGGCGGTGGCTTCACCGGCCGGGCCGCCGAGATGTCCTCTGCTTTCCTCAAATGGGTGAGCGGTGGGCTCAATATCGGTGCCCATCCCGACGTGATCAGCCTCTCCGGCTCGGCGGCCTACGCCGATGGCGGGGACAACTCCCTTCCCCAGGGGGGCTACCGGCGCCTCGTCGAGGGGCTGGCCCGGGGATTGGAGATCCGGTTGGGAACGCCGGTATCCGTGGTGCAATCGGGCGGACCCACCGCGGTGATGACTCCGTCCGGTCGGCTCACCGCCGACGTCACCGTGGTCTCGGTCCCCCTGGGCGTGCTCCAGGCTGGTGGGGTGGTGTTCGAACCCCCCCTACCTGTAGGGCACCGTACTGCCGTCACCCGCCTGGGTGTGGCCAGTCTGGAGAAGGTGATCCTCCGCTTCGACCACACCTGGTGGCCTGAAGGGTTGGGTCGGATCGCCAATCTCTCCGGCGACCGGGCCTACCCCGCCTGGTACGACGCCACCCCGTCGGTTGGCGCCCCCACCCTGATGGGGTTCCACAACCCGCCCCTCGCCGAGCCACCTCTAACCGAGGTGGAGCCCGACCACAGGGTGGAGCTGGCATTGGAGTCCCTCCAGCGGATCTTCGGGCAGGTGCCGCCGCCCATTGCCGGGGTCGCCACCGACTGGGCAAACGACCCCTGGTCGCGGGGGTCGTACAGCTACCTGCCCACTGGCTCCACCCCGGAAGACATGCGCACCCTGGCCCAGCCGATCGGCGAGGGCGTGGTCCTCGCCGGCGAGCACACCGTGCCCTCAGCCTTCGGCACGGTTCACGCCGCATTCATCAGCGGTGAGCGGGTGTCGGATCTGGTTTCGGGGGGGAGTGGCCGATCGGTGCCCAAGGGCTAGCGTGTCCGTGGTGAGGGCACTCCCCGCTGATCGCTCCCCGGTGACGAGGCCGGTGTGGACCATCTGACCGGTCTCGAGCTCGGACCGGCCGTCCTGGAAGTCACTGCCTCTCGGGTTGCCGACTACCTCGAGGTCACCGCCGACCGTTCCGATCGATGGCGGGATGCGGCGCCGCCAGGTTTCGCCGCCGCCGCCCTCTTCATGGTCGCCCCCGGTCTGCTCGACGAGCTCTCGGGACACGCTGTGGTCCACGGCGAACAGGGATTCACCTGGCACCGCCCGCTGATGATGGGCGAAACCTTGGCGGTGACCGGCTCGGTCAACCGTGTCCGCCATCGGGGCGGGGTCAACTACGTGAGTTTCGAGTTCTTGGCCGTCGGAGGGGATACCCCCGTGGTAGGGGGGTCGTCGCTGTTCCTGGTCGCCGGCGAGTCCCTGCCCATAGAGGCGGCCTTCGAGCGTCCCGAGCCGCCGCACGGCCACCGTGGTGATCCCGAGCCGGGCCAGCGTTCGGCCTCACGTGCCGATCTGGTCCGTTACGCCGCGGCCACCAGGGACTGGAACCCGATCCACTGGGACCACGAGGCGGCGGTGGCCGCCGGGCTGCCCGGGGTGGTGGTCCACGGACTGCTTCAGGCCTCGTGGGCGCTCCAGGAGGCCTACTCGGGACGCCCGGGGGACCGGCCGTTCGCCTCGGCCCGGGTGCGATTCCGCAGCCCTCTGCTTCCCGCCCGTCCGGTGATGGTGGAGGCGACGTCGGGGGGAGACCAGGTGGTAGTCACTCTCAACGATCCCGAGGCCGAGTACCTCAGCGCCCGCGTCGAGCTCGCCGATGAGTAACTCATGGGACGATGAGCGGGTCGAAAACCTCAAGGAGATCGAGCTCGTCGCCAGGGCCCAGCAGGGGGACCGGGCGGCCTTCGCCGCTCTGGTGCGGGCTCACCAAGACGAGGTGTACTCATTGGCTAGACGACTGGTCGGGGACCCGCATCTGGCGGCTGACGTGGCGCAGGAGACCCTGGTCAGGGCGTGGCGTGCCCTACCCCGGTTTCGCGGTGAGGCCCAATTGTCGACCTGGCTGCACCGGATCACGGTCAACACCGCCTGGACCCAGCGCGACCGGGCCCGTCGTCACGCGGCGATACCTCTCGACGACTACCGGGAGACACCAGCTCCTCCCGGCCCCGACGACCCGGCGACGGCCGGGGAGCTCCTCGAGCTCCGGGGCCGGCTAGGCACCGCCCTCGACCGCTTGCCCGAGGGGCATCGTCAGGTGGTGGTGATGAAGGATGTCTATGGATGGTCACACAACGAGATCGCTGAGGTGATGGGGATCAGCGTCACCGCCGCCAAGGTCAGGCTCCACCGGGCGAGAGCCCGGCTGGCCCGGGACCTGGAGGAGAGCGCATGAGGCTGACCTGTGAGGTGGCGGCGCCTTTCGTGGCCAACAGCGCGGTGGAGGGGACCGCGGTGGTGGCGCCGTTCCGGAGGCATGCCGAAGGCTGCCTCCGCTGCCAGGCCCGGCACGCAGCGATGACCCGCACCGCTCGTGAGCTGCGGGCGATGGCCGGGGAACAGACCAGGGCCCCGGCCGACCTGGAGTGGAGGGTGATGTCGGCGTTGGAGGGTGAATTGGCCATCCCCCGCTCTTGGAGGCGCCCGGTGGCGGTGATCGCCGCCCTGCTTTCGATGGCGGCCGCCTTTATCATCTGGCGTCTTCGCCCCGGTACCGCGGGCTGATCCGGGTCGAGCAACCGTCCAAGTCCCAGAAGCACCAGAGCTCACACGCGATCGACGAGGCGGCCCAGGTTCACGAGGTGGCCGTGTGCCTCTACGCCCCCGGCTCCACGACAGCGACGAAGGGATGGCCGGCACGGCCATCATCGGCTTTCCCGGTACTCAGCGTGTGCACAAGCGGTCTACGGGCGATGGTGGACGCACACGAGCAGTCCCGGCGTGTGCACAGAACGGCCCCGTTGGGCGGGAGGTGCACACGCTGGGATCGGTTTCCGCAATCGGGGCTGGCCCTCTTATACTTGGGCGACCCGCGAACCCCCCAAGGGGTGTAGCTCTAATTGGTAGAGCGCCGGTCTCCAAAACCGGAGGTTGGGGGTTCGAGTCCCTCCGCCCCTGCCGAAGACCCGAAGCGTTAATCAGGCGAGAAAGAATGAACAGAGAGATGCGCCGCCTCCAGGAGGCCGAGGAGCGGCGACGTAAGAAGGCCGAGGAGTCCGGGCCCAGCCGGGCGCAGCGGCGCGCCGCCGCCCTCCAGGGCAGGTCGCAGGTTCCAGGAGAGCGAAGATCGCTTGCCCACCGGGTCGGGGAGTACCTCCACGAGGTGCGGGTCGAGCTGAAGAAGGTGACCTGGCCCAACCGTGAGCAGATGATCGCCTTCACCACGGTGACCGTGATCACCACCGCCATCCTGACTGCGGTGGTCTTCGGGCTCGATGTGCTGGCCAAGCAGGCGGTTCTCTGGCTGGTCGAACTGAGGCAGACGTGACCCACGCCCCCGACCCGGTGCTGGAGAGTGAGGAACTCACCGGGACCGCCTCCGAAGGGGAGGCGGCGACGGAGACGGTTGAGGCCCCTCGCCCCCCCAGCCCCTACGACCTTCCCGGGGACTGGTACGTCATCCACTCCTACTCCGGGTACGAGAACAAGGTCAAGGCCAACCTGGAGACCCGGATCCAGTCGATGCACATGGAGGACCGGATCTTCGAGGTCCACATCCCCATGGAGGACGTCGTCGAGTTCAAAGGGGGCAAGAAGGTGACCGTCCCCCGCAAGGTGTTCCCCGGATACATCCTGGTGAGGATGACCCTCGACGACGACTCTTGGTACGCAGTGCGCAACACCCCCGGGGTCACCGGGTTCGTCGCCGGCAATGCGCAGAAGCCGACCCCGCTCTCCCGACGCGAGGTGGAGCGCTTCCTCGGGGTTCAGGAAGAAGAGGAGAAGGCCAAGCCCCGCTTCAAGCCGGAGTGGGAAGTTGGCGAGCAGGTGCGGGTGGTCACCGGTCCCTTCGCCGACTTCAACGGGATCATCGAGGAGATCAACATCGACCAGCAGAAGGTCGTGGTGTTGGTCAACATCTTCGGCCGTGACACCCCCGTCGAGCTCGGCTTCGAGGACATACAGAAGAACTGACAGGTAGGAAATGGCCAGAAAGAGACTCGTCACCACCCTGAAGATCCAACTCCCTGCGGGCCAGGCCACCCCTGCTCCGCCGGTGGGCACCGTTCTCGGTCCTCATGGGGTCAACCTCATGGACTTCGTCAAGGCGTACAACGACGCAACCGCAGGTCAGCGGGGCCAGATCATCCCGGTCGAGGTCTCCATCTACGAGGACCGCTCGTTCACCTTCGTCACCAAGACGCCTCCTGCAGCCGCCCTGCTCCGGCAGGCAGCCCGGGTAGATAAGGGCTCGGGTGAGCCCAACAAGGTCATGGTGGGGACCGTCACCCGCGCCCAGGTGCGGGAGATCGCCGAGACCAAGATGGTCGACCTCAACGCCAACGACGTCGAGGGTGCCATGAAAGTGATCGAAGGCACCGCCCGGTCGATGGGAATAACGGTCGCTGACTAGTCGACAGCCGCTGTACTTGGTTCTGAGTACTTGGTACTGAGAGTCCAAGTAACGGTCACCGAATAGGGAGGACGGGTCGCCGAAAGGCGGCCACGGTGGGAGGCCCGAATCGGGCCGCCTGGACCACAAGGAGAAAACCAATGGCGCACGGAAAGAAGTACCGGGAGTCGGCCTCGAGGTACGACAAGGCCACCCCCTACCCAGCCTCGGAAGCCCTGGGGCTGGTCAAGACCCTGGCTTCGGCCAACTTCGACGAGACCGTGGAGGCGGTGTTCAGCCTGGGCATCGACCCCCGCAAGGCCGATCAGCTGGTCCGAGGGACGGTGGCCCTGCCCCATGGGACCGGCAAGACGGTGCGGGTCGCGGTGTTCTGCCCCCCCGACAAGGAGAAGGAGGCCACCGAGGCCGGCGCCGATGTGGTCGGGGGCAGCGAGCTGGTCGAGGCGATCCAGGGAGGTCGTGAGCTCGACTTCGACGTGGCAGTCGCCACCCCCGACATGATGGCCGAGGTGGGCAAGTTGGGTCGGGTGCTCGGGCCCCGCGGCCTCATGCCCAATCCCAAGGCGGGAACGGTCACGTCGGACGTGGGCAAGGCGGTGACCGAGTTCAAGGGTGGGCGCATCGAGTACCGCAACGACCGCTACGGGAACGTCCATGTTCCCGTGGGGAAGGTGTCGTTCGACATCGACCAGCTCGTGGGAAACCTTGCCTCTCTCACTGCCGAGTTGATCAGGGCCAAGCCGGCGGCGGCCAAGGGGCGTTACCTGAAGGGGATGACGCTGTCCTCGACGATGGGCCCGGGGGTCAAGGTCGACGTGGGCCACATCGACGAGCTCACCGAACTGGCTTCGTGACCCTCCTGCCTTCTTGAGGGGCCGCGTCGAATCCAAGAGAAAGCCCCCAAGACCGGGGGCTTTCTCGTTGAGCGAGGGGGTTTCCGCTCCACAGACGCACCGTGGGTTGGGAGGGCATTCGGTTGCCAGGTCCACCGTCCGCACGTAACCGACATTCTCTCTGTGGACCAGGGTAGGGGCTGGTCGCAGTCTGTCGGCCCGCGGCCCTCACATCTCGGGTCCGTGATTCGGGCGGGGGCGGTCAGGTATCCCGCCGGCAGGCGGAAACCCCCAATTGTCAACGGTGCCAGTGTCGCGCGCACCGGCCCTCCTGTCCAGGGAAATCCTGGAAACCACCTGCTCAGAAAGGCGGGAATTGGGATCAAGCCGATGAGCAGAGACGATTCTGACAAGGGCAGCGCCCTGGTTAGAATCGCCGATGCAACTCCAATCACTCGACCGAAGACCGCCGGCGTCCCCGGGACCGAAGGGGCCATCAGCCCGCCAGCGCAGGTTGCTTCCGAGCCCCCTTGTCTTCGCCGAGGGGGTTACTGATTTCTAGGGAGAGGCGTTCATGCCAAGACCGGAAAAGGTCCAAGCTGTAAGTGACATCAAGGAAGCGTTGGAGGGCGCAGAGGCGGTGTTCCTCACCGAGTACCGGGGGCTCTCGGTCAAGGCGGTCCAGGAGCTTCGTCGAGCACTGAGGGACAGCGGAGCCGAGTACAAGGTGGTCAAGATGACCCTGGCAAAGCTGGCCGCCGGCGACGCCGGGATCGATGGTCTCGACGACTATCTCGCCGGGCCCACCGCCTTGGCTTTCGCCCACCGGGATCCGGTGGCTACCGCCAAGGCACTCAGGGACTTCTCCAGGACCAACGATGTCCTGGTGCTCAAGGCCGGGTACCTGTCGGGGAACATCCTCACACCCGAGGAGGTCTCCCGTCTCGCCGACATCGAGCCCCGCGAGGTGCTGCTCGCCAGGATTGCCGGGGCGGCCAAGGCCCCACTGGTAAAGGGCGCCGGGTTCCTTGCCTCGTTCACCCGCGATGCAGCATCGTTGTTCAGTCAGCTTCTGGAAAAGAAAGACCCGGGTGACCTGACCCGGGGTGCGGTCGAGGAGGCCGCCACCCCCGTCGAAGAGCCCGCCGAGACCCCGGCCGGAGCGGCCGAGGAGGAGTAAGCAATGGCCAAGAACAAGACAGAGGAACTGCTCTCCGTGTTCGAGGAGATGACCGTCCTCGAGCTCAAAGAATTCCTTGATGCGTTCGAAGAGAAGTTCGACGTGACCGCGGCGGCCCCGATGGCGGTGGCTGCCATGCCAGCCGCCGGAGGTGGGGACGCCGGAGCACCGGCGGCCGAGGAGAAGGACGAGTTCGACGTGGTCCTCACCGGCGCCGGATCGCAGAAGATCCAGGTGATCAAGGAGGTCCGCGGGCTCACCAGCCTGGGGCTCAAGGAGGCCAAGGACCTGGTCGACGGGGCCCCTGCCAACGTGCTGGAGGCTGTCGACCAGGAGACCGCCCAGAAGGCGAAGGAGACCCTGGAGGCCGCCGGCGCCACCGTCGAGCTGAAGTAGGGCCATCCCTCCCTCCTGCGTTCGCTCCAGGAGGCGGTGAGCGGTTCGCCACCCTCATCGCCTTCAGCCGGTACTGCGACTTTCGGCTGACGGACTGCCGGCCTATGAGAAGTACTCGGTGACCAGCGGGGTTTCCCGCCGGCGGAGCCGTACGTTGGTCTCCAGCTTCTCCAGGTTCTGCTCCACCGACCGGGCCGCCTCGGGTATCGGATGCTCGGAGAGGAATGCCTTGACATCAGCGGCGACCTCGGGCTGGGAGAGCGCCGAGATGCCTTCGACTACCCGGGTGCGGGTCATCCCCGGCATCACCTCGAGGACCCGGTCCCAACGGGATGCCGCGCTGGCCCACACCGCAGGTCCTGCCTTGCCCATCAGCAGCCTGGCGAACACCCAGAAGCCGTCCTGGGTCTTGATGTCGCCATCGACGACCTTGTCCATGGTGGACACCGCCAGTTCCTCGACCGGAACCCCTGCCACCGACCTGAGGTATCGGACCTGATCGAGCGGGGTCCTTGCCTGCCGATAGGTCTCCCATAGGAGCTGGTAGCCGTCATGGTCGGCGAACCTGGCGAACACGGTGAGGGCTGCGGTTGCCACCTCGGGGTCTGGTGACCCCCCGGCGATCAGGTCTTCGACCAGTGCTCGGCAACGGGCGATCACCTCGGGCTCCTGACCGAGGACACCGAGGCCGCCGATCACATCGCCACGGAGCTTTCGTTCCAGGTCGCTGTCTTCCGGTCTTGGCTCCCAGCCGAGACGTTGCAGGGTCGGGCCGAGCAGTGACCGGACGAAGTCCTGGAAGGCGGGTCGGACTGCCTCCTCGAGGGTGTGATGCTCGACGGTCCCCAGGCCGGCGATTATCACCGACCATATGGCGTGCTCCTGCTCATCGGTGAAGGTGGAGATCAAGTCGAGGAAGCTGGATGCTTCGGCCTGGCCACTCCTGACAAAGGCCAGGGTGTCGGACACCAGGGTGTATCGCTCGATGTCGTCGAGATCGCCGATGTGGTCCAACAGACGAGCGAAGAGGTCGTCGGAGTAGCTGGTCCGGTAGAAGCCGTAGCCACCGCCATTGCCGACCACCCAGTCGAGACCGTCCACGGGGACCACGATCTCATCATCCTCGAGAAGCACCTTGCTGGTGAAGGTCTCCCCGTTGGACGACCCACCGAGCTGAATGGGGACCTTCCAGATGGTGGTGTCGGTCTCGTCGGGGATGACCAGGTAGCGGCGTTGTGAGAGGCGGATGCCATCGTCGGACGCCCTGATCTCGATTTGGGGGAAGCCACGCTGGTACACCCAGGTGTTCATGACCTCGCTGACCGGCCAGTCCGAGGCACTGTCGAGACCCTCCCAGAGATCACCTGTCACGGTGTTGGCGTAGGCGTGCCTGCGGAGGTAGTTGCCGACACCCCTACGGAAGCTCTCCACCCCGATGAACTCGTCGATCATGTGCAGGACGGCCGAGCCCTTCCCGTAAGTGATCGAGTCGAACATCTGGTCGACTTCCTCGGGGGCGTTGACCTCGAACTCGATGGGCCGGGTGCTTGCCAGCTGATCGGTGCCCATCGCCCAGGGGACCTCGAGGTTGGCGAAGGCGAGCCAGCGCTTCCACTCCGGACGCATGGCGTCGGTGGCCTTCAACTCCATGAACGAGGCGAATGCCTCATTGAGCCAGGCACCTTCCCACCAGGCCATGGTCACCAGGTTGCCGAACCACTGATGAGCCACTTCGTGCCCGATGACGTCGAGGCTGTTCTGCAATTCCGCCTGGCTGGCCTTGTCCTTGTCGATCACCAGGTAGGCGTCCCGGTATGTGATCAACCCCACGTTCTCCATGGCTCCGGCTGCGAAATCGGGGATGGCTATGTGGTCCAGCTTGTCGCCCGGGTACGGGATTCCGTAGTAGTCGGACAGGTACTCGAAGCAGAACACCGCGTTCTGCAATGCGACCTCCGTGAGGTGGAGGTTGCCCCTGGGGACGATGATCCGGATCGGAGTCCCCCGCGACACGATGGGCTCGGTGGCCTCGAAGGGTCCAGCTATGAAGGCCAGGAGGTAAGTCGACATCTTCATGGTCTCGGCGAAGCGGAACTCGACCTTGCCGTCGCGGGGCAACCGCTCCACCTCCCTGGCATTGGAGTAGGCCTCGACCCCCTGGGGAACGATCATGGTCGTCTTGAATGTCGCCTTGAAGTCGGGCTCGTCCCAGCAGGGGAAGATGCGACGGGCATCGGTGGACTGGCACTGGGAGGTGGCGATGGTGTGTTCTCCACCTTCAGAGTCCTTGAAAGAGGACCGGTAGAGACCCTTGAGCTGGTCGTTGATCTCACCGGTGTAGTCGATGACGAGGCGGTAGCTCCCCGGCCCGATCGCCGACTCCAGGTCCAGGGTGGCTCGCTGGTTTTTCTCGTCGTAGGAGATACCGGATAGGGCGAACCGCTCGTCCTCGGAGTTGAGGAAGGCCTCTTTGATGTCGATGGCCGCGGTGTTGAGGACGATGGCGGAAGTAGCGGACTCCACCCTGATGTCGATGCCCACCTCGCCGGAGAAGGTGAAGGTCTCCAGGTCGAGGTCGAGGGTGATGTCGTAGTGGTCGGGGATGACGTTGCGGGGCAAGCGGAACGAGCTATCGGACAAGATGGAAAGCCTCTCGGTAGCGGTGCCTGAGGCAATGGTACCGGGGCGCCCTCCGTGGAGAAAGCGGGTCCGCCGACTGGTGGGATTTACCCTGCAACACGATGAGCGAAGAGCGCAAGACAGTGTTGGTGTCACTCCATGGGGGAGACCACCCCGGGATCTCGGCGGGGCTGATGGCCATCCTCGCCGACGGCGGAGCCGAGATCTACGACGTGGAACAGATAGTGGTCCGCCGTCGGCTCACCTTGAACGTGCTGATCGGACTGGTCGCTGAGCAGACCACCATCCGCGACCTGCTCTTCTTCGCCTGGGAGCAAGGGCTACATGTGGAATTCGAGGAGGTCGAGCCGATACCCACACCGATCAAGAGGATGTCGGTGGTGACACTCATTGGTTCGCGGGTGGGTCCGGAGGAGTTTGGTGCGGTGGCCGCCGCAGTTGCCCGCGGGGGGGCAAACATCGAACGCATCTACCGCCTCTCCCGTTATCCGGTGGTCAGCTACGAGCTGGCGATATCTGATGGGGACATCGAGTTGATAACCACCGAGCTGGGCGCTTTCGCCGCCAACAGCCCGGTCGACGTCGCCATCCAGCCCGACGGGCTGGGAAGGCGGGCAAAGCGGATGGTGGTCATGGACGTCGATTCCACCCTGATTCAGGAGGAGGTGATCAACCTCCTCGCCCGTGAGGCCGGGGTCGAGGACAAGGTGGCCGAGATCACCGCGGCTGCCATGGCGGGAGAAATCGACTTCGAGCAGTCGCTCCGGGAGCGGGTCTCCCTGCTCGCCGGTCTCGAACAGGACGCCCTGTGGCGGGTGGCGGCCAACATCACCCTCACCCCCGGCGCCCGCACCTTCATTCGCACCCTGCAGCGACTGGGTATCAAGACCGCCATCGTCTCAGCCGGGTTCACCAGGTTCACCAGCGCCCTGGCCGATCAGTTGGGCATCGACTACTCCTTGTCCAACACCCTGGACATCAAGGAAGGGGTGCTCACCGGGGGGCTGGTCGGGGAGATGGTCGACGCCGCTCGCAAGGCGAGGTTCCTCGAGGAGATCGCCGCCGCCGAGGGGATTCCCCTCGACCAGGTGGTGGCCATCGGTGACGGCGCCAACGACCTGGAGATGCTCAAGGCCGCCGGTCTGGGGATCGCCTTCAACGCCAAGCCGATCCTCACCGAGGCCGTGGAGACCTCGCTGACCGTCCCATTCCTCGACGCCATCTTGTTCTTGCTGGGGATCCAGAGGGAACACGTCGAAGCGGCCGATGCTCTCGACCCCGGGTTCGATCAACCACCGCTCATGGAGATCAGCGAACTGCCACCCGTCTAGCAGCGGCTCCGTCCTGCGTGTCCCCCGAAGGCAACAGGGCCGAGCAAAGCGAGGCGTGGTGCAGGTCGGGGTATCAGCCACAGGTCGCAAGCGCTCCTGTGGGACACCGCGGCCCAAGCCGTTCCAGTCAGGTCAAGCCGCCTACAGAGTCCGGATTGGAACCCGGACGTCAGGCCGGGTTCCAGTCATGGTGGTACCAGGTACCGCGGGTGCTGTCGGTGCGCTCGAAGGTGTGGGCCCCGAAGTAGTCACGTTGAGCTTGGATCAGGTTGGCGGGAAGCCGTGCCGAGCGCATTCCGTCGAAGTAGGCCAGGGCGCTCGAGTATGCAGGGACAGGGATCCCGGCCCGGACCGCACCCGCCACCACTCGTCGCCAGGGTCCCTCCGCGGAGCGAAGGGCGTCGGTGAAGAACGGAGCCAGGGTGAGGTCGGCCAACCCGGGGTCGTTCCGGTAGGCGGCGGTTATGTCCTCGAGAAAGTCGGCACGTATGATGCATCCCGCCCGCCACAGCGAGGCCACGGCTCCGGGGTCGATGTCCCAGCCGTACTCGGTGGATGCCGCAGCCATCAACCGGAATCCTTGGGCGTAGCTGATGATCTTCGAGGCGTAGAGGGCGGTCTCGATGTCGTCGAGGGTGGCCCCCTCGACGTCGGCCAGCGGGGTGTCATACACCCCGGAGAGCTTCTGGCGGCGATCGGGGTCGGAGGAGACGATGCGGGCGTACACCGCTTCGGCGACCAATGCGGTCGGTTCGCCGAGGTCCATCGAGGCGATCACCGTCCACTTGCCGGTGCCTTTCTGACCGGCGGCGTCGAGTATGAGGTCGACCAGGGGTGCTCCCTCATCGGTGGTGTGGAGGATGTCGGCGGTGATCTCCACCAGGTAGGAGCGCAGCCTCCCCTGGTTCCACCGGGCGAAGACGTCGCCGATCTCCGCCGGCGACATCCCCAGCCCGCGGCGCATCAGATCGTAGGCCTCGGCGATCACCTGCATGTCGCCGTACTCGATGCCGTTGTGGACCATCTTGACGAAATGTCCGGCCCCCTCGGGACCCACCCAGTTGCAGCAAGCCTCGCCGTCGGGGGCGACCGCGGCGATCGATTTGAGCATGGCGTCGACCACGGGCCAGGCGGCGGCGTCGCCGCCCAGCATCAGGGAGGGGCCGTGGCGAGCGCCCTCCTCGCCACCGGAGATGCCCACCCCCAGGAGTTTGATGCCATGTTCGGCGAGGGCGCGGTGCCGGCGGTTGGTGTCGGTGTACAGCGAGTTGCCACCGTCGATGATCACGTCCCCCGGTTCGAGCAGGGGTACCAGCTCGTCGATCACCGCGTCCACCGGGGCACCCGCCTTGACCATGAGCAGTACCACCCGGGGAGTACCCAGCGCCTCCACCATGTCCTCGAGGGTGGTCACCCCCCTGATCTCTTTGGATCCGGCTTCGCCGCCGACGAACTCGTCGGTCACCGACGTGGTCCGGTTGTAGACCACGACCCTATGACCCGAGTCGGCCAGGTTGAGAGCCAGGTTGGCTCCCATGACCGCCAGCCCGACGACACCGATGTCTCCTCTGGGTTCAGGTTCGCTCACCCGCCGGAGGGTATTACCTCTATCAGGCCGCGCTTACCCTGAGGCCGGGTGAGCTCCAGATATGCGCTCGGCATCGATATCGGCGGCACCGGTACCAAGGGGGCCCTGGTCGATCTCGACCTGGGTGACCTGGCAGGTGAGCGTCACCGTGTCCTCACCCCCGATCCGGCCACACCGGAGGCGGTGGCGGCCGCAGTTGCCGGCCTGGTCTTGGAGCTGGACCACCCCGGCGCCCTGGGCATCGGGTTCCCGTCAGTGGTTGCTGACGGGATTGTCCTCACCGCCAACAACATCGACCGCTCGTGGATCGGGGTCGACGCAGTGGCTCTCTTCGAGAAGGCCACCGGCCGCCGGGTGCGGATGGTCAACGATGCCGACGCGGTTGCCCTGTGCGAGGCGCGGTACGGAGCCGCCCGCGGGGTGGGGGGTGTGGTGCTGGTGGTCACCTTCGGGACTGGGATCGGCGGCGCCCTGCTCAACGATGGGCGGCTGGTGCCCAACCTCCAGATCGGCGACATCGAACTCGACGGGCATACCCCATGCGAGAAGCATTTCGCCGCCGCCGCCAAGGAGCAAGAGGGGCTCGACTGGAAGGAGTGGGCGGGGCGGGCCGACCGGTTCCTCTCCCACGTGGCCAGGGTCTTCTCTCCCAAGCTGATCGTGGTCGGAGGGGGGATCGTCAAGCGGTGGGACAAGTGGGGCGGGTTCCTCTCCCCACAACTCCCGGTGATCCCGGCGGCGCGGATCAACAACGCCGGGATAGTCGGCGCCGCCACCCTGATCGACTCGGGTTAGCGGGCGAAGGCGGCGAACCGGTCGGCAGCCGCCGCCGGAAGCCGCACGTCGAGGATGGTCCCCGACTCGTCGTGTTTCTCCTCGATGACCTCACCGAGACGGTGGGCTGCGGCCACCATGTCACCCCGGTCGTAGGGGATGCTGAGGGAAAGCGCCACCTGACCACGGGTCAGGAGGTCGGCGATCGACTGGAGGAGAGCGTCGAGACCCTCCCCGGCCAGAGCCGAGACGATCATCGCATCGGGGTAGATCCCCCTTATTCGTTGCTGCTGAGCCGGGGTCAAGGCATCCCCCTTGTTGACCACCAGGATCTCGGGGATTGAGGAGGCGCCGATCTCGGAGAGAACCTCCCGGACCGCGCCAACCTGGCCGGGAAGGTCAGGGTCGGTCCCGTCGACCAGGTGGACCAGCAGGTCGGCCTGTGAAGCCTCGGCGAGCGTCGATCGGAACGACTCGACCAATCCGTGAGGAAGGCGGCGGACGAACCCCACCGTATCGGCGAGGAGGACGGTCTTCTTTCCTGGCAGGGCGAGCTTCCTCACCGTGGGGTCCAGGGTGGCGAACAGGCGGTCCTCGACCAGGGCGTGGGCGTCGGTGAGGGCGTTGAGCAGCGTCGACTTGCCGGCGTTGGTGTACCCGACGATGGAGACCTGGGGCACCTGGTTGCGCCGTCTCTGCTTACGCTGCGTCTCCCGGTGGCGGGCGCTCTCCTTGAGCTCCCTTTCGAGCCTGGTGATCCTCTGCAGGATCCTGCGCCGGTCGGTTTCCAACTTGGTCTCACCGGGTCCGCGGTTGGCGATACCCGCCCCGGCCCCTTGTTGGGACAGGCTCCTTCCCTTCCCCCGAAGTCGGGGCAGGTGATAACGGAGCAGGGCCAGCTCGACCTGGAGCGCACCAACCCTCGAGGTGGCGTGCTGGGCGAAGATGTCGAGGATCAACGCCTCCCGGTCGACCACGTCGCAGCCAAAGATCCGTTGGAGGTTGCGCTGCTGGGCCGGTGAGAGCTGATGATCGAAGATGACCACGTCGATGTCGAGCGCCGTGGTCAGCATGGCCAGCGCCTCGGCTTTGCCTTTCCCGATGTAAGTAGCCGGGTCGACCTGATCTCGCTTCACCACCTCGGAGTCCACCGGATCGGAGCCGGCGGTGTCGGTGAGCAGAGCCAGCTCGTCCAGCGACCGTTCCTCGGCCTCCTTGCTCATCCCAGGGAGAAGCACCCCGACGAGAAAGGCGCGCTGAATGGCGACCTGGAGGTCGGTGATGGTGGCGGTGAGGCGGCGTCGTCTCCGTGAGGTGTGTTCTTGGGTCATCGGCAGGACCCGCGATGATGGCGGGGAGTGCCCGGCGGTGCGATCCAATTAAACCTTCTCAGAGATACTGACCCTCGTCGCCAACATGGACCTGTTCCTCCTCGGCGATTATCTGCGACTCCCGGACGGCGATCACCGGCTTGCCCGATGGTGGCCAGATGAACCTCCAGGCACCGGTGGGCACTGCCCAGAACCTCTGCCCGGTCTCCACGTCGACCAGGGCGAGGGCGTCGTTGCCGTCCTTGGTCCCCACGGGGACGAGCAAGCCGGAACGGGTGGTCGCCTCCTCGGGGGCATGGCCCACCCGCCACCCGGTCATGACCTTGTAACCGTTGTCCTGGTGTAGGGGGAGGCCGGTCTCCAGCATCCAACACATTCTCGCAGGGTGCGCCCCCAACGGCTACTCCCCGGCTGTGTAGGCCGGGGAGTAGCGAATAGGGTTCGGGGTCATGGCCGAACCACGAAACTTCTCCGAGGCTCTGGAGTATCACGAGCGGCCCCGGCCGGGAAAGCTGGAGATCAGGTCGACCAAGCCGACCGCCACCCAGCATGACCTGAGCTTGGCCTACACACCGGGGGTGGCCGAGCCATGCCTTGCCATCGCCGACGACCCCGAAGCCGCCTTTCGCTTCACCAATCGGGGCAACCTGGTCGCGGTGGTCTCCAACGGGACCGCGGTCCTCGGCCTGGGGAACATAGGCCCTCTGGCGGGAAAGCCGGTCATGGAAGGCAAGGCGGTGTTGTTCAAGCGCTTCGCCGACATCGATGTCTTCGATCTCGAGATCGACGCCACCGATCCCGAAGACGTGATCCGATTCTGCGAGCTCCTCGCCCCCACGGTGGGAGGAATCAACCTGGAGGACATCAAGGCGCCGGAGTGCTTCTACATCGAGGAGACCCTGCGTCAGCGACTCGACATCCCGGTGTTCCACGACGACCAACACGGCACCGCGATCATCGGCGGAGCCGCATTCATCAACGCCATCGAGATCACCGGCCGTGACCTCTCCACTACCCGGGTGGTGGTCGCCGGCGCCGGTGCCGCCGGGATCGCATCGGCGCGGTTCCTGATGTCTCTTGGGGTGGACCCGGCCAACGTGGTGATGACCGATTCCCGGGGAGTGCTCCATACCGGGAGGGACGATCTCATCGAGCCTAAGACGGAATTCGCCGTGGACACAGCAGCCCGGACCCTGGAGGACGCCATGGTCGGGGCTGACGTCTTCATCGGCGTCTCGGTGGCAGGGACGGTGACCAAGGAGATGGTTCGTTCGATGGCCGACCAGCCGATCGTGTTCGCCCTGGCCAACCCCGACCCGGAGATCACCTATCCCGACGCCCGAGCCGCCCGCGAAGACGTGATCATGGCCACCGGCCGCAGCGACTATCCCAATCAGGTGAACAACGTCCTCGGATTCCCCTTCATCTTCCGGGGCGCACTCGACGTCAGGGCGCGGGCCGTTTCGGAGAAGATGAAGGTCGCCGCCGCCTATGCCCTTGCCGAGCTGGCACGGGAACCGGTGCCCGACCCGGTTCTCCGGGCCTATGACCTCGACCAGCTCTCGTTCGGGCCGGAGTACCTAATCCCCAAGCCGTTCGACTCGAGGGTTTTGTGGAAAGTGGCGCCGGCGGTGGCGCTGGCCGCAATGGAGGAGGGCCTCGCCGGTTTGCCCATCGAGGACTTCGACCAGTACCGCACCCAGCTCCAGGCGAGGTTCCGGGCGTCGCACGCCCTGGTCAATGCGATAACCAACCGGGCGATGGAGCAGCCCAAGCGGGTGGCCTACCCCCGCGGCGACGACGTCAGGATCATCCGGGCTGCCCGGCGCGTGGCCGACGAGGGCATCGCCCGACCGATCCTCCTCGGCGACGCCGGGGCGATCGAGTCGATCGCATCCGGCTACGCCATACCGCTGGACGGTCTGGAGGTCATCGATCCCACCGCCGAGGACTCGAACCGCGAGAGCTATGCCCGGGTGCTCGAAGAACTGCGCCGGCACAAGGGGATGAGCCTGGAAACCGCCCGTCGCCAGGTGGCCGACCCCAATATGTACGGGTGCTTGATGGTTCACCAGGGGGCCGCGGATGCGGTGCTCGGGGGGCTCTCTTCCTTCTACCCGGAGACGATCCGCCCTGCCCTCCACGTCCTCAAGGTGGAGGAGGGCAGGTCGATCGTCTCGGCGGTCTACCTGGTGATGGTGGGGGGGCGGCCGCTCTTCCTCACCGATTGCGCGGTGAACATCGAACCGACTTCCGAGCAGCTCGCCGAGATCGCCCTGGCGGCCACCGCCACCGCGGAAAATGACTTCGACCGTGATCCCCGGGTTGCCTTCATCAGCTATTCCGACTTCGGCTCGGCTGGTGGTGAGGAGCCGGCCCGGGTGCGTCGCGCCGTGGAGTTGTTCCGCCAGGCCCGTCCCGACGTGCCGGCGGATGGCGAGATGCAGGCCGACACCGCAGTGGTCTCCGAGCTGCTTCGAGACCGCCACCCGTCGGGACCTCTGCAGCGTTCCGCCAACGTGTTGGTTTTCCCCAACCTCACCGCGGCCAACGCCTCTTACAAGCTGCTCAACCGTCTCGCCGATGCCGAGGTGATCGGGCCCATCCTCACCGGCCTGTCGAAGACGGTCCACGTGCTGCAGAGGGACGCCTCGGTCAGCGATGTGGTCAATATGACCGCTATAGCAGTGGCAGAGGTGCAGCGACGCGATCGGACCGCCTGAACCGGTTCATCGGCCGCTCAGACCTGCTCACCAGTACTCCTCGTAATGCACGTTCCCTTTGACCTTGAGATGGTCGATGGTGAAGCCGCGCTCGCTGAGTATCTGGCACACCCCGAGGGTCTCCGGGAACTCCATCGAGCCGTCCTCTCCCCACTTGGGAAGCCCGATCATGGCCGGATTTCCACAGAGGAACACGTGTGTGCTTCCCGGTTCGAGGGGCTTGCCCAATTCCTCCTCGAGGCGACCGGAGAGGATCAGGTCCTGGATGTACACCTTGTTGCCCTCGTTCTCCGGCTCTCGGGTGGTCAGCGGGAGATAGGTGTAGTTCGGCCAGCGGTCCTGGACGACCTGGTGCCGGTCGAGATACGCCAGGTCCCGCCAGTAGCGGACACAGACCGCGTTGAGGATCCGCCCTGTGTGACCGGTGCGGAGCAGCTCTGCGGTCATCGCGTTCTGCGGTGCCTCCCCGGTGCCGGTGCTCAGGAATACCACGCTGTCTGCTGGCTCCACCGGGTCGAGGGTGTAGCGGCCGGTGAACTTCCGACCCATGTAGAGGCGGTCATCGACCTGCTTCTTGAACAACCTTGGTGTCAGGGCGGGAAGGCCGTTCGACCGGCGGACCAGGACGAGGTAGAACTCGATGTCCTCGGGGTGGGCGGGCATCAGATTCCCGTCGTCGTCGACGATCGAGCTCGAGACCGAATAGGAGCGGCGGGCCATCTTCTCGCGCTGGCCGGGGTCATCTTCGAAGTCCTCGATCTCCTCGTCGGCGCGTTCCTCCCAGAAACCCAGTCCCAGCGTGGTGTACTGGCCCGCCTTGAAGGGCTCGGCGGGCGCATCGGGGCGCACCCTCATCACCCAGAGGTCGGGGTTGTGGGCCCTTATCGAGGAGATGGTGGCGTTATAGCTCTCCTCCCGAAGCTTCTCGTCGATGAGGCCCGGTGTCTCCTCCTGGTAGAACAGGAACAGGTTGGATATGACACTGGTGGTTCCGTCCAGTGAATCATCGTCCCACTCCTGGGCCCGCTCCACGGTCACCACGTTGGAGAGTACGTGGATCCGGCTGATGGAGCCGTCCGAGGAGAAGAGGCGGCGGGCCAGCTCGCGAGGAGGGGTGTCGGGCACCTGCGGAGGCTCGGTGTAGGTGTAACCGTCCTGACCGGTGAGCGAACGGTCGAGGGTGAACACGCCGGTCTCACCCACGATGGCGGACTCGACCGTTATCACCTGGCCCATAGGCACAAGTTAACCGGCGGGAACACCTCGCTGATCCCTGCTGTTGCCGACTACATGGACCCTGCAGTCCGGCAGGCGATGGAGAGCGGCGGGATCGCCGACATAACCACGATGGGCAGACGAACCGGGTTGCCCCGCCGGATCGAGATCTATTTCCACCACTTCGAGGGTGAGTTCGTGCTCACCGGGCGCCCCGGCCGAAAGCGGGATTGGGAGGCCAACATCGAGTCGAACCCCCGATTCACCCTCCATCTCAAGGGCCGGGTGAAGGCCGACGTGCAGGTGTTGGGTGAGCCGGTGCCAGAAAAGGAGGAGCGCGCCGCACTGATGAGACGTGCCCTCATCGAGAGTTGGAACTCACCCCCGGATCGAGTCGAGGCCCGTCTCGACGAGTGGGTGGAGCAGGCACCTCTGATCAAGTTCCAACCGGCCGGGGACTGACCCGACCGGTCGGACCGCCGTGTCGGCTCAGCTCGCCAACGACGACCTCGGATCGCTTCCGGGGAGCCTCTCCCCGACGTCCTTCATGCCCAATCCGATCAGGATGAAGAGGATGCCCGAGAGAGTGGCGAGTCCAGCGACACCGAAGGCAAGGATCGAAGTGAACAGGGAAGCCTGGAGAAACGATGAGTTCATCGCCACCTGGCGCACCGGATCCTCCCGGTCTATCTCGGCGTAGGTCCTGCCCCCGGTTGCTTCCAGAGTGTGCTTCTCGATGATGCGCGCCTGACAGTAGGCACCGTAGGGCCCGCGGACCACGGCTCCTTTCATACAGTCGGCGTCATCGGCGACGGTGATCCGCTGGTCTGCCAGGGTGTTGCTCACCAGAACCCAGGTTCCGATCCCTCCGGCGATCAAGGCCACTCCGAAGATGATCGCTGCGATGTATGCCCACTTCCGCATGTCGTCCCTTTCTGTAGTGGGTACCAAGATACAAACCTGGATCGGATCGAACCGGGAGAGTCGAAGCTCGGTCGGCGACCATGGCCCCATGGGGAGGCCAGGTTCAGCGGTCGCAGAGGTCAGTGTCGTCCGGGAGTCCTGCCATCACCTTCTCGGCGATCTCGGAGAGGCTGGCGATCGAATCAGGGTCGAGCTGGTCGAGCATCAGCGCCCGCACCCCCTCGTCGTGAACCCGGGAGGCGTTTTCCCAGGCCTCACGCCCGGTGGCGGTCAGGCTGACCCACAGGCCGCGGCCGTCGCTCTCACACACCACACGATCTATGAGCCCACGGTTCTCCATGCGTCTCAGGTGGTGGGAGAGTCGGCTCTTCTCCCAGTGGAGACCGGTTCCCAGCTCGAAGGCACGCAGTCGTGCCTCGGTGCTTTCGACCAGGGCGGTCAGCACCTCGAAGTCGGGTAGGGACACACCGCTCGCCTCGAGGAGACGGCGGTGGAGGCGCGCTCCCAGGCTGACCGCCATCCGCTGAAAGGCCTGCCACGCCCTCAGCTCTTCGGGGGCGAGGCGACGGGTTCGATCCATGACCGGAGTGTACTCAGTTTGGTTGACATGTCACCCTGCTCTCGGTATGTTGGTTGATGCATCAACTAAGTATCGACAGCAAGGAGCGACAATGGATGCCACACGTGTGGAGGCACTGATCGACACCAAGGACCTGACCGGCGTCTACACCATCGACCCGGCCCACAGCCGCTTTGGCTTTGTGGCACGTCATGCCATGGTGACCAGGGTACGGGGGCACTTCGGCCAGTTCTCCGGATCGCTGAATCTAAACGGCGACGACCCGACCGCCTCGAGCGGAGAGGTCACCATCGAGGCTGCAAGCATCGACACCAACAATGCCGACCGGGACGCCCACATAAGGAGCAACGACTTCCTGGCACTCGATCAATATCCGCAGATCGAGTTTCGGACGACGTCGATCGAGGGAGGCCCGGTGCACTATCGGGCGACCGGTGACCTGACTGTCCGTGGTGTCACCAAGCCGGTGACCCTCGAAGTCGACTTCACCGGATCGGCTGTTGATCCCTGGGGGCAGACCCGGGTCGGGTTCGAGGGCTCGACGGTGGTCAACCGCAAGGACTGGGGGGTGAGCTGGAATGCCGCCCTCGAGGCCGGCGGAGTCCTGGTTTCCGAGAAGGTCACCCTGGAGTTCGAGATCGCCGGCATCAAGCAAGGCTGACGTGTCCGGGTTGGTGGCGGATGGTACGGGCTCAGCGGCCGTACCATCTCCCCGATGCCCGAGAGGAGCTTCGGACGCACTGTCAGGTACCGGAGGACCAAGCTCGGCCTGAGTCAGGCCAAGCTTGGGGACCTGGTGGGTCGATCCCCGGCGACGATCCGGTCCTGGGAGTCCGACAGGAGCACCCCCAACGACCCCGAGGTGATCGCCACCCTGTCGGCCATCCTCGGCGTCGACGAGCGGACCCTCTTCGGCAAGGCGGGGGTGACGCTTCCGGTGGTCGAGGAGACCAGCCCCACGATCGAGGAGGCCCTAGCCTCGCTGGCGCCCGACCGGGAGGACGAGGAGGAGATGGTGGTGCTGTCGATGACCTCCCTTCTCGAGGAGAGTCTCAGTCCGGAAGGGGAGGTTTCGCCGGCATCTCCGGGCAGTCCAGATCACAGGGAACCCGACAAGGTCGAGCCTTCCTCGTTGCCAACGGCGGCCGCTCTGCGGATGGTCCCGCTGGCTCCGGTGGCGCCGCCTCCACCCACTGACCTCGGGGCGCCCACAACCACTCAAACCGTCACCACCACCCAGGTCCCCCGGCCGGTAGGTGAGGCTTCCTACATCGAGGACCCCGGCCAGAAGCCGCTGTATCGGGTTCGCACCCTGGCCACCGTGGTGGCGCTGGTGGGGCTGGTGATAACCCTGCTGTGGGCTATAGGGCAGGGACTCGATGCGCTTGGTCAGTGGTGGGACGACTTCTTCGGGACCCTTCGCCTCTGAATTGTGACTGCAAACCGGCTCGACCTATGGCAGACTCTCCTCACCAGAGAAAGGAGGTGGTCCCAAGTTGCATGAAAGTCTTTGGACTCTGGAGGTGGCCGGGCGCTGAGCGGCGCCCACCGCCGAGCGCCGCTCCCCATTAGGGACGGTGGCGACTCCAAACCCGGACCACCCGGCTTCGGCTACCACGGGACTAGTCCAACCGTGGCCTTCGAGGAGAAATGTCGCAGCTGAAACTCGACCCTGAGGGCCCCCGCCGAGCGGGGGTCCTCGGTCATGTGAGGAATCCGTGCTCTCTCATCCAGTCGTCGTCGAACAGCTTGGACAGATAGCCGCGGCCCGAGTCGGGGATGATCACCACGACATGCTTGTCTTCCGCCTCAGCGGCCACCACTGCGGCCGCGTGGACCGCCATTCCGCCTGAGCCCCCGGTGAGGATCCCCTCGGTCCTGGCGAGACGTCTCGCCGCGGCGAAAGAGGTTGCGTCGTCGACCTCGAGGAAGCGGTCGATCACTGAGAGGTCGACGGTCTCGGGGTAGAAGTCCTCACCAACACCCTCGACCAGATACTGGTGGATGTCGCCGTCCGGGCCCTTGGTGTAGATCGAGCCCTCAGGGTCGGCTCCGACCACCTCGATCCCGGGTCGCCTCTCCTTGAGGTACCTACCCGCCCCGGTGATCGTGCCCCCTGTGCCCACCCCGGCGACGAGGATGTCGATCCGTCCCCCGGTCCCGTCCCAGATCTCGGGCCCGGTGGTTTGGTAGTGCGCTTCGGGATTGGCCATGTTGGAGTACTGGTCGGGGTGAAACGCCCCGTCGATCTCCGACGCCAGCCTCCTGGCGACCGCGTAGTAGGAGTCGGGGTGCTCGGGGAGGAGCTCGGTAGGTGTCACCACCACCTCGACCCCGAAGGCCTTGAGGAGGTCCTGCTTCTCCTTGGAGACCTTGTCGGGAACGGTGCAGATCACCCGGTAACCCCGGATCGCCCCCACCATGGCCAGCCCCACACCGGTGTTGCCCGAAGTGGGCTCGACGATGGTCCCGCCCGGCCCAAGCAGTCCCGCCTCCTCGGCCCGGTCGATCATCGCCACCGCGATCCGGTCCTTGACCGAGCCTCCCGGGTTGCTCAACTCGACCTTGGCGACCAGGTTGCCGGGGGGGTGGAAACGGCTCAGTCTGACCAGCGGGGTATGGCCAATCGTGGCGAGGATGTCGACGTGGATCAAGATGTGAAAGGTACCTGGTGCCAAGTGCCAAGTACCAAGTACGGCGGGTTGCCGGCCACTCGTGCAGCCGACACTCGTAACCTGGGTGGCCGATGACCCGCCTTCTCCGATTCGCCTGGCTCGTCCTGGTTTTCAACGTCGTTGTGATCCTGGGCGGGGCTCTGGTCCGCGCCACCGGCAGCGGCGCAGGTTGTGGCCGATCCTGGCCCACCTGTCAGGGTCAGATCGTGCCTGAGATGGGAGGGGCCACCACCATCGAGTTCTCCCACCGGGCCATGAGCGGTCTGGCCTTGCTTCTGGTGGTGCTCCTCGCCCTCTGGGTCCGTGGTGCCACCGACCGGGGCCATCCTGCTCGCACCGGCGCTCTGCTCTCAGTGATCGCCATCGTGGGCGAAGCCCTGATCGGAGCCATGATCGTGCTGGCGGAATGGGTCGGCGATGATGCCTCGGTGGCCCGGGTGGTGGCCGTCCCCCTGCACCTGGTAAACACCCTGTTTCTCCTCGCTGCCCTGACCCTGACCGTCTTCTGGATCTCCGGCGGTGGTCGACTCGATTGGCGGGCCAGCCGCAGGGTCACCAAAGGGGTGGCCGTGGCCGGGATCGCCTTGGTCCTGATCTTTGCCAGTGGGGCGGTCACCGCCCTGGCCGACACCTTGTTCCCTATCGGCGGGGACGATCTCAGCGATGAGGAGCACTTTCTCACCACCATCAGGGTGGTCCACCCGGCCCTGGCCGTAGTGGTGGTGGCCGCGGCCTGGTGGGCTTCGGCCCGGAGCAGGATGCCTCGAGGGCGGGCGGCGAAGGCGATTCCGATCCTGGTGGGTGCGATGATGCTCACCGGGGTGGCCAACATCTTCCTCGGTGTGCCGGTGGCGATGCAATTACTCCACCTGGCACTCGCCGATGCCTTGTGGGTGGCCTACGTCTTGCTCTCCGCACGGCTCCTTTCGGTGACGCCGATCAGGGAAGCGGTCTGATCGCCGCCTGGCGGTCGTCGCCCAGCAGGTACCGGGGCCCGGTGCCCAGGGCGGCCGCTCGGTCGCCGGGGTTGAACAGGCCACAGCTCCTCAATGAGAGGCATCCACACCCGATGCACTCGGACAACTCGTCTCGGAGGGCGATCAGTTCCGAGATCTGGGAGTCGAGCCGGCTCCGCCACGACCTGGACAACCGGTCCCAGTCCGATTTGGTGGGCACGCCGCCTTCGGGGAGGGTGGCCAGTGCCTCGGCCAGCTCGGCGAGCGACAGGCCCACCTCCTGGCCCGCCCGGATCAGGGCGACCCTTCGGAGGACAGCGCGGGGATAACGTCGCTGGTTGCCATCGGTCCTCTCCGAAGAGATCAGACCTTTGGTCTCGTAGAAGCGAAGAGCGGAGGTGGCCACGCCGGATCGTTTCGCCACCTCTCCAATGGTCAGCCAGTAGTCCATGGGTCCAACCCTACCGAGGCTGAACCGGAAGTTAGATCGAGGTTCACTAGAGGGTAACCTCGGCTGATGATCCAGGAGGTGGGTGTCGGTGTGTTCCGTTTCCGCTATCCGACTCTGGACGAGAACGTCGGGGTGGTGGTCGGGGATGAGGGGGTCCTCATCGTCGATACTCGATCGACTCATGCCCAGGGCGATGAAATCCTCGCCGATCTGGCCCGGGTGACCGACCTCGCGGTGGCCTGGGTGGTCAACACCCACTGGCATTGGGACCACGTCTTCGGGAACTCCCGGTTCCCCGGCGCCGAGATCTGGGGTCATGACCGCACCAGCGAGACCTTGACGTCCCGTCCCGACGAGATGAAGGCTGACGCCCTGGAGTGGCTGGGCGACACCGCCAGGGAGGAGATCGCCACGGTGGAGATCGTTCCTCCCCAACGGACACTGTCGGAGAGGGCAACCCTTGATATCGGCCGGACCGTGGAGCTCAGCTACCACGGGCTGGGGCACACCGACGCCGACATCCGTGTAGTCATCAGCGATGGGTCGGTGGTGTTCCTCGGCGACCTGATCGAAGAAGGGGGGCCACCCGCCTTCGATGACAGCTTCCCTCTGGAGTGGCCGGCCACCTTGGCCGGTGCCATCGCTGACTTGGAGTCGGTGGTAGTCCCCGGGCACGGCGATATCGTCGACCGGGAATATGTCCTCGGACAGCAGGAGGAGTTGGCCGAGGTAGCCGACTTGGCGGTGCAGTGTCTCGCAGGGGAGATCGGCACCAAACGGATGATCGCCTCCGGGCCCTATCCCGCCGAGGTGATGACCACCGCCTTGGACCGGGCCCGGGTCACCGGCGCTCCATCCGGCTAACCCGGGGAGGCGAGCAACCCGGCCAGGGTGTCGGGGTCGGAGGTGGGTAACTCGCATACGAATCCACGGCAGAGGTAAGCCATCGCCGGGTCCCCAGCCGGCCTCCCGGCGAGCAGCGGGACCCGGTCATCGGGATTGGATGACGGTGCGAGTGCGATGTGGGGGCGAAACCTGGCCCAATAGACCGCGGCGAGCCGGGACCAGTCTTCCCCGACCAGGGCCAGCTCCCTGGGGGCGTCTGAGGCGAGGGCCACCGAGAGATGGTGGCCGACCATGGTCGGGTACCGCTCGACCAGCCCGCCGACAGCGGCCAGGGCATCGTCTGCTTGCTCCCGCCACCGGCTCTCGCCGGTGTACAGCGAGGTGAGGATCAACGCCTCGGCGGCCATGGCGTTGCCCGAGGGATAGGGGTTGTCGGCGACGTCGAACGGTCGCTTCACCAGGTCGGGGCCATCGGCCGGGGTGGAATAGAACCCCCCTTCGTTCCGGGTGAAGCGCTCCAGCCCGCCCACCAGATCGATGGCTCTCTCGTACCACGCGGTCTCCCCGGTGGCGGCATAGAGGGCATAGAACCCCAACGCCAACCCGGCATGGTCATCGAGGAAGCCAGGCACCGAGGATTTCCCCTGGCGCCATGACCGGACCAACCCCGCTCCGGTCATCAGGTGGTCCACGGCGAATTGGGCGGCACCTCGGGCCACCTCGACGAGCTGGGGTTCTCCGAGGGCGGCACCGGCCTCGGCGAAGGCCCGAATCGACATCCCGTTCCAGGAGGCGATCACCTTGTCGTCCAGCCCGGGCCTTGCCCTGCCCTGACGGGCCTCGAAGAGGATCTCCCGGAAGTGGCCGAGACCTTCGGGCGGTTCGCCACCGACGACGTGGAGGATGTTGGCACCCTCGAAATTGCCCCCGGCCGTCACCCCGTAGTAGGCGATGACCTCTTCGGCGTCGGTTCCCAGCAGCGAGCGGATCTCGGCCTCGTCCCACACGTAGAACTTGCCCTCGACTCCCTCGGAGTCGGCATCCTCGGAGGAGTAGAAGCCTCCTTCGGGGTGGGTCAGGTCACGGGCCAGGTACTGCAGGGTGGTGCGGGCGGTGGCCAGGAAGTCGGGCCGCTCCAGCTCGATCCCGGCCCAGAGGTAGATCCGCGCCAGCTGAGCGTTGTCGTAGAGCATCTTTTCGAAGTGGGGAATCAGCCAGCGCTCGTCCACCGAGTAGCGGGCGAAGCCACCCCCCAGTTGGTCGTGGATCCCGCCTGCCGCCATCCCTTCCAGAGTGCGAGACAAGATCTCGTCGGCTCCCCCCGCCCAAGGGCGTCCCCGGGCGCGAAGGAGGAACTCGAGCACCGGCTGCTGGGGGAATTTGGGTGCTCCACCGAACCCACCGCTGACCGGGTCATAGGCCTCGGCAACCTGGGAGTAGGCGGCCGCCAGGCGCGATCGATCGGGGAGGGTCCCCTGGGGGATGGCGCCTGAGATCGCCCGAAGCAGGCGCTCGGCCTGGTCGGCCACTTCGTCCCTGCGCTGCTCCCATGCCCCCGAGACCGCCTCGAGGACCTCGGTGAACGCCGGCATCCCGTGGCGCGACGACTTGGGAAAGTAGGTCCCGGCGTAGAAGGGACGGCCGTCATGGTCGATGAACACCGTCATCGGCCACCCGCCATGACCCGACATGGCTTGGACTGCCTCCATATAGACCGAGTCGACGTCCGGGCGCTCCTCGCGGTCCACCTTGACGTTGACGAAGCGGCGGTTCATCAGCTCGGCGGTGCCGGGGTCCTCGAAGGACTCATGGGCCATCACATGACACCAGTGACAGGCGGCATAGCCCACGCTGAGCAGTATCGGGACATCCCGGCGCCTCGCCTCGGAGAAGGCCTCCTCTCCCCACTCCCACCAGTCCACCGGGTTGTCCTGGTGTTGAAGCAGGTAGGGCGAGGTGGCATTGGCGAGGCGGTTGGCCATGTCCCCAAAGGTACCGCGGCCCCGGGGTCAGCGGTTGAGAGCGGGCGGCTACCCTGGCGGTGGTGAAGTGCCGGTGCCGTCCTGGGTGGGGGCCACCACGGTGAAGACCCTTCTCGTGATGAGGCATGCCAAGTCGGACTGGACCGCGGACTTCTCCGCCGATCACGACCGCCCGCTCAACCAGAGGGGCACCACGGCGGCGCGCCACATGGGCCGGCTCCTTGCCGAGAAGGGTCTGGTTCCCGACCTGGTGATGTCCTCGACGGCGGTGCGTGCCCGGGCCACCGCCGAGTTGGCCATCGAGGCCGGGGGTTGGCCCAGTCCTTTGATGCTGGTGCCAGAGTTCTACGGCACCGGTCCCGGTAAGGTGCTCGAGCACGCCGCCGGCGCCGGAGAGGCCAACACCTTGTTGATCGTCGGGCACCAGCCGACCTGGGGTGGAGTGGTGCAATGGCTCACCGGTGAGCGCATCGAGGTCAAGACGGCAACCGTGGCCGTTGTCGAGGTTGACCTCACCGACTGGTCGTCGCTTCCTTCCAGCAGGGGGAGGTTGACCGCTGTCCTCCACCCGCGATGAGTGGTTCCGCCACCGGACCGGAAATACCCGGGGGGCACTCGGTGTTGTATCCGATGTTCCCAATCGAGAACCTGCCCGACCCATGGACTGGGGAAAACTGGGGGGTTCACAAACCGTGCGGAATGCGTATATTTGAGCATTCGGGGTGGAACCCCGGTTTGCACCACAGCCCTGCGGAGGACTTGAACCCTTATGGCCGCCACTGAAACGCGTGACGACAAGACCGAGAAGCCCCGTCGAGTTCGTCTGCACTCGAAGCTGACCGACGAGCGCGGTCGGCTGACCACAGACCTGGTTTCTCAGTATCTCACCGCGATCGGAGAGTACGACCTTCTCACCGCGGAGCAGGAGGTCGAGCTCGCCCAGAAGATCGAGGCCGGCGAGGATGCCGCCGAGCGCCTCGAGAACGGCGACTTCTCCGGGAAGCGGGGGGAGATGGAGCTGCGTCGGCTGGCCCGCCGGGGAGCTCAGGCGAAGGACGACTTCCTCACCGCCAACCTCCGTCTGGTGGTGGCCAATGCCCGTCGCTACGCCAACACCTCGGGGATCGACTTCCTGGACCTCATCCAGGAGGGCAACCTCGGGCTGATCCGTGCCGTGGAGAAGTTCGACTGGCGGAAGGGGTTCAAATTCTCCACCTACGCCACCTGGTGGATCCGCCAGGCGATCACCCGGGCCATCGCCGACAAGTCGCGCACCGTGCGCATACCGGTGCACCTCCACGACACCCTGGCCGCGGTACGAGCCGCCCAGGCTTCGCTCAAGGCGGAGCTGGGACGCGACCCTCGCCCGGAGGAGATCGCCGAAGAGGCCGGTGTCACCGTGGACAAGGTAGAACTGGCTCTGAGTGTCGCCGACACCGTTTCCCTGGAGCAGCCCATCGGCGAGGACGGGGCGCAGCTGGGGGACTTCATCGAGGATGAGGACGCCGCCGATCCGGTCCAGATGACCGAAGAGTTGGACGTGGCCAACTCGCTTCGGGAGTCGATAGAGCGGCTTCCCGAGCGCGAGGGTCGCATCCTCGCCCTCCGCTATGGCTTCTACGACGGTGTCCCCCGGACCCTCGAGGAGATCGGCGACGAGTTCAACTTGACCCGGGAACGAATTCGTCAGCTCGAGAAGCTGGCCCTGTGCCGGCTACGCCATCCCTCCTTCGGCATCAGAGAAGCCGACCTGGTCTAGGGCTTGGCGTAGCCGAGCCGCACTTGGTGCTGGGAGATTCGGGTACCTTGTCGTCGATGCAGCTCGGAGAACTACTCGGGAGTGGGCCCTACGCCTGTGGTCCGGCGACCACCCTGGTCGAGGCGGCTGCTGCGATGGAGGAGTCTGATCTCGGCTCTCTCGCCGTGGTCGAAGGGCTGACGCTGTTGGGTTTGGTGACCGAACGCGACCTTCGACGAGCAATAGCTCGAGGCACCGATGTGCACCAGACCACGGTTGCCGACGTCATGGGAGCCGATCCGGACACCTTCGATGCCGACCTCGACGTATGGGACGCCGCGGCGTGGATGGCAGAGTCGGACTACCGGCACCTACCGGTGGTCGATGACGATGGAACGCTGCTCGGGGTGGTGTCGCTCCGGGATCTGCTCAAAGCCCTGGTCGACACCGTCTGAGCACCAAATAGCGAGCGAAGCTGGGGCCTTACCGCCAGACGGTGAGGACCGCGGTCACGATGGTGAAGGCGATCACCGCGTTTGCTCCATTGATCAGCCAGTACCGGCCCCCCTTTCGCTCGTAGAGCTGGACGATGAGAGCGCTGACCACACCAAAGGCGATGCCCAGGCTGACTCCAAGGGCTATGGCGTGGGTCAAGGTGGTGGCATCCAACGCCTCGACAAGCAAGGCGATGACCACTGTCGTGATCAGATAGCCGATGAAGGTGGGCAGGAAGATGGCGACCAATGGTGGGCCCTCGGCGGACATGTCCACCCTCGACTCCCGCTGCCACATCCGGCTCAAGGGGGGTACCGAGTACCACACCGCGCTGAATCCGAACCAGGCAAGGGCTGCAACGATCACGGCCAGCCAGTTGAGCTCGCTGAATAGGTCGGTGATCACCCGATCGACTCCTCCGCTTGGGTTGCCGGAAAACTAGTCACCTGGATGAGGGGCCGTCGGATCCGACCGGGACCCAAACCAACTTCAGCTCATCAACGTTGGTGCCCCGCCTGTCCGGCGACCTCCTCGACCTCCTCGATCTGGTCCGCCATGTCGCGGCGCTCCCCACGATCCGGGCTCTGCGGCGAAAATGCCGTTGAGCAGGGTTCCCTCGAGTATGGCCACCCCAGCCCGGTCTCGCCCCCCTCCGTTCATGCCCCACGATGACCCGGTGTGGTCAGGTCATCTCCGTCGTAGGTCACCGGCTCGCCGGTGTCGACGTGTCTTCCGATGAAGAGGTCGTCGCCCATGGTCGGGAAGGTGCCAAGAGGGAGAGGCCAGCCGGCTTATTCGGTGGGATCGGTCACGGATCGCCCATATAGTGTCCTCCTCGGCCCCAAGGGGCGGTGGCGGCCTTGACTTGAAGCAGACTCGAACTTGTAGGTTCACCTTTGCCTGTGCCCAATGAACCGATGACACCTTGGACGGTCCTCCGCGACGGGGGCCGGTTGGTGGCGCGCTTCGTCCGCCTCCATCCGGTGGCCTTCGTCATCGGGGCGAGCGGTGCGGCGATGTATGCCGCGGCCATCATCGGGGCGTCCTACGTGGTGGGATGGGTCACCGACAACCTGATCATCCCGACGCTCGACACCGGTGAGGCCCCCGACCTCCTCCTCACCTCCGCTTTGCTCATCGTGGTGGTGGCCGTTTTCAAGGCGGTGGGGATAGTGATGCGTCGCACCGCGGCCGGTTGGCTCCAGTTCGGGACGAGAAGAGATATCCGAAATCTCCTCATGGAGCACCAGATGTCATTGAAGATGTCTTGGTTCGACCGCCAGGCGATCGGCGATCTGCTCGCCGTCGCCGACTCGGACACCGACCAGGGGACAGGGGTACTCGGCCCGCTCCCCTTCGCCACCGGAGTGTCCCTACTCCTGGTGGGGGCGATCACCCTGGTCTTCACGATCGACCCTTGGTTGGGCTTGGGGGCGGTGATCGGCCTGGCGGTGGTGATCGCCATCGATGTCAAGGGGAGCTGGATCACCTTCGGTCAGTGGGAGGCGGTGCAGGCCGCCCGGGGCCGGGTGTCCTCGATCGCCCATGAGAGCTTCGACGGCGCCCTGACCGTCAAGTCCCTGGGCAGGGAGGATATGGTCTCGGCACGATTCGGCGAGGCCAGCGACTTCCTCCGCGACCGCCTCATCACCGTCCTCTCCACTTGGACCCGTTACCAAGTGATCATCCGCGCCCTACCCCAGGCGCTCATCCTGGTGCTCATCGTGGTAGGGGCGATGCGAGTCGGCACCGGGGACATCACCCCAGGGAACGTGGTCACCGTGGTCTACCTCCTCTCCCTGCTCGCTTTCCCCATCCAGCTCATCGGCTTCGTTCTCTGGGACCTGGCGGGAAGCCTGGCCGGTTGGAGGCGGGTACAGGCGGTCCTCGACGCCGACGACCACGTGGCATACGGCACCATGTCCGCGGTCAGGGGGGCCGGCCCGGCTCCGATCGCTGGTGCTGCCGTGGGCTTCGGCTATGGCGATGAACCCGTCCTCAGCGGTCTCGAGCTCGATCTGGAGGCAGGAACCACCCTGGCGGTGGTCGGGCCGACCGCCTCCGGCAAGTCGACCCTGACACTCCTCCTCGCCAGGCTGTGGGACCCCGACACCGGAGACATCCGCCTCGACGGTCGCGACCTGCGCAGCTTCGCTCCCTCGGAGCTCCCCCGGGAGGTGGCCTACGTGTCCCAGGACGCCTTCCTCTTCGACGCCACGGTACGGGGGAACATCACCCTCGACGACGAGTTCACCGAAGAGGAGGTGTGGGAGGCGGCCAAGCTGGCCGGGGCCCGGGAGTTCCTCGTCGACCTCCCCGACGGTCTCGACACCGAGCTCGGGGAGCGGGGCACCACCCTCTCCGGCGGGCAGCGCCAGAGGTTGGCCCTGGCCCGCGCCCTGATCCGCAAACCCAGGCTTCTCATCCTCGACGACGCCACCTCGGCGGTGGATCCCTCGGTCGAAGCGGAGATCCTGAGGTCGCTCAAGGTAGCCGAGCTCCCCTCGACCATCGTGGTGGTGGCCTATCGGCCTTCGTCGATACGACTTGCCGACGAGGTGGTCTACGTGGACCAGAAGAGGATATTGGGCCACGGCACCCACACCGAGATGCTCGGTTCGGTCCCGGGGTATGCCCGGCTGGTGCAGGCCTACGAGGAAGAGGCGCGACGTCTGCGACAGGAGGCCTCATGAGCGATCGCTATTCAACCGCCACGGTGATCAGGAGGGCGTTGAGCGAGGCTCCAGCCCTGCGTCAGGGGCTCCGCTTGACCCTGGTCCTCGCCATGACCGGTCAGGCGGTCACCGTGATAACTCCGATCGTCCTCCAGCAGATAATCGATGCCGACCTCCTCGGCTCAGGACCACTCGATGTCGGGTCGGTCCTGTGGAAGGCGTCGGTGGCGCTGGCCGCGCTGGTAGTCGGTGTGTTCGTGGGGCGGATGGCTCTGCTGCGTCTGGTGATGACCTCCTCGACCGGGCTGTCCGACCTGCGCACCAAGACATTCATGCACATCCTTCGCCAGTCTGTTCTACATGTGCAGGCTGAGCGGAGGGGGAACCTGGTGTCCCGGGTGACCTCCGATATCACAACTATCCAGGAGTTCATGGAGTGGGGTGGGGTGGGGCTGATCATCGCCACCAGCCAGGTGATCCTGGCCACCACGGTGATGACCGTCTACGAGTGGCGTCTGGCGGTGATCGCCGTGGCCGGCGTTGCCATCTACATGACGATGATGCGCTGGTTCCAATTGATCCTTGCCCGCAACTACGACAGGGTCCGGGCCGAAGTGGGATCCTCTCTGGGGGTCCTCAGCGAGTCCATCACCGCCATCCCGGTGGTCCGGGCCTACGGCACGGAGGAGCGGACCAAGGCCAAAGTGGCCGAGGCCCTCGACCGGCGCTTCTGGGCGGAGTTTCGCACCGCACGCTTTGGCAACGTCCTCTTCTCCACCGCGGAGATCTTCGCCGGCGCCCTCACCGCGGTGCTGGTGGCGGCGGGCATATGGATCGGCGTCAACATGGGAATGTCAGCAGGGACCCTGGTCGCCTTCCTCTTCCTGGCAAACCTCCTCATCGAGCCGCTGCAGATCGTGGTGGAAACCCTCGACTTCGCCCAATCGGCGGCTTCGGGGCTCCGCAGGATTCTCGGTGTCCTCGACGGCGAGATCGAGATCCAGGAGCCTGAAGAACCCCGGTCCCTGCGCCCCGGAGGCCTCAGCGCCAGATTCGATCGGGTCAGCTACTCCTACCCCGAAGGCCCTGAGGTGCTCTCCGGGGTGACCGTCGATATCCCGGTGGGTGCCCGCGTCGCCGTGGTCGGGGAGACCGGGTCGGGCAAGACCACCTTCGCCAAGCTGCTGGTCAGGCTGATCGATCCCAGCTCCGGGTCGGTGATCATCGGGGGTGTCCATGCTCCCAACATCAGGCTCTCCGAGCTCCGTTCCCGGGTGGGTTTCGTCCCCCAGGAGGGTTTTCTCTTCGACGACACTGTCGCCAACAACGTCAGGTACGGGCGTCCCGAGGCCGACGACGCCGAGATCTTCACCGCCTTCCACGAGCTGGGGATCGGCGACTGGGTGGAGAGCCTCCCCAACGGCCTCGAGACCCGGACCGGGGAGCGAGGAAGCAACCTCTCGGCGGGTGAGCGCCAACTTGTCGCCTTGGTGAGGGCGTGGATCGCCTCGCCCGACCTGCTTGTGCTCGACGAGGCGACATCGGCCGTCGACCCTGCCCTCGACGTCGCCCTTCGCCACGCCATCGGCAGGCTCACCGAGCGGCGCACCTCGGTGACCATCGCCCACCGCTTGTCCACCGCCGAGAGCGCCGACGAAGTGCTGGTATTCGACCGGGGCAAGCTGGTGGAGCGGGGACCCCACACCGACCTTCTCGCCAGGGACGGGGTATACCGCGCGCTGTACGCCGACTGGGCTGCCGGCACCAAGACCGTCTAGGTACCGGCCAGGTCCCGCTTCCACGGCCCATGGGCGATAACCGGCCTAGCCGGCGTGGTCGAAAGGCAGGTTGGGGCACGATGTCTACTCCGGAGGGTGGTGGCGAGCCTTGGTGAAGGTGCCGGCACTGACCTCGATCTCCCAGATCGAGCCCTTGGGCACAAGCATCTTCGACTCGAGCTTGGTGCCTCTGGCAAGAAGGGCCTCCAGGGCGATGCCGACCACGTCTCCATGGGTGCACACCACGGCGTTGTCCCCGGCCAAAGAGTCGAAGAGCTCGAGCAGCCGGTCTGGAGTCACACCCTCGACGAGCCGTTCGTCTCGCTCGGTGCGGGCCCGTGTCGCCTTGGAGAGGGGAGCCACCGTCTCTACGCACCGGGCGAAAGGTGAGCTGACCACCCGTTCCACTCCCTGCCCGGCGAGGAGGGCAGCGATGGAAGCTGCCTGACGTCGCCCCTCCTTGGTGAGGGGTCGGTCCCGGTCCTTACCCTTCCACTTCCTCCGCTCCCCGGCGAGACCGTGCCGCACCAGCCAGATGGTGCCCGTTCCTAGGAGATTGTCGATGTCGGCGCCGTCGATCAGCCGCCTATCGTTGTCGTAGTCGACCAGCTTTCTGGCCGCGCTGGGGGACAGCCACCGGATGCGGTCGATCTCGGAGTTCTTGGAAAAGCCCGGGCTGTCGGGCAGGGGGCGCATGGCGAACCAGTCGACCTCCTTGACGCCGCTCCCCACCTTGTGTCGGGTGGTGTCGAGGGGGGCGATCACCCGGCAGTGGTACCCGGTCTCCTCGAGCACCTCGCGGATCGCCGCTGCTTCCGAGCTCTCCTCTCGATCCAGCTTGCCCTTGGGCAGGGCCCAGTCGTCGTACGAGGGACGATGTGCCACCAAGAGCCTCACCTTTCCCTTGGGGGTCTTCCGGAGGACGAGACCACCGGCTGCTCTGATCACCCGGGCCACCGACGGCAGGGTAAAGCCTGGTGACGGTCTATGAGCCGGCGACCTCGTTCGCCCGTGGCTCCCATGCCGGGACCGATCTCCGGTGTGCTCCGGTGAGGTCGATGGTGACCGCCGAGCAGGTTTGGCACACCCGTCGATCTATCCCCGCTCCGATGTGCCGGCCCTCTCCGAAGTCATGGAGGCCCTTGCGACAGTCCGACTTGCGGTGCCTCCGGGGCTCACCCTCAGAAACGGGATCACTCACAGTGGTCAGCGTAGATTTTGCCATCTCTCCCACCAAGGACCCTGAGTGGTTGTCAGCCGCTGAGAGCGCTAGAGATGCCGCTGAGTATCCGGTCGACATCTACCAGGGCGTGCTTCTCGATGGCGAACTGCGGCCAGGGAACGTCGAACCCGGTGACCCGGACGATCGGTGAGTGGAGGTCGTACAGAGCCTCCTCGGCGACGACCGCGGCCACATCTGCAGCCACCCCGGCAGTGCCCTGGGGCTCCTGGACGAGCAGCAGCCGCCCGGTGCGGCGCACCGACTCGAGCACCGTCTCCCGGTCCCAGGGGAACAGGGTGCGCAGGTCGATCACCTCGACCGACGCCCCGGATCGCTCGACGGCCGCCACCGAGACCGGGACCATGCCCCCATAGGTGACCAGTGTCAGTTCGTCGCCGGGAAGGCGAATCCGAGCCCTGCCGATGGGGAGGGTGTAGTGATCGACGGGCACCTCTTCTCGGCCGGCCCGGTAAAGCACCTTGGGCTCGAGGAAGATCACCGGATCCTCGCCTTCCAGGGAAGCCGCCAGAAGGCCTTTGGCGTCCCGGGGGCTGGAAGGGCAGATCACCACCAGGCCGGGGGCGTGGACGAAGTAGGCCTCCGGGGAGTCACAGTGGTGTTCGTGAGCCCCGATTCCGGCACCGTTGGGCATGCGGACCACCACCGGCGCCGAGGCGTGCCCTCTCGTCCTGAATCGGAACCTACCCAGATGGCTGACTATCTGGTCGAAGGCGGGGTAGACGAAGCCATCGAACTGGATCTCGGCGATGGGCCGCGCTCCGGCGAGGGCCATTCCTACCGCGGTTCCCACGATTCCCGACTCGTTGAGTGGGGTATCGACCACCCGATCCGGGCCGAACGCAGAGAGCAGACCCTCGGTGATCCGAAAGACCCCGCCGGCAGTGGCCACATCCTCGCCGAGGACGATGGTCCGTGGGTCGGACTCCATCGCCTGGTGAAGGGTGACGTTGATCGCCTCGGCCATGTTCATCGACTCGGTGGGTCCGTCAGGGATGCGATCGTGACCCACCCGCCACACCTCATGGTCGTCGAAGTGGGTCTCTGGCTCGCCATGTGCCCGCTGCATGGCATGAAGCTGGTCGACGACGTGTCGGGGGATCCGGGTGAACCCGTGTCTCACTGTGTCGTCCCGGCCGGGAAGGGGCTGAGCCTCGATGGAGGTTATCGCCGCGTTGACCGCGTCGGTGACCTCCATGGCGACCTTCTCCCCGGTGCGCTCGTCCCACTCGCCCCGGTTCTGGAGGAAGCGGCGGAGCCGGTCGATAGGGTCCTTCGCCCGCCACTCGTCGACCTCCTCGGCTGACCGGTAGAGGGTGGGATCGTCGGCGGTGGCGTGAGGCCCGTAGCGGTAGGTCATCGCCTCGATCAATGTCGGTCCCCCTCCGGTCCTGGCCTTGGCGGCGGCGTCACGAGTGGCCAGGTAGACAGCAACCGGATCCATGCCGTCCACCCTGACTCCTTCGAACCCATAGGCCTCCGCCTTCTGGGCGATGGTCTCCGAGGCGGTCTGTTGGTGATAGGGGACCGAGATGGCGTACAGGTTGTTGGCGCAGATGAAAACGGTGGGCGTCTTCCATACCCCGGCGAAGTTCATCCCCGAGTGGAAGTCGCCTTCGGATGTCGCCCCGTCTCCGAAGTACACCGCGGTGACCTTGTCCCCCTCCCGGAGTCTGGTGTAGTAGGAGTATCCGACGGCATGGGGGAGTTGGCTGGCGATGGGCACGGTGACGATCCCGGTCCGGTACTTCTCCATGTCCCAACCGGCGTTGGGAAGGCCCTTCCAGTAGGCGAGCAGCACCTCCATGGGCAGCCCTCGGGTGACTTGTACCCCGTGCTCCCGGTAGGACGGGAAGACGAAGTCATCGGGATCGAGGGCCAGGGCCGATCCTATCTGGACGGCCTCCTGACCTTCGAGCATGGCGTAGGTGCCAATCCTCCCCTGACGCTGCAGAGCGAGCATCCTTCGATCCAGCTCACGGGCGAGGACCATGTTGCGGTACATGAGCTGGTAGAGCTCGGGATCGAGACCCGGATCGGCGCCGACCAGGTCACCCTGAGCGTCGATTGTCTGCAGAGTTCCGAATCGATTGATGCTCGGGAGTCTGCCATAAGGACCGCTGCTCCGCAGCCGCGTACCGCCGGCTAATGCCTCCGCTTCCCGGGGCGATGAGGCCGGCCCGCGTCCCCAGCGCCTTCTTTGCTCGTGTCTCGCCCTTCGGTCTGGTGGTACCTGCGCCGCCCGGGGCGACGGTACGGTTACCCGGTGCCACTCCTCAGACCCGAGATCGATGCCTTGGCGGTGTACGAGGTCGGCCGACCCATCGAGGATGTGGTCAGGGAACACGGGATCGACCCTGGCGAACTGGTCAAGCTCACCGCCAACGAGAGCCCTGAGGGCCCGTTCCCCGGTGTGGTCGAAGCGGTGGCCGAGGCGGTCGCTCGGGCGAACCGGTATCCCGACAACCAGGTCTGGGACCTGGGCGGACGGCTCGCCGAACATCTCGCAGTGGATCGGGCCAACCTGCTCTTCGGCAACGGGAGCACCGCGTTGATCACTGACTTCGCCTCGGCAGTGGGCGGGCCGGGCACCTCGATCGTCTACCCGTGGCCCAGCTTCATAATTTACCGATTCGCCGCGGTGTGGGCGGGCAGTGAGTCACGTGAGGTCCGCCTCGACCGCGCCTTGCGTGTCGACCTCGAGGCCTTGGGCTCGGCCATTGGCAGCCAAACCCGCCTGGTGTTCTTATGCAACCCGAACAATCCCACCGGCACCATCACGGGGGGTGACCAGGTCGAGGACTTCATTCGGTCAGTACCAGACAGGGTCCTCGTCGTGGTCGACGAGGCCTATGCCGAGTTCGTCGAGGCCCCGAGCTTCAGGAGCGCCATCGACCTCTCTCGGGAGCTCCCCAATGTGGTGGTCCTGCGCACATTCTCAAAGATCTATGCCCTTGCCGGCCAACGCATCGGGTATGCCATCGGGCGGCCGGAGACACTCGCCGGGCTGCGTAAGGCGCAGCAGCCCCTGACGGTCAACCGCGCCGCCCAGGCGGCCGCTGCCGTCTCGCTGGGCCAGACCGAGGAGTTGGCCAGGCGGGTCCGTGACAATGCCGCTGGTCGCCACCATCTGGTGGGAGCAATCGAGGAGCGGGGACTCACTCAGGCGGAGAGTCACACCAACTTCGTCTTCTTCCGGTTGCCCGGCGAGGACTCCAAGGTCTACGCCGAGATGTTCACCAGGACGGGTGTGCTGGTCCGCCCGATGTCGGGTGGCTGGATGCGGGTCACCGTTGGCTCACCAAATGAGAATCGGCGATTCGTCGCGGCACTCGATCGGGTTATCGACGAGGCCGGATGATTTTGTGTTGGCCCAGATCGCGGCGACGATTCGCCGATCAGCGGTGACATCTCCCCCCAGGTGACCAATTGAAGACCCTGGCCACGTCCATGGCCGCGGTGGCGCGACGCGCCCCCTGGGCGGTCATCGCAGTCACCCTGGCGCTAACCGGTGTCTTCGGGTATTTCTCCGGGCGGGTGACCGTGGCCTCTGGCAACGAGGGCTTCGCCCCCGAAGGACGGGAAATCGCCGCCTCCGAAAGGATCGGAGAGAAGTTCGGCCAGGAGACCTCCGAGTCGACGCTACAGGTCCTGATCCTCTCCGAAGAGGGTGATGTGATCACCGTGGATGGGTTGCGGGTGGCTTCGTCGGTGGTCTCCACCGTTAGGGCCTCGGCGGTGGGTCCGAGGATCGGTGATCGCGCCGACCGTCCCGGTGCCTTCCACTTCCTTGGCCTCGTCGAGCAGGAGATGGTGGCCAGAGGCCTGACCATCGAAGACATGTCCGACCAGATGGTCAAGGAGATTTACGCCGAGGCCCTCGACGGGGACGGCCAAGGCGACGCCCTCCCCGAGCAGGCCTCGTTCATCGCCCGGCTGGTCTCCGAGGACTACGACCCGGTGGCGGTCACCGCATCGGGGGGGATGGCTCTGGCATTCGTCGGGGCATTCGACGGAAGTGCCGAAGAGGCCTTCAACGCTCAGGTCGATGCGGAGAAGGAGATGGCGGCCGATCTCGGCGCCATCGACAGCGACCTGGCGATCCGACCTTTCTCCTTCTTCCTGCTCCTGACCGGGGTCGACGACTTCACCGCCGAGGTCGGCCGGCTGTTCGCCCTTGCTTTCGTAGTGATCCTGGGAATCCTGCTCATCGTCTACTGGCTGCCCCCGGGTCGTGGCGGCAGCCGCTTTGCCTCGGCTCGTCGCACTGTCACCGACACCCTGATCACACTGTTCACCATCCTGCTCGCCGTGGCCTGGATGCAGGGCATCGGCTACCTGTTGGAGCGGGTCGGGGTCATCGATGCCTTCTCGGCGCCCACCCAGATCGTCCCCATCCTTCTCATCGGGCTTGGTGTGGACTTCGCCATCCACCTCACCTCTCGCTACCGGGAGGAGGTCGGTGCCGGCGGAAGCGTCGACCAGTCGGTGACCCGGGCGGTGAGCACGGTGGGTGTTGCCCTGGCGCTGGCCACGGTGACCACGGTGATCGGGTTCCTCACCAACATCTTCAACCCGGTCCCAGCCCTGAAGGACTTCGGGATCCTCGCCGCGGTGGGGATCGCGGTGGCCTTCGTGCTCATGCTGATGTTCGTCCCGTCGGTGCGTCTGATCGCCGATCGCCGTGCCGAGGCCAGGGGAAGGCTCCCAGTCGGCTCGCTGAGGAGCCACGGCGACCGCCTCCTCCCCCGGATCATGGAGAAGCTAGCGCTCCTCGCCGAGAGGGCACCGACTGCCACCCTGGCAGTTGCCCTGCTCCTCGGAGGGGCGGGCTACTACGGATTCAGCCAGTTGGAGACCCGGTTCTCGTTCACCGACTTCCTCCCCGAGGACTCCGAGTACGTGTCCACCCTGGAGTTGCTGGCCACCGAGTTCGGTGGAGGCTTCGGCGAGCAGACCCAAGTTCTGGTGGAGGCGACACCAGAGGGGGGACTCGACGCGTCGACACACAACGCCCTGGTGGCGACGAACACCGGGCTCGCCGGGATCCCCGACGTCTCCATCATCGAGTCGCCCGAGGGGCGCTTCGCCAACGCCAATTCCCCGCTGGGCCTCCTCGGCCAACTCCTCGCCGGCGGTCCGGAGGCAACGCACCCCGAGCTTCTCGCCGCGGTCACAGACGTGGGGCTGAGGCCGGACCTCACGGTGGCCCCAGGGGCCGACGTCGAGGCCCTCTACCGGACGATCACCGAGATCGCCCCGGAGGGGGCGGCGAGGACCATCCACTTTGCAGGAGGGCGGCTCGACGCTTTGCTCTGGGACATCACCACAACCGCCGGTGAGGAGGTTGGGGACCTGAGGTCGGGGCTCGACAGCGCCTTCGACTCGGTACGGGCCACCGGGGCCTCGGCCATCGCCGTCTCGGAGAACATCATCGGAGACGTCATCGTGAGGGAGCTGACCGACTCACAGGCGCGATCGCTGTTCATCACCATTGCGGTGTCAGGCCTGGTCCTGGTGGTCAGCTTCTACCTGGAGTCGAGGCGCTGGTTCCTGGGAGTGATCACCATTGCCCCGGTGGGCTTGGTCGTCCTGTGGACCTACGGGTTGATGTACGCCTCCGGGATCCCATTCGGGCCGGTCACCGCCACCCTGGCGGCCCTGTCGATCGGGATCGGGGTCCCCTTCACCATCCACATCGCCCGCCGCTTCCAGGAGGCGCGGCGGTCCTACGCCGGGCTCGACGAGGCGCTGCGCTCCACCATGAGGCACACCGGTGGGGCCCTCGCCGGTTCAGCTCTGACCACCATGGCGGGATTTGGCATTCTGATGACCGCCAGCCTGGTGCCATTCCGCCAGATGGGCCAGGTGACGGTATACGCGATCGGCCTCGCCCTGGTGGCCTCGGTGATGGTGCTCCCCTCCCTGCTCGCCCTGTGGGACCGCTACCACCGTCGACGGGGAGACGACCGGATAGGGGCCGACATCATCGTCCCGCCTGTCCCAGCGGGAGGCGGCCGATCCGACCACAATTGACCGCAGGGGTCCGATGCCCCGTTGTGTATGGATGCATCACGCATAGCCAAAGAAGCCTCGCGCCTTCTTCCACTGGCCCACAAGGTGCTCAGGCGGTACCCCTTCCTGGTCAGGGAGGTCGACCACCTGACCACCCATTCCAACGTGATGTTCCGCGTGATCAGCGAGAGGGGAGACCAGCTCGTCCTGCGGGTGGGAAGCCCCAGCGGCAACACCCGGGCCAACCTCGGCTACGAGGTGGCCTGGCTCGACGCCCTCAATCGTGACACCGACCTGGATCTGGTCCGTCCGATCAGTACCGCAGGCGGGTCACTGATCGTCGACGAGTACGACCCCGACCTGGGCAAGGAGCGAGCCTGCGTCCTCTTCTCCTGGGTCCCCGGCGCCCCATTGGGCGGTGGTGCGGGGACGGTGGGATACCGCCTCCTGGGGAGGATGTCGGCGGCTCTGCAGGAACACGGCCGCACCTGGCGGCCGGAGAATCCCGAGGGTCTGCGACGATGGGACCGGGTCTTCTACTACGGGGCGGAGTTCGATCCGGTGGTGATCGGCGATCCGCTCTACGCCCACATGTTCGACGTCAAGACCAGGTCGGCGATCTCCAAGGCAGGGGCTCTTGCCGAGCAGGTGATCGCCGACTCGTGGGCCAAGGGTGAGCCGCAGGTGGTTCATGGGGACCTGCACGAGTGGAACGTCCACCTGGTGGGCAGTCGCATCCATGCCTTCGACTTCGAGGACGTCATGTTCGCCCTTCCCTCCCAGGATGTCGCCATCAGCCTCTATCACTCGAGGAGCCAGGGAAACCGCGACGAGATCCGGGGTGCGTTCCGACGTGGCTTCGAGAGCGTGGCCACCTGGCCGGTGGTCGACGATTCCCAGCTCGATGGTTTCCACGCTGCCCGCCAGATCATGCTGATGAACTACGCGGCTCGCACCCTCCCGGTCAAGGAGGCCAGCGACTTCATCGACAAGGTGATGCCCTGGCTCGGCTGGTACATCGGCCGATATGGCTGAGGCCCGATTCCTCGACCGCCGTCAGGCCGGGCGGGAGCTCGGCGCCCTGATCTCCACGCTGAGCCCGATCGACCCCCTGGTTCTTGCCCTCCCCCGGGGCGGAGTCCCGGTGGGATTCGAGGTGGCCGAGGCGCTCTCCTGTGACCTCGATGTTCTCCTGGTTCGCAAGTTGGGCGTCCCCGGGCAGCCCGAACTGGCCATGGGTGCAGTTGCCGAGGGCGGAGTGGTGATCACCAATCCAGGGATCGTCGAGCTCGCCGGTGTTGACGAGACCAGCTTCGACCGGGTGCTCCGAGCCGAGGTGGAGACCCTAGAGAGGCGAGCCGAGGCGTATCGGGCAGAGCACCCGGCGATCGACCCTGAGGGTCACACAGCCCTTGTCGTCGACGACGGCCTCGCCACCGGAGCGACCGCCCTGGCGGCTATAGAGGCACTCCGGCAGAGGGGCTCCCGTGAGGTCTGGCTGTGTGTCCCGGTGGGGCCGATCGACACCCTGGATGCGATGAGGAGCGTGGCCGACAGTGTGGTCTCGGTCCATCGACCGCGGCACTTCGGAGCGGTGGGCGCCTGGTACCGCGACTTCGGTCAGACCGGCGACTCCGAGGTCCGGGCCCTGCTGTCCCGAGCCCGGCTACGGTGACCTCGACATCGGGAAAGGATGTTCTTGCGATGCCCGGCCTGGAGTTGTTCTGCACCATCGAAGGAGATCTGGAGAGGACGGTGGTCGGTCAGGGCCCGGCGGGGATGAGGATCGACTTTCCCTTCAGCGGGACGGCGACCAGCCCCCACTGGGACGGCGAGCGACCGGTGAAGGGTGTGGACTACTCGATGGTGCGCACCGACGGCAACATGGACCTCGACATCAGGGCGGTGATCGGCGAGAAGAGGGAGTCGGTCGCCTATCGCGCCATCGGTGTCTCCACGGTCAACCCCGACAAGTCGGCAGACATCAACGAGTTGCTCACCTTCCACACCGGCAACGAGGACCTGGCCTGGCTCAACGACCGGATCGGGGTCGCCATCGGCCACGGAGAGGCCGGCAAGATCCACATCGAGGTCTACCTGGTCCAGAGGTAAAGACTCACCTCACTCGCTTGGAGAGTCGGGGGCCGGTGTCTCCGAGAGTCACTCATCCTGTGGGTGAGTGCGCCTGAAGTCGGGCTTTCGCTTCTCGAGGAAGGCGTGGACCCCTTCGAGGTGCTGGGGGGTCTTCCCCAGCCGGCCTTGCTCCTCTTGCTCAGCGCGTAACGCTTCTCGGAACGAAGAGGCTGCCGCCTCCCGGATCAGCCGACGTGTGGTGACCAGGGAGTCGGGCACCAGGTCGGCCAGCCCGGCGGCGAGAGCGACTGTCCGCTGGACCAAATCCTCGTCATCACAGACTTCCGTGCAAAGCCCCAGGTCGTGGACTTCCTCGGCGCCCAGTCTGCGATTTGTGAAGGTCAGCTCCAGGGCCCGACTCATCCCGATCATGTGGGGGAGCCACCAGGTCGTTCCCGAGTCCGGGACCAGGCCGATCCCGGTGAAAGCCGATATCAGGCTTGCCGAGCGCGCCATCACCCTCAGGTCACAGGCCAGCGCCATTCCCAAGCCCGCCCCGGCGGCAACCCCGTTGACGCCCGCCACCGTGGGCAGGGGGCACTCGACGAGGGCTTGGACGATCGGGTGGAAGACCTCCTCCAGGTGGGAGTCGAGGTCGGGGCCGTCACGTCGATATTCCTCGATCAGGGCAGCGAGATCGGCTCCGGAGCAGAAGGCCTTGCCGGCACCGGTGATGACAACCGCCCTGGCCTCGGTGGCAGCCCTCCTCAATGAATCGACGACACCGGTGGACAGGGTGACCTCGATGGCATTGAACCGATCGGGCCGGGCCAGGGTGACCACGGCGACATCGCCGTCGAGCCGGTAATCGACACTCATCTGCTCGCGAATCGTAAATCACGCAAAGAACGGGTGAATTCACAATGCTGCCCTATCGTTAGCGGACACTGTCGCACCACACAGCGGCGAAGACTCACCGACCCAAAGGAGGGGCCGTGAACAAGACCGAGATGGCGGAAAAGCTCGCCAGGAAGGCGGACATCTCGAAGGCACAAGCCGCCGAGATCATCGAGCACATCTTCTCGACCAAGGACGGCGAGGGAATCATCGCCGTCGAGCTCGACGCCGGCCGCAAGGTGAACATCACCGGCTTCGGGAGCTTCAGCACCAAGTCGCGCGCCGCCCGTCAGGGACGCAACCCGGCGACAGGAGCCACCATCATGATTCCGGCCAAGAAGTACGCCCACTTCTCCGCGGCCAAGGGTCTCAAGGATCGGGTCGCCGAGTAGCAGCCGGATCACGGAGTCAAGAGGAGAGGGGCCCTGGATGGGCCCCTCTCCTCTTGGTTCGATACTTTCGATCGCTGGGTAGCTTGGGTGCCGGATGAGCCTCGAACAGTGGTCGACGCCGGTGGCCATCGCCCACCGGGGAAGCCGCCTCCTCTGGCCGGAGAACACCATGGAGGCCTTCTCCGGAGCGGTGTCGTTGGGCTACACCCACATCGAGGTCGATCTGCGGATGACCGCCGACGGTGTCGTGGTATGCCTTCACGACGCCACCGTCGATCGCACCACCGACGGGTCAGGCCCGGTGGAAGCGATGACCTATGAGGAGCTGTCCCGGCTCGACGCCGGATTCCGCCACCGGGTTCCGGGCGGATTTCCACACCGGGGTAGGGGCATCGCGGTTCCCACCCTCGAGGAGTTGGTGACCGCCTTCCCCGGCCTCCGCATGGTGTTCGACCTCAAGGTGGACGGCATGGCGCGGAGTCTGACCCGAATCATCGAGGCGCACTCTCTGCACGAGCGGGTCATGGTCGGCTCGTTCAGCGACCGCAGGTTGGCCGAGGTGCGGGCCGTGGCCGGCAGCCGGGTGATGACCTCCACCGGGACAGGGGCCACCCGGAGGTGGCTCCTGTCGTCGCGTCTCGGCCGGAAGGTGGCCGGTGAGGAGAGGGCCCTCCAGGTGCCGCTGCAGTCCCGGGGGGTGAGGGTGGTCGATCGACGTTTGGTGGACCTTGCCCACGACTCCGGCCTGCAGGTCCACGTCTGGACGGTGAACCACCGGGGGCACATGCACGATCTCCTCGACCTCGGCGTCGACGGCCTGGTCACCGACAGAGCCGATATCCTCAAGGAAGTCCTCGAGGAGCGTGGGGAGTGGCCGGAATGAGGGCGTTGCTGGCCCTGGTGGTGCTGGCGGTGAACCTCGGCGGCTCCTTCGGGGAGGCAACCGGGGCCACGGTGACCCTGGGGCCCCAGACCATGCTGGTCGACCTGGAGGTGGAGGTCCTGGTCGCGGCACAGTCGGTGGCGGCCCACCTCTCTCTTGAGGGTGAGGAGATGGTCGTGCCTCTGTTGCACCGGGGCGAGGGTGTCTACGGGATCCGCACCGAGCTGCCCCGTAAGGACTACGTGGTGGTCTTCGAGGTGTTGGCGGAGCGTTCGGTCCTCTCATCGCCGACCACCCTGAGCTCCCTCGGGGTCCAGCTGACGGTGGTGTCTGACACCACCGTGCCCGCCGACGAGGATGACGACGGCTTCAGTCGGGGCACTCGTAGTTGGGGGTGGCTGGCGCTGGCTCTGGGCGCAGCGTCACTCTCCACCCTGGCTCTCTGGGCCCTTGGCGGACGGAGAGAGTCTCCGGAGAGGCCGTCTGCCTTGGAGGAGGAGTGAGCCCACCCAGGGTGAGGAGGGCGACTGCTCCCGACGCGGCCCGACTGGCCGAGGTCCACATCAACAGCTGGCGACAAGCGTATGGACACATCTTCTCCGAGGAGTTTCTCTCCGGCCTCGACCTCACTCGCAGGACGGAGGCGTTCCGGGCGCGAATAGAAGAGGGAGCCGCCATCCTGGTGTCCGAGGACGGGGACGGAGCGATCGTCGGCTTCTGTCATGTGGGTCCTGCACGTGCGGAGGAGGGGTGGGGCGAGCTCTATGCCATCTACGTCGACCCGCATGGTTGGGGCCAGGGTCATGGTCAGGCACTCATCGAAGAGGGTGAGAAGACCCTCTCCGGGATGGGCTTCGATCATGCCCTGCTCTGGGTGCTCGAAGACAACCCGAGGGCACGCGCCTTCTATCAGCGACAAAGGTGGACACTCGGGGAACGGTCGGTCGTCGAGGAAATCGGCGGTGTGACCGTCACCGAAGTCATCTACCAGAAAGAACCTCTCACAGGGGCATGACCCGGGCCAGGTCGGCCGGGTAGGTAACCTTGATGTTGGTGGGGTCCCCATCGACTGCGGCCACCTCGAGGTCGGTGAACCGCCGGACGACCTCGGCTGTGTCGTCTCCGGTGAAGCCGGCGACGTCGGCCGCCGCCAAGGCTTTTCGTAGTTGGGGAGACCGGAAGACCTGAGGTGTCTGTGCCGCCAGCACGCCAGTGACCGGGCGGAGCGACTTTCGGTCGAGGAGGAGAGGCGCGGCGGGTAGCACCGGGATCGCTCCACCCACTTCCTCTGCGGTGGAGAAGAGCTCCTCGATGAGCGGCGGGCTGAGGTTGGGGCGAGCACCGTCGTGGATCCCTATCAGGGCTGGGTCGTCGACCAGGGCAGAGATGCCGGCGATCTCACTGGTTGTCCGAGTCGGCCCTCCAACGGCCAGGGTCACCCCCAGAGCCAGGTCCTCGATCGGCCCGACCTGTTCGGCCCGGCAGACGAGCACACACTGATCGACATGCGGAAGCACCCGGGAGACGGTCACAGCCACCAGTGGCAGCCCGTCGACCGGGGTGAGCATCTTGTCGGACTCGAATCGCGATCCGCTGCCGGCGGCGACGACGATCATGGCCCGAAGCACCTGGTCGAGGCTACCTTTGTCCGATGGACAAGGCGTCTCGGCTCCTCTCCGGGTTGGAGCCCTCCCGCCAGCGGGTCTTTGTCGATGCGTCCGGAGAGGTTCAACCCGAGCCGGCGGGGGTCCCCCCTGGGGTGGCCGTGGTGGTGGCGGCAACGGTGACAGACGCCCTCAAGGAGGTCTCCGGCGGGCGCATCGGCTCCCCGGTTGATCGCCAGGGTGTGCTTCGAGCCTCCGGCTTCGCCCTGGGTCGCCCGGTGCTCGAGGCTCTCGGTGTCCGCCCGGTGGACCTCACCACCCTCTACGAGGACGTCGAGTCCCTCGGATACTCCTGGGTGGTCTGGGTGGACACCGCGACTTGACCGGGGGAGATCACCGCCTCCACAAGATGGGGCCTGAGAACGAGGGTCTTGTCGGGGTGTCCCCAGGCCCATAGGTTCGGAGATGTGACGGGGAGGGAGAGGCCTCGTGTTCTCGCGGTTCGATGTGTCGACCCGGTGTTGGGGGTCTTGGGCTCGATCGGCCTGGCCGCCTCGCTGGGCACCACCCTCCTGGTCGATCTCACCGACCAGATGGGTTCGCCGAAGGCGAGGACCTTGGCGGACATCGCCGCCGAAGGTCCCCGACTCGCCGAGGTGAGGCCCGGAAGGCGCGGGGTGGCGGTGATCCGCTCGGGACTACTCCCACAGGCAGAGGTGGACCTGGTGGTCGACATGATGGCCTTGCGCTGGCATGGGGTGGTCGTCCTCCTCGGGTCCGGTGAGTGGGCGGGAGCGGTCGTCCCGCTCCGACCGCTGTTCCCTGGCTGGCTGGCACCCACTACCACCGAGACGTCGGTGTGGCAGAGGGTGCCGGGGGGCTCCTCTCCTCCCGGGCCTGGCCCGATCCTGCCATTGCTGCGCTCTGGTGCGGTCAGGAGGATGCTCGCCGGGGGCATGCCCGCGACTGGGCGATGGCTCCGAGGGTGGAGGACGGTATGGGAGATGCCATGGGGGTGATCGACCGGGTGGTAAAGGCGGTCGCCATCTCCGAGGCACCCTTCGATCGGAGGGCGATCAGCGCTGAGGCCGCCCGGTTGCTGGGCGTGGAGTCACCGTGGCGGGTCGAGGAGGCGCTCCCCCTGGTGGTGAGTGGGGTGCTCGGCCTGGGGCCGATCCAGGACCTCGTCGACGACCCCGGGGTGACCGACATCCTGGTGAACGGTCCCGATCAGGTGTGGGTGGACCGGGGCAGCGGCCTGGAGCCGAGCGGTGTGGAGTTCGGATCGGCCGGTGAGATCGTCAACGTGGTGGAGCGGGTCATCGCCCCACTCGGTCTCCGTATCGACCGGTCCCGCCCCATGGTCGACGCCAGGCTCCCCGACGGGAGCCGGCTCCATGCCGTCCTGCCGCCGGCGGCGGTGGACTCACCCTTGGTGGCGATCAGGAGGTTCACCCAGAGGGTGACCTCTCTCGCCGGCCTGGTGGGGGCCGGAACTGCCCACGCCGACCAGGTCGACCAGCTGGTCGAGGCGGTCACCTCCCGGGCGACCATCGTGGTTTCCGGAGGGACCGGCGCCGGGAAGACCACCTTGCTCAATCTCCTCGCCGGCTCGATCCCAAGCGAAGAGCGCGTGGTCACCATCGAGGATGCAGCCGAGCTCGCCCTGCCCGGTCATGTGGTCCGTCTCGAGGCACGTCCGCCCAACGCCGAGGGCGCAGGGGAGATAACCATCCGCGACCTGATCCGTTCCGCCCTTCGTCTGCGTCCCGATCGTCTCATCGTCGGTGAGGTTCGTGGCGCCGAGGCACTCGACTTGATCTCGGCTCTCAACACCGGTCATCGGGGCTCGATGACGACGGTTCATGCCAACTCACCCGAGGAGGCACTGTGGAGGCTGCAGACCCTGGCCCTCAGCTCGGGCCTCGCTTCGGAAGCGGTGATCTCGAGGCAGTTGTACGCCGCAGTCGACTGCGTGGTACAGATTGAACGAATCCGGGGCGGGCGTCGGATCAGCGCCATCTCCGATCGGGGCGATCTGGCTTGGTGATGGACCTGGCGTTGCTGGCCCTGGCAGTTGGCCTCGGTGTCGAGCCGAGGCGTATGGCGGTTCTGGCCCTATCCCTCTACCTCCCACTTCTGATGGCGGCGCTGCTCCTCCTGGTGGCATGGCTCAGACGCAAGGCAGCGGTCGACCGTGCCGCCGACTTCTGCGATGGGATCGCCTCCGACCTGCGAGCCGGGATGTCGCTTTCCCAATCGGTTGCATCGGCAGCCGTCGCCGTGGGGGCCGGCTCGTTGCTCGAGGGAGTGGCTCATGGTCATCGGCTGGACGCCCTCGTGGCGGCGGAGTTCCCTTCGGTAGGTCGGGAACTGGCGGCCACCCTGGCTGGTGCGGCCGGAAGCGGTGGGGCGGCTGCCGACCTATTCGACGAGCTCTCCTCGCTGGCCATAGCCCACGAGGAGATCCGCCGGGAGGTGCGCATGGCGGCGGCCCCGGCCCGGGCGGCGGCCACCCTGTTCGTGGTCACTCCACTGCTCTACCTGGGCTGGCGCTGGACGAGTGGGGACCTGACGTTGCTCCTCGTCGAGAACCAGCAACGTATCGCGGGCGTCGTCGGTCTGGGCTTGCTTCTCACCGGTGTGCTCGGTGTTGCCCTGGTGATGTGGAGGGCGGCGTGAGCTTGCTCTTCTGGGGAGCCGTCGTCGCCACGGTGCTCCTCGGGCTACCCGGCGGGATCCACCGGCCCGTCCGCTCCAGCTCATCTGTGCGTCTGGTGCTGCTCCTTCTTCTAGCCGAGCTGCGTTCCGGACAGTCGGTCCTCGGTGCTCTCCAGGGTGCGGCGCGGTCACTGCCCGATGACCGGGCCCTGCTCGTGATCACCAGGGTGTCCGCCGTTGCCGGGCTGTCGACCGCGGTGGGCTACGCCCCAACCGAGCTGCGGCCGCTGATCGCCCAGCTGGCTCGCGCCCAGAGATCGGGCGCTTCCTTGGGTGGGACGGTGCGCCGGCTCCTGGAGGAAGATCTTGCAGCCGAACGCTCGCGGCGCATCGCCCGGGCTAGGGCACTGCCTACTCGACTCATGATCCCGGTGACGCTGCTCATGCTCCCCGGCATCGTTCTCCTCCTTTACGCACCGTCCCTACTCGGTCTCTACCGGGATGTCGCCGGGGGTTGGTGATTCTTGTCTTCGCACTTCTCCCCGCATCCGGTCGGTAACCGGGAGGAAGGAGTGTCGCTGATGACACGTTTCTGGATCTGGTTGTGGGCCCGGGCCCGCGATGAGAAAGGCCAGGGGACCGTGGAGTACTTCCTGGTGATCCTGGCTGCGACCGCACTGGCGATCATCGCCCTGAGATGGCTGCAGAGCGGGAGCGGGGGCAACCTGTTGGGCAACCTGTTCGGCAGGGTGATCCAGTGGGTGATCGGCCGGTTCTGAGAGCGGCGCGGGGAAGCGCCACCGTGGAGCTGTTCCTGGTGATCCCAATGGTGATCCTTGTACTGGTGGCCGGGCTACAGGTGGTGTCCTTGGCCCGGGCTCGCATCGAGCTGGTGGGTGCTGCCCGCGACGGGGTCCGGGTGGCGGCTACCACGCCTGATCCGGCTCGAGCGGTGGAGGTGGTGATGGCTGCCCTTCCCCCGTCAGTTCGCGCCCGGGCCCGGGTAGCGGTCACCCGCCCCGGGGTGCCCGGTCAGCCGGCCAAGGTGGTGGTCCACCTCCGCCACCTCCTGGGGCCTCCGTTCCCTGACGACTTTGGCGTCGACCTCTCCGCATCGGCCACCATGCTCGTGGAACGATGAGCCAGCAGGGCTCGGCCACCGTGGTGATGACTGCGGTGACGGGCATGCTGGCGATCTGCCTGGTGGCCACCGCTGCTCTAGGAGGCCTGTTGGCGGCGAGGGCGGCGGCGATGCTCGCCGCCGACGCAGCAGCGCTGGCTGCAGCGGTGGCCACCTACCCGGCTACCGGCCGGAGACCCCCATCGGACGAAGCTGCCCGAGCCGCAGCCGCCAACGGCGCCGTTCTGATCAGCTGCGTTTGCCCGGTCGACCCCGGGCTGGGCTCCCGGGTGGTCACGGTCCGGGCGGTGGTCGAGGTCGATGTGCCACTGTTCGGTCATCTCCATGTCAGTGCTTCTTCCCGCGCCGAATTCGACCCTGGCGCATGGCTGGGCCGTTGACCGTCGTCCCGGTAGATACGCTGATCAGAGATGGATGCCGGTGGTTCGGTCGAGAGGAGTGGGGCGGTGGTTCACGACATCACCGTCGGAGACACCATGGCCTACCTGGTGGAGCCTGCCGATGGATCCGGCCTCGGGGGCGTCGTGTTCCTCCACTGGTTCGACCCGGAGGCTCCGGACGGGAACCGGAGCCAGTTCGTCGACGAGGCCGTTGGGCTGGCGGCGAGTCTCGGTGTGGTCTCCATCCTGCCCCAAGGCAGATTCCCGTGGCACAGTGACCCGAAAGATGGGGCTTCGGACACTTATCGGATCCTCATCGAGACCGATGACAACCTGAAAGCCCTCGACCTTCTCCATGACCGCGTGAATGGCAACCCGGTGGCAATGGTCGGACATGACTTCGGTGCCATGCACGGTGTCCTGCTCGCAGCCCAGGACCGGCGGGTAGCCGCTTCGGTGCTGATTGCCCTCACTCCTCGCTGGGGGGATTGGTTCCTTCCGTTCTGGGAGGTCTCCGGGGACCGGTTCGATTACCTGAGGGACCTGCATCCCTTCGACCCGGTCAACCGGATCGGAGATCTGGCGCCTCGTCCGGTTCTCTTCCAGTTCGCAGAGGACGACTTCTACATCGCCCCGATGAGTGGGCGCGAGCTCTACCACGCGGCCGGCGAGCCCAGGGAGTTCCGCTCCTACGAAGCCGATCACGGCATGCGCCATCCTCAGGCAGCAGCCGACCGGAGCCGGTTCCTTGCCGATGTGCTCGGCTGGCCCATACCTTGAGAAACTCGGTCACCAACCGCGGACGAATTTGACCGGACCCATATCCTTCGCCGATGCCCTCCCGCACTGAGACCATCCGGATGCTCGCCGAGCTCGCCCGGCTGACCGCGCTCGACGAAGGGTCGCCCCAGGCGTTCAAGGTACGCGCCTACGAAGCGGCGATCGCCGGCATCGAGAGCCATCCCGGCGAGGTGGATGGGCTATCCAAGGCGGAGCTGACGGCGATCAAAGGGGTGGGCAACTCGACCGCGGAGAAGATTCTCGAGCTGGGTGCCACTGGCTCGGTGAGAAAGTTGGACGAGTTGAGAGAGCGTTACCCACCGGCCTTCGTCGAGCTGACAAGGATCCCCGGGCTGGGCCCCAAGACGTTGAAGATGCTCCGGGAGAGGATCGGGGTGGAGGACATAGAGGGTCTGCGGGAGGCGGTGGCCGGCCAGCGGCTCCGTGACCTACCCGGCTTGGGGGAGAAGTCGGAGGAGAAGATCGCCCGGGCCATCGAGCGCCTCGGGCTCCACGGCAAGGACCGCAGGACACCGCTGGTGGACGTGATCGGCCTGGCCAGGTCGATCGCCGAACGCATCGGGTCGCTTCCCGGTGTAGAGGCGGCGGTGCCCTGTGGTTCCATTCGCCGCTTTTCGGAGTCCATCGGAGACATCGACGTGGTGGTGGCGACCACCGACCCGTCGTCGGTCGGTGAGACAGTGCTTGGCTTCCCGGAAGTCGCCGAAGTGGTCGGCGCAGGGGAGACCAAGACCTCCTTTCTCACTCGCGAGGGCCTGCAGGTCGACATTCGCACCGTCCAGCCCGGCCAGTTGGGCTCGGCCCTCCTCTACTTCACCGGGTCGAAGGCTCACAACATCGCGCTCCGACAGAGAGCAATCGACCGGGGCTTCCTCCTCAGCGAGTACGGGTTGTTCGAGGGCGATCGCTTGGTGGCGGCGGCGACCGAGGAAGACATCTACGCCGCCCTGGATATGGACTTCGTCCCGCCGCCGCTGCGGGAAGCCGGAGGTGAGGTCGAAGCCGCCGCCGGGGATGGTCTACCCGATCTGGTCACCCGGGAAGTCATTGCTGGCGACCTTCACTATCACTCCGACCGGTCCGGCGACGGCCGCTCCAGCCTGGAGGACATGGTGGAGGCGGCGATCGCCGCCGACTACCGGTACGTGGCCTTCACCGACCATGGCGAGAACCTGACGATCAACGGCTCCAGCCGTGAGGAGATGATCGCCCACCGCGACCGGATCCGGGCCCTCGACGACCGCTACCCTGAGATCGACCTGCTCTTTGGGTGTGAGCTCAACATCGGCCCCGAAGGGGAGCTCGATTACGACCCTGTCTTCAGGCTGGAGTTCGACTGGTGCGTGGCCTCGATCCATTCACACTTCGACATGGCCTCCGAGCGGCAGACGGTGCGGATACTCACCGCCCTGGCCGACCCGGCCGTCAACGCCATCGGTCACCTCACCGGACGCTACGTGGGCAGACGTCCCGGAGTCGAGCTCGACCTCGACGCGGTGCTCGAGGGTATGGCCGCCACCCGGGTCGCCCTGGAGATCAACGGGGCCCTCGACCGGCTCGACGCCACCTCCGAGGTCGCCCGGATGGCGATGGGGATGGGGATCGACTTTGTGATCGACACCGACTCACATCACATCCGCGACCTGGTGCGCATGGACTACGGAGTGTCCTACGCCCAACGCGGCTGGGTGACCAGCGACCGGGTGCTCAACGCCCGCCCCATCGAAGAGGTACGCCGGCGGGTCGCCGCCCGGCGCTGACCGGCCTCAGAGATACTCGTCGCGGTCCTGTTCGGCGCGGGCCGCACCGATCTGGGTCTTGACCGATCTCTCCTCCTCGGGAGGTGGGAGCACTGCGGGCACCCCAAGGGAGTCGAGCCAGAGCTCACGGGCCCAGCCCATGGTGTGGAAGAGGTGCTCGGCTTCCTCCTCGGAGACATCCTCGTAAGCCTCCTTCATCGCCTTGGCCAACCCGCCCTCGGCGTGCTCCGCCATCCTCCCGATCAGCTCCCAATTGGCCCAGTCCTTCGACTCGGCCTCGACCACAGATTCGGCGGCAGTCAACTGGGCGGCAGCCGGCCCGCCCTCGGTCAGGGACAGGTCCATCGCCTCGATCAGGGCCTTCCCCTTGTGGCGTACCACCAGTCGGCCTGGAGTCTCCCTGGCGGGGTCGAGGCCGGCGGCTTCGAGCACCGCGGTGATCTTCTCCTGGTGGGTCCGGGTCTCCTCGAGGTAGGTCTGCCACTCGTCGCGCACGTCTTGGTTCACGGCGCACTCGATGGCTTTGAGGTAGATCCGCTCACCACTCAGTTCGGTCTCCAGTGCCTGATAGAGGAGCTCATCGAGCTGCTTACGGTCCATGGGTTCACTCCTTGTTGACGAGAACCACCTATACCCCTCGACGGCTGCCTCAAACATGGGGATCCTTGTAATTCCATGAGCAAGTCGTGATGCTGTCCCGGTTGGCCTTGCATCCGGAAGACTTCTCCCAGGTGACGTCCACCTTCGTGCTCGACACCTGCGTGCTGCTCGCAGATCCCACGTCGCTGCTCAGGTTCGACGAGCACGCCGTGGTGCTTCCCCTGGTGGTGGTGGAGGAGCTCGACCGGATGAAGTCGCGTGTGGACGAGGTTGGTGGCAACGCACGGGCAGCGATCCGTCTCCTCGAGGAACTCGGCGCCTCCCGGGATGGTGGTCTGCGGGAGCCGGTTGGCCTACCCGGTGGGGGGACGTTGCGCATCGAGCTGAACGGCATCACCTCGGAACGGCTCCCGGCGGCCCTGGACCCTCACACGCCCGATCACCGGATCCTGGCAACGTGTCTCAACCTGGGTGATGAGCCGGCCGTCCTGGTGACCAAGGATGCCTCGTTGAGGATCAAGGGTGCTCAGCTCGGGGTTTCTGTCCAGGATTACCGTGCGGACACCGCCCCCGTGGAGCAGGTACGCGCCGGTCTGGCGGAGCATCACACCTCCGCCGAGGTCATCGACCGGCTCTTCGAGGAAGGCAAGATCGAGCTGGACGGGGTGCCCGGGGAGGTCAATGAGTTCGTCGTCCTCCGCAGTGGGACCTCCCGCTCGGCCCTGGCCCGGATCGTCCAGGGCGAGCCGGCGACTGTTGTGGAGCGGGTGCCCACGCATGTGCGGGCTTTCGGCGTCGAGCCCAAGAACCTGGGCCAGACGGTGGCTATGCACCATCTCCTCGACCCGGAGATACCGGCGGTGTCGCTGATGGGGATGGCCGGCACCGGGAAGACCTTTCTCGCCCTGGCCACCGCGCTGGAGCAGGTGCTCGAGCAGGGCCGTTACCGGCGGGTGTCGGTGTACCGGCCACTGGTAGCCGTAGGCCGTCAGGAGGTGGGCTTCCTTCCCGGGGACCTCGACGAGAAACTCACCCCCTGGATGGCGGCGGTGCATGACAATCTCTACGCCCTCTTCTCTGATGCAGGTGGCGAGGCCGCGCGGGGTGCCATCGAGGAGTTGGTCGACCGCGGGGAGTTGGAGATGGCTGCGGTCACCTATCTTCGGGGACGCTCGATCACCGGTGAGTTCGTCATCGTCGACGAGGCTCAGAACCTGGAGCTCCCCACCCTGAAGGTGATACTCACCAGAATGTCTCGGGACTCGAAGGTGGTGTTCTGCGGCGATCTGTCCCAGGTCGACAACCCCTACATCTCGCCGTTCGGTGGGATGGCCGCGTTGATCGAGAAGTTCCGAGGGTCTCCCTTGTTCGCCCACGTCACCCTGGAGCGCTCGGTGCGCTCACCACTGGCCGAGATGGCCGCCACCATCCTCTGACCTCAGCGTGTGCAGAGGAGTCCCGGATATCGGTGTCTGTGCACACGGGGAGGTCGAGTGTGTGCACGCGACGCCCTGGTTCGGCCGGGGCTGCACACGAAGGCTTTACTTGGAGGCGATACGCTCCCGACGGGCGGCGAGCAACTCCAGAGCCCGTTCCAGGGTCATCCGCTCCAGGCTGTCGCCCTGGCGGAACGAGGCGTTGACCTCGCCGTCGGTGACGTAGGGCCCGAACCTTCCGCTGCGCACCGTCACCTTCCGCTGGGTGTCCGGATCCTCGCCGAGCTCGGCGAGGTTCGCCGAACGGGCTTGACCGCGGCGCCGGGGCGGCTCGGCGAGGAGGGCCAGGGACTCTTCGGTGGTGAGGGTGAACAGCTGTTCCTCGCTCTCCAGGGAGCGGCGATCGTCACCTCTCTGGATATAGGGCCCGTAGCGGCCGTTGAGGGCGACGATGTCGACTCCATCGGGGTCCTGGCCGACCACCCTGGGCAAGGAGAGAAGCCGCAGGGCGTCCTCCAGGCCCATCTCATCCATCGACATCGAGCGCAGCAGGGACGCCCGCTTCGGCTTGTCCTTGCTTCCCTCCTCCTGCTCGCCGAGTTGCACGTAGGGCCCGAAGCGACCGGTCATCCCGTACACGGTGAGCCCGCTCTCGGGGTCGGTCCCGAAGATCTTGGCCCCGGCATTCTGGGCCTCGATCAGCTCTAGGGCTCGGTCCACGGTCAGCTCGTCCGGTGCCAGGTCGTCGGGAATCGACGCCCTCTCGTCGAGTCGCTCGACGTAGGGGCCATAGCGGCCGATCCGGGCGGCCACCTCATTGCCATCGGCGTCGTTGCCGATGGGGATGGTCCCGATCGCCCTGGGGTCGATCTCATCGAGATGTCGGGCGACGTTCTCGCGTAGGCCTTCGTCGCCGAAGTAGAAGGCCGCAAGCCACGGGACCGATTCCTCTTTGCCTTCGGCGATCCGGTCGAGGTCCGACTCCATGGTGGCGGTGAACTCATAGTCGACCAGACGAGGGAAGTGGTTCTCGAGCAAGGTCACCACGGCGAAGGCGGTGAAGGTGGGGACCAGGGCACTTCCCTTCTTCAACACGTAACCCCGGTCCTGGATGGTGGTCATGATCGAGGCATAGGTCGAAGGGCGACCTACCCCGAGCTCCTCGAGCCGCTGCACCAGTGATGCCTCGGTGTACCGGGCCGGTGGCCGGGTCTCGTGCCCGGTCGGTTCCAGCCTCTGCACCTCCAGGGAGTCGCCCTCGGAGAGGGGAGGGAGGATGCTCTCCTTGTCGTCGCTGTCCGACTGCGGGTCGTCGGAGCCTTGCACGTACGCCTTGAGGAAGCCGGGGAAGGTGATGGTTCGGCCCGAAGCGCTCCACTCGGTGTTCTCGCCCCCGGTCGTCGTGGCGCCGAGGCGAGCCGAGACACTCACCCCGGCGGCGTCGGCCATCTGCGAAGCGATCGTCCGTCGCCAGATCAGATCGTAGAGGGCCGCCTCGTCCGAGGCGACCTCCCGGGCGACCTGTTCCGGGGTCTTGAAAGTCTCCCCGGCGGGACGGATCGCCTCATGTGCTTCCTGGGCGCCCTTCACCTTGGATGCGTAGGCCCGGGGTTGGGACGAGAGGTATTCCTCACCGTAGAGACCGGCGATCTGGGACCGAGCCGCGGCAACCGCCGTGCTGGAGAGCGCCACCGAGTCGGTCCGCATATAGGTGATGTACCCGTTCTCGTAGAGACGCTGGGCAACCGACATGGTGCGTGAGGACGAGTAGCGCAGCTTGCGTCCTGCCTCCTGCTGGAGGGTGGAGGTGCGGAATGGGGGGTACGGGCTCCGCTTGTAAGGCTTCGATGTCACCGAGGAAACCACGAAGGCCGAGTCCTCGAGGGTGGCAGCCAAGGCGGCGGCCCGCGCCGAGTCGAGGACCAACACCTCACCCTTGGTCTTTCCCGAGCTGTCGAAGTCCTTGCCGGTGGCAACTCGGGTCCCGCCGATGCTGTGCAACTCGGCGGGGAAGACCTTGTCCAGTTCCTGGCTGGGGGCAAACTGACCCTCGATCCCCCAATAGCCCGCGGAGGTGAACGCCATCCGCTCCCGCTCCCGCTCGACCACGATTCGGACTGCCACACTCTGTACCCGGCCAGCCGAGAGCCGAGGCTGGATCTTGCGCCACAGCACAGGGGAGACCTCGTAACCGTAGAGGCGGTCGAGGATGCGCCGGGCCTCCTGAGCCTGCACCAGTCGATCGTCGAGTTCCCGGGGATTGGCGAATGCCTCCTCGATGGCGGGCCGGGTGATCTCGTGGAACACCATCCGGTGCACCGGAACCTTGGGCTTGAGCACCTCGACCAGATGCCAGGCGATCGCCTCGCCTTCCCGGTCCTCGTCAGTAGCCAGATAGACCTCCTCGGCCTGGGAGAGGAGATCCTTCAGCTTCTTTACCTGAGCCTTGCGCTCCTTGGGGACCACGTAGAGAGGCTCGAAGTCATTGTCGACATCCACGCCGAGCCGGGCCCAGTCCTCGCCCTTGGCGCTGGTCGGAATCTCCGAAGCCGACCTAGGGAGGTCTCGGATGTGCCCCATCGAGGACTCCACGGCGGCATCATCACCGAGAAATGCCGAGATGGTGCGCGCCTTGGTGGGCGACTCGACGATTACCAGTGTCTTGGGCATCGGGGTAGGAGTTGAACGCAGATTCGGTGCATATGTCAATACGGATGATGCGTCATCCCGGCTGGTTAGCGTGGACAATGTGAGTCTCTACATCGCTCTGGAGGGGGTCGACGGCAGCGGGAAGAGCACGATCTCCGCCGCCTTGGCCGAGCGTCTCGAGGGCCTGGGGCACCGGGTTCTCACCGTCCGCGAGCCGGGGGGAACTCCCGTCGGCGAAGTGGTCAGAAGCCTGCTCCTCGACTCCGACTCCCTCGATGTCAGGGCAGAAGCGCTCCTTTTTGCCGCTCAACGGGCCGAGCTGGCCGCGGTGGTGATCGCCCCGGCCCTTGCCGAAGACGTCTGGGTGATCAGCGATCGGACGTATTACTCGTCGATTGCCTACCAGGGCCGCGCCCGCGCTCTGGGCGAGGATCGGGTCCGAGATTTCAACGAGTGGGCGCTGGACGGGGTGATCCCCGATCTGGTGTTCGTGCTCGATGTCGATCCCGGTCGTGCGCTGAGTCGCCAGCATCGGCCCGACCGGATCGGAGGAGAGGGGGTGTCGTTTCAGGAAGAGGTTCGGAGGGCCTACCTGGATCTGGCCGACGCTGACCCCGACCGGGTGGTCATCCTCGATGGCTCTCTCACCGTCAGCGAGTTGGTCGATCGGATCATGGAGAGGGCGCAGTGACCCATCTCTTCGATGACATCATCGGCCACGATCGGGTCAAGGCCCTGCTTGCCTCCGAGCTGGGCTCACCAGCCCAGGCCTACCTGGTGGTGGGACCGGCCTCGGTGGGCAAGCATGCCATGGCTTCCAGATTTGCCGCCGGCTTGCTGGCTCCGGTCTCGGGCGGGGCTCATGTCGTCGAGCGGGCGCTACGTCTCGGCCTCGCCGGATCACATCCCGATCTGGTGGTGATCGAGCCGGAGGGGGCAACCAGCCTCGGAGTCGACCAGGCCCGCGAGGTGGTCCGCCGGGCTTCAATGACGCCGGTGGAGGCTGATCGGACGGTGTTCCTGTTTCCCGAGGCCGGGACCATGACCGAGCAGGCGGCCAACGCCCTGCTCAAGACGCTCGAGGAGCCGTCCTCGTCGGTGGTATTCATCCTGGTCGCCGAGTCGGAGGACCAGTTCCCCGCCACCATCGCCTCACGGTGCAGAACGATCCACATGGGGAGGGTGCCGGTCGAGGAGATGACACCGGCGCTGATGCACCGAGGACTGAGCGAGGAGGGCGCCACCGGGCTGGCCGTTGTCGCAGCCGGCAGACCCGGTCTCGCTCTGGCCTTGATGACCCGGCCGGAGGTGGCCAGCTTCCGCGAGATGTGGCTCTCGATACCCCGAAAGGTGACGGCTCGCCCTGGCGACGGCCAGCACCTCGCCTCGGTGGTCCTCGCCGAGCTTGCTCCGCTGGTCGACGACTCGGTGCCCGACGACGTCTCCAAGGAGAAGGCTCAGCGAATCCGGCGCCGGGTTGAGATGTCCCTTCTGGTCAGCGGTCTGGAGATCCTGGCCTCCTGGTACGCCGACTCGGCGTCACTCCAGATGGGAGGGCCGATCCGCAACCCCGACCTCGACCTCAACTCGTTGACCGACGTCTCGCCGAGACGGGCGGTGCGTTGTGCGGAGCTGACCCTGGACGCGGTGGTCGACATCCAGTCCAATCTGCGCCGCGAACTGGTCCTGGCCAATCTGTTCGCCAGTCTCGGTTCCGACTAGGCCGGCCCACCCCAACGCACAAGGGTGTGTGGTCGAGGGCACGAGCCCCGTATCATGGGCCCGCCGCCGGAGTAGCTCAGGGGTAGAGCAATTCACTCGTAATGAATAGGCCAGGGGTTCGAATCCCCTCTCCGGCTCTCGGGTACCGCGCCCTGACCCCGCTCGAGGGGGCGGGGGGCGATTGCCCCGTCGCGCCTGGCGGTCTGATGCCGGTACTCGGTACTCCGACTCGCGGCCAAAGTAGCAATTACCAAGTACAAAGCACCAGGTGATCACTCCTCCACGATCAGCGCGGTCAGCATCCCGAACATCGACCCGTCGCTCCGCTCGACGTGGGGGAAGATGTGACAGTGCCACACCCAAACCCCGGGTAGCTCGGCGAGGACCAGGACCGTGTACCGCTCACCTGGTGCCACATCGAGAGTGTCCACGAAGTAGGGGGACTCCAGGGGAAACCCGTCCTTGGCGATTACCAGCTGCCGGTTGTTGTGCAGGTGCATCGGGTGGTTCATCAGCCCCTCATGCATGTAGTGGACCATCAGTGCCTGGCCCTGCTGGACGACATAGGGGGTGGTCGCCGGGAACGACTTGCCGTTGAGGCTGAAACCGATGTTCCCGGCGTCGTTGAGGAACATCACTTCCTCGCCGACCACATCCCAACCGTCGGGAACCGGTATCTCACCGACGAAGAAGGCGCCGGCCAGCCCGTTGGGGACCTGGTGCAGGCCCATGTCATGGCCGTGGTACATCCCAACCGACAGTTCCTCGGCGACGAATTCCACCGACCACGTCTCCCCGGGGCGGATCGGGTTCGGCTGCGTGACGAACCCCACCCCGTCGGCCTCGATGGGATGACGGCGGACACCGTGGGGATGCCATGAGGTGATCTCGTCGAGGCGGTTCTCCACCACGATGCGAACCCGGTCGCCGACATCGACCCGTACCGTGGGCCCGGGGATCTGGCCGTTGTAGGCAATGGCGTCGACTACCTTCCCCGGCTCGACCTCCCAGCGGATCTCCTCGACGACGAAATGGAACTCCTTGGTCCCGTTGGCCAGGATCGTGGGCTCGAAGGGCAGGGCACCGGTCCCCTCGGTTGCCGCGGGGAATGGGGCCACCGACGCCAGCATGTTCTCCTCCATCTCCTCCCAGGTGATGGCGACGTGGCCGCCATGGCCATCGCTGCCACCAGTGCTCTCGGTGACCACCACGTTGGCCAGCATTCCCGCCTCGCGATGGCCGGGGATGTCACAGAAGATCTCATAGCTGCCCGGGGCGAGGTCACCGACGTCGAGAATCGCCGACTCCCCGTTACTCAACTCGGGCGTCCGCGGGCCCCCACCGAGGACCAGATCGTGGACTATGGCGCCCTCGTTGGTCACGTTGAACACGGTAGGCCCGGCGGATATCTCCAAAGGTCCGGAGATGGCGAACTCGCTGAGTCGGTAGTCGACCGTCTGGACGGAAGGCTGCGGGACGGTGGGTTGCGGCGCTGCTCCGGCGGTGTCCCCCCGAAGGGCGGCGTAGACGGCGAGGGCCCCGGCGGCTACTGCCACCAGTCCCACGAGGAGGAGCAGCCGGTCGAAGGCCTTGGCGGAGGTGTCGGGGCGCGTTGGGACAGTCTGAGGAGCCATCTCGCCACGGTAGACCGGTTGCCCGCCCCTCAGGTAGGGACCTTGGTCCCGACCTGTCCCAGGCGAAAGCCCTGCCGCCGGCGTCGCGCCTGGACTCTCGGGGCCCTCCGCAACAGGACTACCGTGCCGCCGCACATGGCCGATCAGGCGACCTTCGAACAGGACGCCCTCGAGTACGCCCGTCAGCTCTATTCGGCGGCTCTGCGGATGACCCGGAATCCGGCCGACGCCGAGGATCTGGTCCAGGAGACGTATCTCAAGGCGTACCGCGCATATGGCACCTTCGAGGAGGGCACCAACCTGAAGGCGTGGCTTTACCGGATCCTGACCAACACCTTCATCAACAAGTACCGGTCAGACGCCCGCCGCCCCAAGCAGTCGGAGCTGGGCGACATCGAGGACCTCTACATGTACCGGAGAATCGGCGCCGGTGACTCGGCCGAGGCCGCCCGCAGTGCTGAGGACCGGGTGCTCGACTCCCTGGTGGAAGGGGACATCAAGCAAGCGGTGGAGGATCTCCCCGAGAACTTTCGGCTCCCCGTGTTGCTCGCCGACCTCGAGGGTTTTTCATACAAGGAGATCGCCGAGATCCTCGACATCCCCATCGGGACGGTGATGTCGCGTCTCCATCGGGGAAGAAAGGCGATGCAGAAGAGGTTGTGGGAGTTTGCGGAGCAGCGCGGATTGCTCCCTGACGACGCCGAGAGACCATGAGCCGAGACTGCGAAGACGCACTCGCCAACCTCTACAACTACCTCGATGACGAGCTGGACGGGGGCACCGTCGATCGTATCCGGGCACATCTCGGTGACTGCCCCGACTGCGACCGTCCATTCGACTTCGAGGTCAGGCTGCGCGAGGTGATCCGCGCCAAGCTCGATGAGGAGATTCCCCAGGCGATGATCGTCAGGATTCAGACGATCCTCTCCGTCGAGCACGGTGGGGGTACCGGCTGACTTCCTGTCCCGGTCGGCAGCTACGGTTGGGATCATGACCACCTCGGAGAGGGTTCAGGGTTTTCATCCCGTGGTGGCCACCTGGTTCGAACGCCGCTTCACTGCCCCAACCGATGCCCAGGCCGAGGGGTGGAAGGCGATCGCCTCGGGGACCGATGTCCTCGTCGCCGCCCCCACCGGCTCAGGCAAGACCCTGGCAGCCTTCTTGGTGGGGATCGACCAGCTGATCCGTCGAGCCGAGTCGGGCGAGCTCTCCGGAGAAACCGACATCGTCTACGTATCTCCGCTCAAGGCACTGAGCAATGACATCTCCCGCAACTTGGAGAGACCGCTCGCCGAGATGACCGAGATCGCCACCGAGATGGGCTATTCGCTCCCGGAGATCAGAGTGGGCCTGCGCACGGGCGACACCACCCAGAGCGAACGCCAGATGCTGGTGCGCCGCCCTCCCCACATCCTGGTGACCACCCCGGAGTCCCTCTACCTGATGGTGACCGCCGGAAGAAGCCGCGCCACCTTGCGGAGGGCGTCCACCGTCATCGTCGACGAGATTCACGCCTTGGCCCGTGACCGGAGGGGCAGCCACCTGTCGCTCACCCTCGCCCGGCTCGACCACCTGGTCGAAGGCGAGGGTAGGCAGCGTCCTCGTCGCATCGGGCTCTCGGCAACGCAGAGCCCGATCGAGGAGATCGGCTCCTTCCTGGTCGGAACCGACATGCCCTGTCACATTGTCGACCGGGGCCACCAGCGCGACCTGGAACTGGCAGTCGAGGTCCCACCCTCCGACCTGGAGGCGGTTGCGACCCGGGAGCAGTGGGAGGACATCTACCGGAGACTCGGCGAGCTCGTGGCCGCTCATCACACCACTCTCATCTTCGTCAACACCCGGGCCCTGTGTGAGAGGATTGCCCACAACCTGACTCAACTCCTGGGCGACGACGCCGTGGCCTCCCATCACGGCTCGCTGTCCAAGGATCGGCGACTCAAGGTGGAGCAGCGGCTCAAGGAGGGCAATCTCAAGGCCTTGGTAGCGACTGCTTCGCTCGAACTGGGCATCGACATCGGCACCATCGACCTGGTCTGTCAGATCGGTTCCCCGGGCAGCATCGCCACCTTCCTGCAGCGGGTGGGGAGATCGGGCCACGCCCTCGGCCTGCGCCCGCATGGAAGGTTGTTTCCCACTACAAGGGATCAGCTGGTGGAGTGCGCCGCCCTGGTGCGTGCGGTGCGTGTCGGCCGTCTCGACCGGATCTGGCCGCTGAGGGCGCCCCTCGATGTCCTCGCCCAGCAGATCGTGGCTGAGGTGTCCGCCGCCGAGGAGTGGGACGAGGACGGGCTGTTCCAGCTGTTCACCAGGGCGGCCCCCTACGCCGAATTGGCCCGTGAGGATTACCACGAAATCGTCGAGATGTTGTCCCGGGGGATCGGTGAGGGAGCCGGACGGGCCGCTCCGCTGCTCCATCGGGACGGGATCAACCGTGTGCTCCGTCCCCGCCGAGCCGCCCGCCTCTCCGCCCTCCAGAACGGCGGGACCATCCCCGAGTTGGGCGACTATCGGGTGGTCACCGAGCCCGAAGGCACTCTCGTGGGTACGGTGAACGAGGACTTCGCCATCGAGTCGGCGGCGGGAGACATCTTTCTCCTCGGCTCCACTTCCTGGCGAATATCCCGGGTCGAGCAGTCGACGGTCCGGGTGGTCGACGCCCAGGGTGCTCCTCCGACCATACCCTTCTGGCTGGGTGAGGCACCGGGGCGGACCCTCGAGCTCTCCGAAGAGGTAGGGAGGCTTCGCCGCGAGGTGGCTTCAGGCCTCGGACAGCCCGAGGCAATCAAGGCGATGTTGGTCGAGGAATCCTCGGTGAGCCCTCTCGGAGCCGAGCAGATCTTCGAATACATCAGCGCCACCCGGGACGGGCTCGGTGTGGTCCCCTCCGACCTCGACGTGGTCTTCGAGCGTTTCTTCGACGACTCGGGAGGCATGCAGCTGGTGGTGCACGCCCCTTTTGGCCAGCGAATCAATCGGGCATGGGGCCTGGCCCTGCGCAAGCGGTTCTGCACCGCATTCGACTTCGAGCTCCAGGCGGCGGCGAATGACGACGCCATCCTCCTTTCTTCGGGACCACAACACTCCTGGCCACTGGAGGAGGCGTTCTCCTGGGTCGACTCGGCAAACGTCGAGATCTCGGTTCACAAGTCGGTCTTCTACATCCCGCTGTTCCCCACCCGGTGGCGGTGGAACCTGACCCGCGCCCTCGCTGTTCCCCGCATTCGTGGGGGACGCCAGGTTCCTCCGTTTCTGCAACGGCTACGCGCCGACGACCTGATGGCGGCGGTCTTCCCCCAGCAGGTCGGCTGCCAGGAGCACATGGACGAGCCGTTGCGTCTCCCCGATCACCCGTTGATGCATCAGACCATGCGCGACTGCTTGTTCGAGGCGATGGACGTCGAAGGCCTGCGAAGAGTGCTGCAACGGGTTGAGCGGGAGGAGATCCGCTACCACGCCCGCGACACCACCGAGCCGTCCCCGATGGCTCATGAGATCGTGTCTGGTCGGCCGTACACCTTCCTGGACGACGCCCCGTTGGAGGAGCGCCGTACCAGAGCGGTCGGTCTCAGGCATGGTCTCCCGGAGAGCACGCGGGACTTGGCCGCGCTCGATCCGGACGCCATCGCCCGGGTGGCCGACCAGGCGTGGCCCGAGCCCAGGGACGTCGAGGAGACCCACGACGCCCTGCTCGGCTGGGTCGCCGTTGCCGAGGATGTGGTGCCCGATTGGATCGACCACCTGGCGACTCTGGAGGATTCGGGCCGGGCCCTGGCCGGACTGGTAGGCGAAGTGAGAGTCTGGTTCCCTGCCGAGCACATCGAGTTGATTCGGCTCCTCTTCCCAGCGGCGGACCTTCCCAGCCCAACTCTCCCGGCGGGCGTAGCCACCTCGGTGGAGAGCAGGGAAGAGGCACGGTTGCTCATGCTTCGTGGCCACGCCGAGACCGCGGGGGTCGCCACCCCGGCACAGTTCGCAGCCCGTTGCGGCCTCACTCCGGTCGACGCGGACCGCGGACTCCGGCAATTGGAGGCCAGAGGCCACGTGTTGCGCGGGAGGTTCACTCCCGGCACCGAGGAGGACGAGTTCTGCGAAAGACGTCTCCTGGCCCGGATTCACCGGTACACGCTCGATTCTCTGAGACGCGAGATCGACCCGGTCTCCAAACAGGACTACATGAGGTTCCTTCTGCGCTGGCAGTGGCTCGATCCCGGGAGTCGGGCAGAAGGTCGAGCCGGGTTGAGACAGGTGATCCACCGCCTGCGCGGGTTCGAGGCACCTGCAGGAGTCTGGGAGTCCCGGCTGATACGCGATCGGATGGCCGAGTACCAACCGAGCTGGCTCGACGAGCTGTGTCTGGGTGGAGAGGTGGCCTGGGCCCGTCTCACACCCCGACGGGGGGGAGGGTCGGAGGGCGAAGGCGGCAACCTCAAACCCACTGCGGCGGCCACCCGGGCCACCCCGGTCACCCTCACCGACAGGCTGGGGCTCACAGCCCAGCTGGCCGCCACCCGTTGGTATCGAGAGGGCCCGGTTCTCGAGCCGACAGCTGGAGCCGCTGCCGAGATACTCGAATTGCTCCGGGCAAGGGGCGCGGTCTTCTTCGATGAGCTGGTCACCGGGACCGGGCGGATCATGACCGACGTCGAGCAGGGCCTGCGGGAGTTGGTCGCCACCGGTCACGTCAGCTCCGACGGCTTCCAAGGTCTCCGGGAGCTGGCAGGTCGTCGACGCAGCCAGCACCGCGACCGGGGGCGACGGTCCTCCAACTATCTGCGGGGCGGGCTGTTCGCCGGTGGCGGGCCTCCGGGCAGATGGTCGCCGGTGGCCCCTCCTCCGAGAGAGGCGTTCGACGAGGAGGAGCTGGCCGAGGAGGTCGCCTCGATCCTTCTCGACCGGTACGGCGTGGTGTTCCGAGACCTATGGGCACGCGAGAGCATGCTGATCCCCTGGCGTCTGGTCCTGAGGGCTCTGCGACGCATGGAAGCCCGGGGCCAGGCGCGGGGCGGGCGATTCGTCCAGGGGGTGGCCGGTGAGCAGTACGCCTTGCCCGAGGCGGTCGCCGAGCTTCGCCAGGTCAGGAAGGCACCCAAGGATGGCACGCCGATCACGGTGAGCACCTCCGACCCGGTCAACCTCACCGGGGTCGTCCTCCCCGGGGAGCGCGTGCCGGCGACATCGGGACGAACTCTCACGCTGGTCGACGGCCTGCCCACGCAGCCGGCCGACGTCAAGGCGAGTGCGGGCTGACGAGAGTCGATGTGGCCGCAGTGGGGAAGTAGGCTCGGGCCCATGAGTAGAGCCGATGGCCGAACCAGTCCGGTCAGTGCCGTCATCCTTCTGGTGGTGCTCACCTCCCTGTTCACATTGCCCGCCGGGGCCCAGGAAGAGGGTGAAGAGTCGACGACCACTACCACCACCATCCAGGTGACTCCGGCGGTGCCCATCGAGACACCGACCACGACTCCAGCACAGGCCGATTGGACCTACCGCTTCCTCATCCCCACCGGTCTGGTCCTGGTCGCGGTGGTCATCCTGATGACCTCGATCCGATACTTCACCAACGTGGTGCGCAAGCGGTACCGCATCGTCGAGGAGTGACGCCTCCCCGGCCTGGTGAGGGCCGTCTCGTGGGGAGGATCGCCGGAACCTACCCGCTCGCCGACACCTATCACCTTTTCGCCCTGGTCGAGGAGATGGCGACCATCACTGCCGAGGTGTCACTCCTGGTCCCGGAGGCTACCGGTCTCCAGTTGCCCGGCAGTCCCGACACCATGATCGTCAGTCGCCACGAGTGGGTGGAGCGCAACACCGCCGCCTTCGCCCACATGGTCGAACCGGCGCGCCGGCAGATGGAAGAGCGGCTGGCTCGAGCCGGGAGAAGCCCGGCCCTGGCCAATAGCCTGGTCCAAGGGGAGATGTCGGCGATCCTCGCCCTCCTATCCCGCCGGGTGCTCGGCCAATACGAGCTGGTCCTCCCCGGTGGAGGACCCGGCGATACCGTCGCTTTCGTCGGCCCCAACATCCTCCAGATGGAGCGGAGGCACCATTTCAGGCCGGCACACTTCCGCTTCTGGGTGGCCCTTCATGAGCTCACCCATCGCGCCCAGTTCCAGGGGGTGCCCTGGCTGCGTGACTACTTCCTGTCGCTGGTCGCTGACCTGGTCGAGCAGTCCACCCCCGAGCAGGGCCGTTGGTCTCGGGTGCTCACCGAGATCGGGGAGCGTCGGGCCTCGGGTACGCCGGTCTTCGACGATCGTGGCCTGTTCGGGTTGTTCGCCACCCCCGCCCAGAACGAGGTAGTGGACCGGGTTCAGGCGCTGATGTCTCTGCTCGAGGGGCACGGCCACGTGGTCATGGACCGGGTGGGTGCCACCCGTCTCAAGTCGCAGGAGCGGATGAGCCGGGTCCTCAAGGGCCGTCGCCATGATCGCCGGGCGGCGGCATTCTTGCGCGTCACCGGCTTGGAGATGAAGCTGAAGCAGTACCGACAGGGAGAGCGGTTCGTCCTCTCCGTCGAGAGGGAGTCCGGCTGGGAGACCGTGGCCCTCGCCTTCCGCGGCGCCGACAGTCTGCCCACCCTCGACGAGATCGAGCATCCGGGGAGATGGCTGGAACGCGTCGGCTGAAGCAACTCGTCGATGAGGCCACAGGGCTCCTCTCCGTTCCCGACGGCCCTCCCGTGGTCGCCCTCTCAGGTGGTGCCGACTCGGCAGCGCTCGCCCATCTGCTGATCGCGGGGGACGCCGCCCCTCGTGCGGTCCATATCGACCATCGGCTTCCCGGCTCGCCGCGGATGAGGGAGGCTGCCCTGGCCGTCGCCGGGGACCTCGACATGGCGATCGAGGTGGTCGAGGTCGATGTGGAGCCCGGGGCTTCACCCGAGGGCCGAGCTCGGGACGCCCGGTATCAGGCCCTCGCCAAAGTGACCACCGCCGAAGAACGGGTGCTCACCGGCCATACCGCGGACGACAACCTGGAGACGGTGCTGATCAACCTGGTTAGGGGCACCGGGGTCCGGGGGATGGCAGGGATCCCTCCGTTCCGGCCCCCCAACATCCACCGGCCGATGCTGGAGGTCACCCGGAGCGCCACCCGGGAGATCGCCTCTCTCGCCGGGTTGCGCTTCGCCGACGACGAGATGAACCTCGATCCCGGGCTCACCCGGAACTACCTGCGCAACGTGGTGATCCCCCGTCTCACCCGGCTCAATCCCGAGCTGGTGGCCGCAGTGGGCAGGATGAGCCTGGCAGTGAGGGCCGACGCCGACTTCCTCGACGCCCTGGCGGCCCGGATCGAGACAAATGCTGCTCCGGGGTCGACCCGAACAGCACTGGGGGCACTCGCCGCGGCCCCCCGGCCCCTGGCCGATCGGGTCATCCTCGGGATGATCACCGAGATCACCGGGAGCCGGGGAGCCACCGCGGGGATGCTTGCCCGGGTGAGACAAGTGGTCGACGGCGACGCCAGGTCGGTCGAGGTGGCCGCCGGGGTCGAAGCCCGGCGCCATGGCGCTTTCCTGGTCCTCGAATCGTCCCCGTCTCCTGTCCCCGAGACGGTCGATCTGCTTCCCGGGACCACCCGTCATGCCGGTCTGGTCTTCGAGACGTCTGTGGCGGAGGGGGTGTGCATGGTTGCGCCTTTGAGTCGCTGGCAGGCGGTCTTTCCCACCGGGACAGCACTCGTCGTCGACTCCGCGGGCACGGTGCACGCCGATGGGGAGCCCGCATGGGTGCCCGGGGAGGAGCGGCTGGGCGTGGCCTGGTATCGGCCGGGAACCGTCGGCTACCTTTCGGTGTTCGCCAGAGAGGAAAGCGGATGGACATCAAGCCCTTGATCACCGCCGAGGAGATCGAGGCCAAATTGGCCGAGATGGGCAAGCAGATCACCGAGGACTACCAGGGCAAGAATCCGTTGCTGGTGGGGGTGCTCCGGGGGGCCTTCATGGTGATGGCCGACCTGGCCCGTCACATCGACCTGCCCTGCGAATTCGACTTCATGGCGGTCTCGTCCTACGGCGCCTCCACCCAGACATCGGGTGTGGTCCGCATCCTCAAGGACCTCGACGAGGAGATCGATGGCCGGCACGTTCTGGTCGTAGAGGACATAATCGACTCGGGTCTCACCCTCAACTACCTGATCAAGAGTCTCAGGGTGCGCAAGCCCGCTACCCTGGAGGTCGCCTCGCTGCTCCTCAAGGAGGGGATCCAGAGGGTGCCCCTCGACGTCAAGTACGTCGCCTTCACCATCGGCCCCGAGTTCGTCGTCGGGTACGGGCTCGACTACGCCGGTAAGTACCGCAACCTTCCCTACGTCGGGGTGATGGGCGACCTCACCTGAGAGGTGGGGTTCGCCTATCCGGTATCCCGACGTAGCATTGACTGGCTGAGCCTCTCCAACCCGAGGACCCCTTGAACCGAACCGTCCGTACCCTCGTCGTCTACGGGATGTCGATCATCCTGATAGCCATCGCCTTCCAGTGGTGGTTCGCCCAGGTCACCGGGCCAGAGGAGATCCCGGTCTCCCAGTTCGTGGCCCATATCGAGGAGGGAATGTACGAGGAGGTCGTCCTCGGCAAGAATACCCTGCAGGCCCGGGGCCGGCTGGTCGACTCCGGGGCCGAGGCCGGTGCCTACGACCACGTGGCCAACTACGTCGAGGGCTTCGAGTCCGAACTGACCTCGATCCTCGATCGGGCCGGCGTTCCCTGGTCGGCCGACCCTGAGCCTCCAGGCTTCTGGGCGGTCCTGATCAGCTTCCTCCCCTGGTTGTTCCTCCTCGGGTTCATGGTCTTCATCTTCATGCAGATGCAGGGTGGCGGGAACCGGGTGATGCAGTTCGGCAAGTCCCGGGCGAAGCTGGTGGGCAAGGAGCAGCCCAAGGTCACCTTCGACGACGTCGCCGGGCTCACCGAGGCCAAGGAGGAGTTGGAGGAGATCAAGGACTTCCTGGCCAATCCGGACCGCTACCGCCAGATGGGGGCCAAGATCCCAAAGGGCGTGCTCCTCTTCGGTCCTCCCGGTACCGGCAAGACCCTCCTAGCCAAGGCGGTCGCCGGAGAGGCCGGAGTGCCCTTCATGTCGATCTCTGGCTCCGATTTCGTCGAGATGTTCGTCGGTGTCGGTGCCGCCCGGGTACGCGACTTGTTCGAGCAGGCGAAGCAATCGGCCCCGGCGATCATTTTCATCGATGAGATCGACGCCGTGGGGCGCCATCGCGGGGCCGGCCTGGGTGGGGGCCACGACGAGAGAGAACAGACCCTCAACCAGCTCCTCGTCGAGCTCGATGGTTTCGAGGGCAACACCGGGGTCATCGTGATGGCCGCCACCAACCGTCCCGACATTCTCGACCCGGCGCTGCTCCGCCCCGGGCGGTTCGATCGCCAGATTGTCATCGACGCTCCGGACATCGAAGGGCGGGAGGCGATTCTCCAGGTTCACGCCAAGGGCAAGCCCCTCGCCGAGGAGATCGACCTCGAGGTGCTGGCTCGGCGCACCCCGGGTTTCACCGGCGCCGACCTGGCCAACCTGATCAACGAGTCCGCCCTGCTCGCGGCGAGGAGGCGGAAGAAGCAGATCACCATGCTCGAGCTGGAGGAGGCCATCGACCGGGTGATCGCCGGCCCGGAGCGCAAGTCGCGGGTGATGACCGAAGAGGAACGCAAGGTGATCGCCTACCACGAGACGGGTCATGCCCTGGTTGGCTTTGCCCTTCCCAACACCGACCCGGTCCACAAGGTGACCATCATCGCCCGGGGGCGGTCACTGGGCCATACCCTGGCCCTGCCCACCCACGACAAGTACCTGGCCCGGCGTAGCGAGCTGGTCGACCAACTGGCCATGCTCCTCGGGGGGAGGACTGCCGAGGAGCTGATCTTCGCTGACCCGACCACCGGAGCCGCCAATGACATCGAGAAGGCCACGACAATCGCCCGCCGCATGGTCATGGAGTACGGGATGAGCGACGAGCTGGGCCCCATGCAGTACGGGCGGCCTTCGGGTGAGGTGTTCCTTGGTCGGGACTACGCCCGCCAGCAGGACTACTCCGACCAGGTGGCCGCCTTCATCGACTCCGAGGTCCGCAAGCTGATCAACGCCGCCCATCAGGAGGCAAGGACCATCCTCGAACGGCACGCCGATGCCATGGAGCGCATGGTCGCCGAGCTCCTCGAGCACGAGACCGTGGACCGTGAGCGTGTCAGTGAGATCTTCCACGACGTCCCCAAGTGGGAGCACGCCACCGACGGGTCGCTACGGATCAAGTATCCCGACAACCCGGTCTTCCCCGAGGCCGAGGATCAGGCGGCCGCCGCCACCTCAACCGAGGAGGACGAGGAGGAGGTCACCGAGTCGCTCACCCTGGAGCGGGGCAAGCTGCCAGGTCGGAAGGGCCGGCCGGCAGAGGCTTGAGGGCTCGTTTCGTCGCAGCACCTGGTGCTGTGACCCTTTCATCGAAGACTGCCCGGGGTGATACCCGGGTCGCGCTATCGCGACTTTCTGCTGGTACCTGGTACTTCGAGCTGCTGGCGCTCGGGCGGTCGCTCGCTGTCGGGGTAAACCAGGTACGGAGTACACAGCGGCGGAAGCCCGCTGCTCATTCCACCCTGGTGAGGTTGAAGTCTCCCGAGACCGATTTGACCTTGAGTGTCATGTGACGCCTCACCTCGGGCTTGACTTCGAGCTTGGGTGGCAGGTTCACCCTGCCGGAGAGGAGGTTGACGTCGAGCTCCATCTTGGTGCCGGGGGGGACACCCAGGTTCACGGTTCCCGACATCGACTTGAAGTTGCCCTGGGGTCCGTGAAATCGGTCGATGAACATGTTGCCCGATACCGTGTTCAATTCGACGATGGCATCGCTATCGGCCAGCCTGACGTTTCCCGATGCAGTCGAGGCGACCACCGTCCCATGTGCCACCGAGACGTTGACATCACCGGATGCGGTCGTCACCCGAAGGGCGTCCTCGATCGTGCCGACGTCGGTGTTGCCGCTGGCGGTCTTGACCACCGCCTGCTCCGCCTGGGAGATGGTCACCTCACCCGAGGCGGTCTTCACCTCCAGCTTGCGGATTGGGGCTTGGACGTCGACGTTGGCAGAGGCGGTGCGGATGGCGGCTTCTGTGCCGGGGGGCGCTTCGACCAGCACCTTGGCTGAGGAGGCGAACATCCACCTTGCATCACGGTCGGAGGAGATCTCTATCGAGTCACCCTGCTGCTGGACGACGAAGTTGGGATCTTTGGTCTCCACCCTAACCGAGACACGACCGGGGGCTCCTTCGGCCACCTCCACCCGGCCCGACTGAATCCTGATGTCCAGGTCGGGGGTACCACTCACGGTGAACGCCTCCTCGATCACAGGTCGATCGTGGTCCTCATCCGGGATCTACCGGTGGCCTTGACCGCGTGGGCCTGGCTCTTGAGGGCGTCGACTACAAAGGAATTCACCGAGTCGCCGGTCGATGACGCCGCCTCGGCGATGATCTCCTTGAGATAGCCGGGGAGCCGCAATGTGATCCGGGCCTCGTCGTCCTCCGACCCGGGAGGAGTGGTGGTCTCCACCGCATCGGGAGCGACCACCAACTCCGGGTCACCGTCGACGATCTTCAGCTCCACCCGGTGTCCGGGCAGCTGAGAGGACACTTCGGTAGCCGCCATTCCCAGGACGTCCAGAAACGTTTGGCGGATGGCCGGTTGGAGGGCGGCGAGCAGCTGGGTGCCCAGCTCGCTGGCCTCGGGTCCGGCGACCCGGAGTTGGCTCTCCACGGCGGTCTCCAGACCCGACATCGCCTGGCTCAGCTGCATCTCAGAGCACCCCGCGGAAGGTGCGGATTCGCTGATCGAGGATCGACTCGATCACGGGAGATGCCAGGCCGGGTGTTGCGATCAATGTCTCGATCATCATAATGGTCGTCTCCTATGGTCATTCCGACACCCGTATGATGTCAGAATGATGTCATTATGTCCACTACTCTGACATTTGTCAAGTCCCATCTGGAGGGTTCGATGTGCTTGGCCTCGGCACTCACCCCATGGTCCGGCCGCGTATTACGGTTTCCCCATGAGTCACATCGACCAGGCTCGGATCGAGAAGGCGGTGCTCGAGATCATCGAGGCCTTGGGTGAGGACCCGGAGCGGGAGGGCCTGCGGGAGACCCCGCGGCGGGTGGCCCGATTCTATGCCGAGGTGTTCGGCGGCATCGGTGGGGATCCCGGTGAGGTGGTCGATGCCTTCTTCGGGGACGAGCACTACCAGGAGATCGTCATGGTCAGGGAGATCCCCTTCTACTCGATGTGCGAGCACCACTTCGTCCCCTTCCACGGGCAGGCACACGTCGCATACATGCCCCGGGGCAGGGTCACCGGCCTCTCCAAGCTTGCCCGCCTCGTCGAGGCGTACGCCAGGCGTCCCCAGATGCAGGAGCGTCTCACCGCCGAGGTGGCCGACACTCTCGATCAGCGCCTCGATCCCCTGGGAGTCCTGGTGGTCATCGAGGCGGAGCATCTGTGCATGTCGATGCGCGGGGTACGCAAGCCTGGGGCGAAGACGGTCACCTCGGCGGTGAGGGGCATCATGGAGACCAACCCGGCGACGCGCGCCGAGGCGATGTCACTGCTCTTTGGCACCACCTCCAGGTAGCCAACCCGTCCTCGAAACATCCGAATTTGGTCCAACAAGGCCCCCGAGCATCCGGCCGGAACGGGCGAGGACACCGCTAACGTGGCCGGCATGGGAAGGATGGTCGCCGGCCTGAAACCCCGGGGGTTCACCTGGGTCATCGCCGACCGCCTCGCCGTCTCCGAAAGGGTCGGGGGCTCCGGCTTCCAGCACCGCCGAGTGCGCCGTGAGGAGGAGATCACATGGCTGGTGGAGGAGGCGGGGATCAACACCATCGTCTCCATGCTCCCCGCCAACCAGAATCTGGCCGCCTACCGCCAGGCGGGCATCGCCACCTATTCCGCCCCGGTGGGCACCCCGATCAGCGTCGACGAGGGGGGCCGCTTCTTCGCCACCCTCAACAAGGCGTTGGGTCGCAGCCACGCCCGGGTCTTGATTCATCGAGAGATCATCGACGACACCATCGGAGGTCTGCTCGGGGGATACCTGGTGATGTCGGGCATGGTCAAGGACCCGATCCTCGCCCTGGCCGTGATCCAGCAGATCCTGGGCAGGGCACTCGGTCCCGAGGGACGGGCTCTGATCCCCGAAGCAACCGCTTCGTGATCGACCGGATCCAGTTGACCGGGATCGAGGTGTTCGCCCGGCACGGGGTGTTTTCCACCGAAAAGGAACGAGCTCAGGTGTTCCGGGTGGACGTCACTGCCTTCACCGATCTCGGCCCGGCGGGACGCAGCGACCGCCTCGACGAAACCGTCGACTACGGAACGCTCGCCGCCGAGATCCGTGAGGTGGTCGGGTCCGAGTCCCACCAGCTCATCGAGCGGGTTGCCGAACGGGTCGCCGAGGTTGTCCTCGGCCACCACCTCGTCGAGAAGGTGGTTGTCACCATCCACAAGCCGGACGCCCCGGTAGAGGTGGCCCTGGCCGACGTGTCGGTGACCGTCGAACGTAAGCGGTGAGCCGCTACGCCATCAGCGTCGGATCCAACCTGGGGGACCGGCTGGCCAGCCTGCGCACCGCCTACCTTGCCTTGGAAGGGCTCGGTGAAACCGTGGGAGTGTCCGGGCTCTACGAGACGGCTCCTCTTGGCGGACCCACCCAGGACGCCTTTCTGAATGCGGTGATCGTGCTCGACACCGAGCTCCAGCCCGAGGAGCTGCTCGACCGATGCCAGTCGATCGAGGCGGCCGCCGGCAGGATTCGGGGGGAGCGTTGGGGTCCGAGGACCCTTGACGTCGATCTGGTGACCTTCGACGGTGAGTGGGAGGACAACGGGCGATTGCAGCTGCCTCATCCCCGGGCGACGGAACGCGAGTTCGTCGCCCGACCCCTCGCCGAGGTATGGCCCGACGCTCCCCTTGGAGGAGGGGTCACCGCCGCCGAGGCACTCGACGCGCTCGAGCCCCAGGGTGTCGAGCTGGTTTGGGGGCAGTGGATCATCGCCGAGTCGGCAGGCGTCTGGCTGCTCGTCGCCCAGCTCGCCCTGATAGGCACAACCGGTGCGGGGATCGCCGCCGACGGATCCCTCGAACTGGCGGCTCGTCCCCTGGAGACTCTGAGTGGAAGTGTTCTCCTCGCCATCGGGCTGGCCCTCGGGCTGGCTTCGGGGCGTGCGCTGGGCCCGGGGCTGACCGCCTACCCCGAGCCGAAGCGGGAAGGCCGTCTCATCGAGACCGGCCCCTACCGGGTGATCCGTCACCCCATGTACACCGGCGTGGTACTCGTCGTCGGCGGGGCGTCCCTACTGGCGGGGAGCCGGTTCGGCATGGTGGGATCCCTCATCCTGTTGGCCTTCTTCGTGGCGAAAGCGGGTTACGAGGAACGACGCCTTCGTGTGCGGTACCCGGGTTACGCCGACTACCGCCGTCGGGTGCGCCACCGCTTCATCCCCGGAGTGCTCTGAGCAGGAAGGGCCTTTCGGCCTCTTCATCAACGCGCCGGCGCTGCTAGCTTCCGGGTCATGGTGTGCGGCCGTGCCCCGCCAGCTCTCTCCATCAGTCACCCAATCGCGGCGAGAAAGGAGAGACCAATAGATGGCACGACGCTCGAGAGCACACCGACAGGAGATACCCGGCTACGACGGGCGACCTTCGCGGGATGACCGGCGACTCCAGCACCGGGCGACCCGGCACGCCGCCAACCAGATGCTTCACATTTTGGACGACCCCGAAGAGGTCGTCCTTCCCGAGGAGAGGCGCACCAGGGCCGCCAACGGATCGACTCCTCCCCCCCCTCCGGAAACAAGGAGATTCCGGCTGTGGAAGACCAAGTTTTGGAAGCGCCGTCACGAGTACCGGGCAGAGAAAGCCGCACTCGATGCCCAATGGCCGGTGATCCCGCCGGAGCAAACAAGACAAGGCTGAGCGGCGCGCCCGAGGGGTCCGGGCAGGTCAACTACCCTGCCCGGGGTGCCGCCCCCGGACGACCTGCGCCTGATCATCATCGGGCCCGGCCGCGCTGGTGGCGCGCTGGCGCTAGCCGCGGTTTCGGCGGGGCACACCGTCGTCGGGGTCCTCTCCCGGAGCGGCGGTCATGCCTACGGCCCCACCCTTCAATGGGAGTCACCGCTCCCCGAGGCAGATATCGCCCTGATCGCGGTCAAGGACGAGGCCGTGATCCCGGTGGTCGACCGGTTGGCGGGGGGCGTCGCCGAGGTGGCCGTGGTCGCTCACCTCTCGGGTTTCCTCCCGGTCACCGTGCTCAATCCGCTCGAGGTGGATGGGGTTGCCCTGGGCGGGTTCCACCCCCTGCAGACACTCCCCGATCCGAGGCGGGGTGCGGCTGCCCTATCCGGGTCCTCCGTGGGGATCGGGGGCGATCAGCTGGCGCGGGACACCCTGCGGCATCTCGCCGGCTCGCTGGGTATGGAGCCATTCGACCTCGACGACTCCGCCCGACCTGCCTATCACGCCGCCGCGGCCGCGGCTGCCAACTTCGTGGTCACCTCCCTGGCGGTGTCCGCCGACCTCTTTCGCTCGGCGGGGATCGATCCCCTGGTCTCCCGACCCCTTGTGGAGAGGGTGGTGGGCAACGTCTTCGAACAGGACCCGTCCACCTCTCTCACCGGCCCGATCGCCAGGGGTGACATCGAAACCGTCCTGGGCCATCTCGCCGCGGCCCGTGACGTATCCGAGGAGGTGGGCCGCCAGTTCAGGCTGATCGCCGAGGCGACCACCATCCGGGCAGGGCGGAGAGAGGACCTCGAGCGGTGGAGGTGACCCGCAGCTTCGAGGAGACCCGAAGGCTGTACCGGGGAAGGATCGGTCTCCTCCCCACCCTGGGCTTCTTTCACGAGGGCCACCTCCTCCTCATGGATCTGCTCCGTGAGCGCTGCGACACCCTGGTGGTCTCACTATTCGTCAACCCAACCCAGTTCGACGACCCGGGGGACTTCGACGCTTATCCACGCGCCGAGGAGAGGGACGCCGGGCTGGCGGGGGAGCGCGGGGTGGACGTGCTTTTCGCCCCCGAGGTCGACGAAGTGTACGGGGGTGTCTCGATCACCACCGTCGAGGTGACCGGAGTCACCGACGAGATGGAGGGCCGGCATCGACCGGGCCATTTTGTTGGTGTTGCCACGGTGGTGGCCAAGCTGTTCGCCGGGCTTCGACCCGACATTGCCATGTTTGGCCGAAAGGACGCCCAGCAGTTGGCGGTCCTCAGGGCGATGACCGCCGACCTGCGGTTCCCCATCGAGATCGTCGAGGCCCCTGTGGTCCGCGAGCCTGACGGTCTTGCCCTCTCCAGCCGAAATGTGCGACTCTCCCCCGGTCACCGGGAGATCGCCTTGACCATCAGCCGCGGCCTGTTCCAGGCCGCCGAGCAGGTCGACGCCGGTGAGCGGAGGGGGGATCGCCTCGAGTCGACCGTTGCCCGATCGATCAAGCGCCTCGATGTCGACTACGTCAAGCTTGCCTCGGTGGCCACCATGAAGCCGATCCCTGAGCTGTCGGAAGCGGCGGTCCTGGCCGTGGCGGCAGGAGTAGGGGGAGTCCGGCTCATCGACAACGTCATTTTCGACTGGGACGGCGGGCTGCCACGGCCCGACCGCGGGGTCTTCCTCGATCGACCGAGCGTCCTCGCGGCGATGCCATGATCATGGGGACAACATGACCGAGCAGGCCGGCGAATCGCCTCTCATCGAGGCCCGGAGGGCCAAGCACCAGGCGATGGTGCGGTCCGGGGGCTACCCCCACCGCTTCGATCGGAGCGACACTGCCGTCGACCTCCACCGGCGCCACTCCGGCCTGCCTCCCGGGTCGGAGACCGATGACTCGGCGAGTGTCGCCGGCCGGCTGATGCTCCACAGGTCGTTCGGAAAGCTCCAGTTCGCCACGCTGTCAGACTGGTCGGGGACCATTCAGCTGTTGGTCGACGAGGCCCATGTCGGCGTCGACGTCGCCACCCGCTTCGCCGACCTCGACCTCGGCGACTGGGTGGGGGCCGCGGGGACGATGGTGACCACCAAACGTGGCGAGCTGAGCGTCAGGGTCGACACATTCCAGCTGCTCCAGAAGTCATTGCGGCCACTCCCCGACAAGTGGCACGGGCTCACCGACGTCGAGTTGCGGAGCCGTCGGCGCTACCTCGACCTCATGGTCAACGAGGAGGCTCGCCGGGTGGCCAAGGCCAGGGTCACCGTGATCGACGAGCTGCGCCGGCAGTTCGTCGGGCGCGGCTTCGTCGAGGTGGAGACGCCGATCCTGCTGCTCCAAGCCACCGGGGCCAATGCCCGTCCCTTTGTCACCGAGCACCATGCCCTCGGGCAGACCATGTTCTTGCGCATCGCCACCGAGTTGTTCCTCAAGAGGCTGGTGGTGGGAGGTGTCGAGCGTGTGTTCGAGATCGGGCGCATCTTCAGGAATGAGGGCATCGACTCCACCCACAACCCGGAGTTCACCATGCTCGAGGCCTACCAGGCCTTCGCTGACTACCGGGATGTAATGGACCTGGTCGAGGAGGTGGTGGTGGCGGTGGCTGGAGCGGTCGCCGGAGGTACCGGGATCACCTTTCAGGGCCGCCCCCTCTCCATGGCCCCGCCCTTTCGCCGGGCCGGCCTCGTCGCCCTGGTGTCGGAAGCCCTGGGGACCGAGGTCGGGCTGGACACCCCGGTCGAGGTGCTCGCCGGCCACGCCGACGAGGCGGGCGTCGCGGTCGAGGAAGGGTGGACCGCGGGGAGGATCCTCTTCGAGATCTACGAGGCGGTGGTCGAAGGCCAGATATGGGAGCCCACCTTTGTCACCCACCAACCGATCGAGGTGTCACCACTGGCGCGCCGCAACTCCGAGGATCCGCGGCTCGCCGACCGGTTCGAGTTGGTAATCGCCGGATCGGAGTACGTCAACGCCTTCAGCGAGCTCAACGACCCGGACGACCAACGGGCACGCTTCGAGGCCCAGGCAGTGGCTCGAGAGGCGGGAGATGATGAGGCACACCCGGTGGACGAGGACTATCTGGCAGCTTTGGAGTACGGTCTGCCCCCGACAGGAGGGCTCGGCCTGGGTGTAGACCGACTGGTGATGTTGCTCAGCGACCAGACCCACATCAGGGAGGTGATCCTCTTCCCCACGATGAGGCCTGAGCCCAAAGAAGGAGACGAAAAGTGAACCCGATTCTCAAGCTCGCCATCACCGGAGCTTCGTTGTGGGCGGCGATATGGTTGGTCCCGGGGCTGGAGTTCAGCGGGAACTTCTGGATGTTTCTCGGGGTGACGGTGATCGTGTTGGTGGCCAATGCGATCGTCAAGCCGATCCTCAAGCTGCTCAGCATCCCCTTGATCATCCTCACCTTGGGCTTGTTCATCTTGGTGGTGAACGCCCTGGTCCTCCAGTTCGCCTTCTGGTTGTCGGGGTCGGTGCTCGATCTGGGCATCTCCACGACCGGATTCTTCTGGGCCACCTTCCTCGGTGCACTGGTAATCACCGTGGTATCGACCATCCTCGAGGCCGTCTTCGACTGAAGTGTCGGCCGCTTCGGGCCTCCGCACCGCCGGTCCGGGGTGCCTCGGGGGCGATGCCCGCCGCTCCCGGGAACGGCCCTCACCCGTACTTCGCACTTCGACGAAGCCCAGCTAAGTGACCGCCCCCACCCTGTCGAGGAGGTAGCGGCCCAGGTCCTCGAGGATCGTCTTCGGGGCACCGTCGGGAAGGACGGTCAGGGCGTCGGCGGCCACACCGAGGCGCATCCTGGCGTCGGCCAGTGTCTGCTCGACGAAGCCACCCCTGCGGACGATGGAGATCACCTCGGCCACCACCTCATCGGTGTAGGGGGTTCCCACAGCCAGGAGATCCCGCACCCGTTCGCCTTCGCGCCCGGTAGCCGCCAGAAGCACCGGTGCGGTGAAGGTTCCCTCGCGTATGTCCGAGCCGGCAGGTTTGCCGATGGCGGCTTCGTCGGCCACCAGGTCGAGGGCATCGTCGGCGATCTGGAACACCATGCCCACCTCCCATGCCCAGGTGGAAAGTGCTTCGACCACCACTGGATCGGCGCCGGCTGCCATCGCCCCCAGCCGGGCAGATGTTCGGATCAACGACGCGGTCTTGCCCCCGATCACCTGGAAGTACTCGTCGATGGTGTGACTCAGGTCGTCTTGGTACTGCAACTCCCGGGTCTGGCCCTCGACCAGCTCTGCATAGGTGGCGGCCAGGAGTCGCACCGACTCCTGGCTGAGATGGGTGGCCGCCACCTCCGAGGCCCGGGCCATCAGGAAGTCGCCGGCGAGGATGGCCACGGTGTTGGTCCAGTTGGCGTTGGCCGAGGCAGCGCCGCGGCGGATGTCTGCTTCGTCGATGACGTCGTCGTGATAGAGACTCCCGACGTGGATCAGCTCCACTGAGACCGCGGCCTCCACCGGCCTCCCATCGAATTGCTCGCCGAACTCGGCGGCAAGCAGGGCGAGAAGTGGTCGGAACCGCTTCCCGCCGGCGAGGAGGAGATGCTGGGCGATCTTGGTCAGATAGGCGTCCTCGGCGGTCGCCGCCTCGAGCAGCCGCTCCTCCACCCGCTCGAGTTGCTCCCAAATTCGGGGAATACCGACGAGACTTTGGAGGTCCTCCATTCGTGCCGATGGTATTACGTGACCCGAAGGTCCGGTACGAGAAGGAAGCTGAGAGACTGCCCGGTGATAGAATCGGGGCTGCCAGGCTAGGAGAAGCGAGTGTTTGAACGATTCACAGATCGAGCTCGCCGGGTAGTGGTCCTCGCCCAAGAGGAGGCGCGCTACCTCAACCACAACTACATCGGGACCGAGCACATCCTCCTCGGTCTTCTCAACGAAGGCGAGGGCATCGCCGCCCACGCCCTGGAGTCGCTCGACATCGACCTTGCGTCGGTCCGTGACGAGGTGGTCAAGATCATCGGGCAGGGCCAGCAGTCGCCTCCAGGTCACATCCCCTTCACCCCCCGGGCCAAGAAGGTGCTCGAGTTGTCCCTCCGTGAGGCCCTCCAGCTGGGCCACAACTACATCGGGACCGAGCACATTCTCCTCGGGCTGATCCGCGAGGGGGAGGGTGTCGCCGCCCAGGTTCTCCAGCAGCTCGGGGCGGAGCTCCAGAAAGTGCGCCAGACCGTCATCCAACTCCTTTCCGGCCCCGGCGGGGGCGAGGAGCAGCAGCCGAAGAGTGCAACCGGCCCGGGCGGCAGGGAGAGCTCGTCGGGCGGTTCGACCATCCTCGACCAGTTCGGCCGCAACCTCACCCAGTCGGCGCGTGAAGGGAGCCTCGATCCGGTCATCGGTCGCACCCGGGAGATCGAGCGGGTGATGCAGATCCTCTCCCGCCGCACCAAGAACAACCCGGTGCTCATCGGTGAGCCGGGGGTGGGAAAGACCGCCATCGTCGAGGGTCTCGCCCAGCGCATCGTGACCAAGGACGTCCCCGAGAACCTGAAGGGCAAGAACCTGTACACCCTGGACCTGGGGGCACTCGTCGCCGGCTCCCGCTACCGAGGCGACTTCGAGGAGAGGCTGAAGAAGGTCCTGAAGGAGATCAAGAGCCGCGGCGACATCATCCTGTTCATCGATGAGATCCACACTCTGGTCGGCGCCGGCGCCGCCGAAGGGGCCATCGACGCCGCCTCCATCCTCAAGC
>CAZNDH010000008.1:0-79595 GCA_964571765.1 uncultured Acidimicrobiaceae bacterium
GTGGTGTCTCCGCAGGTGAGGCAGACGTAGCAGCTTCCGTTGCGGATGGTCATGTGGCCGCAGTTGGAGCACACCGGGGCGTCGCCCATGTTCTCCTTGAGTGCCAGGTCGGCCATGTCGGTCTTGCCACCGACGACCACTCTGGCCTCGACCTTCTCCACCACCTCGACCCGGGCGACCACCTTCCCGACTCCGCCGTTGGGTGAGTCGACGAAGTCGGCTGCCCGCTGCAGCACTTCGATGTCGCCCTCGGCGGCGGCGTCGGTCAGGTCGAGCTGGATGCCGGCCTCCACAGCGAGACCTTTGGGCGGTTCGGCTAGCTCACCGTCACGCACAGGCGGGACCTGAGCCAGTTCGTCTCGCTCCAGGTACTCCACTCCGAGGGCCCGGAACACATAGTCGATGATCGAGTTGGCCATCTTGATGTTCTGATGCCCTTCGACCATGCCCCGGGGCTCGAAGGTCTGGAAGGTGAAGGTGTCGACGTACTCGTCCAAGGGCACCCCGTACTGGAGTCCCTTCGACACCGCGATGGCGAAGCAGGAGAGGATCCCTTTGAGGGTGGCGCCCTCCTTGGCCAGGTCGATGAATATCTCGCCGAGGGTCCCGTCGTCGTACTCGCCGGTGCGCAGGTACACCTTGTGACCACCGACCCGGGCCTCCTGGTTGAAGCCGGAGCGTCGCGCCGGGAGGAGGAATCTGGGCGGCTGCAGACCCTGGGCATAGGCTTGAGTCGGAGAGAGCCCCTTGGGCAGGTTGCCCCAATGGATCGCTTTCTCCGCCTCGACCGCAGCAGTCACCGCGGCTTCCTCGTCTTCGCTCTCCTCACCCTCGTCCGAGGTGGAGTTGAGTGGTTGGGCCGCCTTGGAGCCGTCCCGGTAGATGGCCATCGCCTTCAAGCCCAGCTCCCAGGAGACCCGGTAGGCCTCCTCGATGTCCTCCACCGTGATCTCGTTGGGCATGTTGATCGTGTTGTGATTCACGATTCCGTTACCCAGGAAGGCGTGGGTGTCGGGGACCGAAATGTCGAAGACCTCCTGGTGTCCAGCGTCCGAGACCTCGATCACCGGACTGAAGTGGAGGTCATCAATGAGGACCTCCACCAGCCATTCGGGCAGCTCGACACCTGGCACCATGGCGACCCGCTCCAGCGTGCGACGACTCACATGTACTGTCCTCGGGTCGTTGAGGAATGAGAAGCGGAGGCGTTCGCTGTGACCGCCCTGATCGAGTCGATCGAGCGGCATCATCCGATACAGCTCGGGTCCGGTTATCCCGGGGACGACATCGGCAGTCGATTGTGAGAAGTCCCTCTCGAAGAGCGTTTCGGCACGTGCTGCCTTGTCGGCCTCGACGAAACGAACGAGCCGCGCCAACCGTTGGGCCGCAGCACCGGCGGCGTACACCTCGTGGTATGTGCGTCCCGATACCTTGTTCGGCTTCGCACTACGACCATGGACCACGCCCAGGTTGGTCAGGACCGCCTGCAGATCGTCAGTCAAACCCTTCGAGGCGACGGTGATCCCCATCTTCGCCGAGCCTGACAGGGTGACGTACCCATCGAGGAACACACCCGACAGGAACTCGAGGATCATGTGCCGGGGCGAACGGAGGACCGCGTCGGGTATGCGCTTCTCCAGAGCGGTGTGACCCACCCCGAGATAATCGAGGAATTCCACGATGGTCTTCGAGGACACTTGCACACCTGGGCATCGGTCGCGGTGGCGTCGGATCGGTGCCTCGACACCGAACAACTGAGCCCAGCTCCGGGAAACGCGTTGGAGGACGCCCTCGTCGGAGTTGGTCACGGTGACGGTCCAGTTGGTTCTGGTCATGTGGCCCTCGGCAACGATGGCCCCCAACAGGAACGCCAACTCCGCGGTCATCTCTGCCGGAATGCTCACCTTCTTCTGCCCCCCGTATGACGCAGTGGGAGTGAAGTCATCGAAACGGGCTGGCAGCGCCGACCACATGTCGGCTCCATACCGCGTGGCCGCGTACTCGCCGGGCCGGATCTCCGACAGTGTCCGCCATTCGAGACCACCGGGGACCGAGACCAGGAGTCGGTGGTTCGGAGTTCCTATGACCTCGTGGCCGGAACGCAGCTCGACCCTTCTGACCTGGCGCACTCCTCCGTAGTAGAAGGCGTCGGTCTTGCGACTGCCGTTGCGGGAGGCAACCTCCATGACGTGGTCACGGAACGAATCGGGAGCCTCGTCTCGATGCAGGGACCCAATGCGGACCAGGCCATCCTCTGTGGTGATCAGCGTTTCACCGATGACGCACTTCGAGATCGCCCCCGAGATGAAGGGTTGGGCGGCGGCCATCATCAGGATGTGCCCGTTGTGGTGGATGAACCGCTCCCCGTACTTCCCGTTGCGGTTGGCGGTGTCGAACACCGGGAGGTGCTCCTCCCTGACGTGAGGGGCGCCCTCGATGGTCTGGCGGCCGCAGATGTGATCGTTGGCCTCGCTGATCTGCGCCGAGGTGAACCCGAGCGCCTTGAGCAGGTTGAAGTCCCAGGAGGTGTACTCGTCGGCGGTGAACCCGATCCGCTGCAACGTCTCCTCGCCGAAGGTGAACACGTTGAAGGCGTGCTTCAACTCGAACACCGAAGGCAGGGTCTTGGCCAGCCTCTCCAGATCCTCGTCGACGAAGCCCTTGTCCAGGAGGGATTCCCGGTTGACATGAGGGGCGCCGTCGATCGAGCTGGTCCCGACGATGTACTCGACTATCTCGCCGATCTGGTCGGCGTCGTAGCCGAGGTGGCGCAAGGCCGGGGTCACCGACTGGTTGACGATCTTGAAGTAGCCGCCGCCGGCCAGCTTCTTGAACTTGACCAGGGCGAAGTCCGGCTCCACTCCGGTGGTGTCACAGTCCATCAGAAGGCCGATGGTTCCCGTAGGCGCAATGACCGTCGCCTGGGCGTTGCGGTAACCGTTGGCCTCGCCCAACTCGATTGCCTGATCCCAGGATGATCGGGCGGCGTCGAGCAGGTCGTCGGGACAGAGGTCGGGGTTGATGCCCACCACCACATGGCTGACACCCTCGTAGGAAGGCTCGTCGTATGCGGCGCGGCGGTGGTTGCGGATCACCCGGAGCATCGACTCCCGGTTCTCCCCGAATCGGGGGAAGGGGCCGACCACACCCGCCATCTCCGCCGAGGTGGCATAGGCCAATCCGGTGAGGATCGAGGTGAGGGCACCGGCGATCGCCCGCCCCTCTTCGGAGTCGTAGGCGATCCCCTGGCGCATCAAGAGCGAGCCGAGGTTGGCGTACCCCAGACCCAGGGTCCGGTAGTCGTAGGAGCCCTGGGCGATCTCCGGGGAGGGGAAGTGGGCCATCGCCACCGAGATCTCGAGGACGATCGTCCAGAGTCGGATGGCGTGTTGGTAGCCCTCGATGTCGAACACCCCGGTGGAGTCGTCGTAGAACCGGACCAGGTTGATCGAGGCCAGGTTGCAGGCGGTATCGTCGAGGAAGAGATACTCGGAGCACGGGTTGCTCGCCCGGATCCGCCCGCCGGCCGGGCTGGTGTGCCACTCGTTGATGGTGGTGTCGAACTGGAGGCCGGGGTCGGCACAGGCCCATGCGGCGTCGGCGATCCGCTTCCACAGGTCACGTGCCTTGACCGTCTTGCGCACCGCACCATCGGTGCGGTTGGTCAGGTCCCAGTCGCCGTCGTCGAGCACCGTCTGGATGAAGTCGTTGCTCACCCTCACCGAGTTGTTCGAGTTCTGACCGGAGACGGTGGCGTAGGCCTCCCCGTTGAAGTCGGCCGGATAGCCGCCGTGCTGGATGAGGACCCGTGCCTTCTCCTCCTCGACTTTCTTCCACTCGATGAACTTCTCGATGTCGGGATGGTCGACGTCGAGAATCACCATCTTGGCGGCGCGACGGGTCGTGCCCCCCGACTTGATCGCGCCGGCGGCCCGGTCACCGATCTTGAGGAACGACATCACCCCCGACGACTTGCCCCCACCGGAGAGACGCTCGTTCTCTGAACGGATCATCGAGAAGTTGGACCCGGCTCCGGAGCCGAACTTGAAGATCCTCGCCTCGCGGACCCAGAGGTCCATGATCCCACCCGGATTGACCAAATCGTCGCGCGCAGACAGGATGAAACATGCATGGGGGGCGGGGCGGCTGTAGGAGTCGGGGGAGGCGGTCAGCTCATCGCCGGCACCGTCGACATACCAGAAGCCCTGAGCGGGACCTTCCAGCCCGTATGCCCAGTTGAGCCCGGTGTTGAACCACTGGGGGGAGTTCGGTGCCGCCATCTGGGCAGCGAGCATGTACTTGAGCTCGTCTTCGAAGGCCTCGGCATCCTCGGGAGAGGCGAAGTAGCCCTCCTTCTCGCCCCAGTGGCGCCAGGTGCCGGCGAGGCGGTCGAACACTTGCTTGGCGGAGCGCTCCGGGCCGAGCACCGGCTCAGCGGCCTCGTCGAACAGCTGGATGCCCTCCTCGTCGAACTGGGGGACACCCGCCTTGCGGAAATACTTCGACACCATGATGTCCGAGGCCACCTGACTCCATTGGGCAGGGATCTCCGCTCCGGTCATCTCGAAGACCACCGAGCCGTCGGGGTTGCTGATCCGGGAGTCCCGATAGGTCCACTCGAAGGTGTGGTAGGGGTCCTTGCCGACCTCGGTGAAGCGTCGGGTGATCCGCAAGCCTTCGCTCATCTGTAGTGCCTCCTCGCACTCGTGCCCTGGCCGGGCCTTTGACTACTCAACAGAACTCTGTTGACAAGTTTCACCACAAGATGTAGTGGTGCGCGGGGAAGTGTCCACAACATCTGGTATGGACTTCAACACTGTAATTACACGCGTGTCACAGGTCAAGTACCCAGTTATCCACAACCTCTGAACAGCCGTTTGCGGGCGGGCGCCAGCCCAGGCGACGGGGAAGTCAGCGCTCAACAGGCCCGGGGGAAGTGCCCGAACCATAGAGCCCGAGGTCGGCCCCGACCAGCAGGGACCGACCTCAGATTTCGCGGTCTTCTCGGGTCAGGGACGTCGGTCCCGACCTACGGTGCCGATGATGATGGCGACTCCGATCACCACCAGGACCAGGGGGCCGATCAACCGGAGGTCGACGAGCCGGATGGTCCACACCCCGAGGGCTTCGAGGAAGAAGACCACCCCGATGATGATGAACACCACCCCGGCGAGAAGGGTTCCACGGTGAAGGTTCATCTGCGCACCTCGATCTTTCCCGCCCCCACATTGATCTCGAGGGTGAGACTCTCCGATGCGGTATCGAAGTCAGGGTCGGTATAGCTCAATCGTGGCGACAGCCCGTCGGCGCGCTCACCGAGAAGGAGTATCTCGCCCGCCCCGACCGTGGCCTCGATCTTCACCGGCAGATCAGCGGGCGCGATGAGTTGGATCTCACCGGCGGCCACCCCCACCTTCACAACGACCGGCTCGGTTACCGTCAGGCCGCCCAGATCGAGCCGCACCTGTCCCAGAGCCACGCCATAGCTGGCTTCTAGATCGCTCTGCTGGGTGACGGTTATGTTCCGCTGTCCGATCCCTCCGGAGAACCCGACGGGGGTCAGGGCCACCACCAGGGTGGCGATGCTGAGAAACACCCCCAGGGTGATCAGACCGGGGTGACGCCCCCGGAAGGCGCCGGCCACCAGGGCGACACCCACTGCGGCCAGCGCCGCCGGCAAGACCAGGCGAGGGCTGAGGTCGAGCACGTCGGTGGCATCGAGGAGCCACAACACCCCGAGCACCACCAAGATGGTCCCGGCAACGATGGCGCCGTAGGGCCGACCCCACTCCTGGGGGACTTCCCTTTCCGGGCTGTCAGGAACTTCAGGCGCGGTCACGACGGCTCCCAAGGTAGATCAGCGCCACACCGGCGACGATGATCGCCGCCGGCCAGAACACTCGTCCCAGCCACGGCATGTACTGTCGGGCGAGGAGGAACAAACCCATCCCGACCAGAAAGACGCCGGCGATCACCGAGCCCTCGGGGCCGATCGGGTTCCCGGCGCGGGCCGGATCTCCCGGCCTCTCCTCGGGGATGACGATCCAGGCGACGATATAGATCAGGATCCCCGACCCGCCGGCCAGGGCGAGCACAACGAACCCCAGCCTGAACCACAGCGGATCGGTGCCGAAGTACTGGCCCAGGCCTCCAGAGACCCCGGCGATCATCCGGTCCGTGGCGCTTCGGGTCAGCCGGCCAGGCCCCGGTGACTCCTCGGGCGGGGGAGTCGGTTCGGTTTCGGACATGTGTGCCTCCTCTGCTCCCCTGGGCAATCATTCTCGAAGACCGCACCGGGTGCAAGGGCCAGAAGTCCCACCCAGTTGGTTGGCGTCAGTCGACGTCGACTCTGAGGTCGAGGCTCCCGTCGCGCCAGCGCGCTCTCACCCTCACCTCGGAGGTCTCGCCGACCAGCTCAACGCGCACCTCGGGAGGGCCCGGGTCGTCGACCGCCACGGCGAATCCCGGGTTGGGGACCGCCGACAGGTAGGTCACGCTTCCGGGAGCCACCCGGATGGTGACCGTCCCTCCGACGGTTGGAATCACCACGGTTTCGGGTCCATATCCTGGGTCCTCCGGGGCCACTACGGGCGGGGACGAGGTCACCGTTGGGTTGAGGGAAGTGGTGCCGTGGCTCGGCGTGGTGGTCGGCGAACTCGTCGAGGCAGGCTCGCCGGGCGCGGTCGAGGTGGGGAGGCCGGGAGCGGCCACGTCGAGGGGTGCTCCTGCCCGGATCCCGATTCGGTCGTCGGCGGCGCCGACTATCTGCCAGGTGACCGTGGTCGCCACCAGGAGCGCGGCCAACCAGGCCGCCACTGATCGCCACCTCATCATGGTGCGATCTTGCCCCGGCCGATGGCAAGCCACTCCCAAGGAAAGCTCAAGTAATCCTCAAGGCCGCTGGTGAGCTGCGTCTCCGCCGATAGGCTCCGGGGGTGGCGCGCATCGTCCTCATCGAAGACGACGTGGAGATCCGCAGGCTGGTAGCCGACGCCCTTGCCGGGGAAGGCCATGACGTGGAGAGCACCGATCGAGCCCTCCCCGGGTTGGAGCTGGCGGTCAAGGGGCGTCCCGACCTGGTGTTGATGGATCTGGGGCTCCCCGACATCGATGGGACCGAGTTGCTGCGGATGCTCCGGGCGGTGTCCGACGTACCCGTGGTGGTGATCACCGCTCGCGGTGGCGACGACGTTGTGGTCCGCACCCTCGACGCCGGTGCCGACGATTACCTGGTCAAGCCGTTCTCGGTGTCCCAGCTCGAGGCGAGGGTCCGGGCAGTTCTCCGTCGTGGGGCTGGTGGCGACATCCCCACGGTGCACCGGGTGGGCGGCCTCGAGGTCGACGTCGCCGCCCGGGAGGCCACGCTCGACGGGTCCCCGCTCGATCTCAGCCCCAAGGAATTCGACCTGCTCCGTGTCCTCGTCGAGCGGCGCGGGCAGGTTGTCACCAAGAGAGACCTGATGGCCGAGGTCTGGCGCGAGCCCTACGGCGGCGCCGAACGCACCATCGACGTCCATATCTCCTGGCTGAGGAAGAAGCTGGGGGAGAGCGCCCACAAGCCCAGATATCTGCAAACCGTCCACGGCGTCGGGGTGAAGCTCGTCGATCCCGCCAAGTGAGACGGAGCCTCGCCTTTCTCAGCCTGGCCATCACCACCCTGGTGGTGATCTCACTCCTCGTCCCTCTCGGGCTTCTGGTGCGTCGTCAGGCATTCGACCAGGCTCGGGTCGAGGCCGAGCGCGAGGCCCGCTCCACTGCTGCCCTGGTCGCCCTGGCCCTCAGCTTCGATGCCTCCACAGGGGCCATCGAAGGCGCAGTCGGCCCGTTGCCTCCGGGAGTGGTGGTGGTGGTCTCAGACGGGGATACCTTTGGTGACCCTCTGCCTGATCAGGGAACCCTGGTCGAGGGCTCGATGGGTCTCAAGGCGACGGTCACCGCCGTGGTCCCGGGGGGCTGGGAGATCGCTTTCCCGGTCATCGGTCGCGATCGGGTCGCGGTGGTCGACGTGTTCGTCACCGACGAGGAGCTCGGCGAGGGTGTCGTCGGGGCATGGCTGCTCCTCGGACTGCTCGGGCTGGTGCTGGTAGGTGTGGCAGTGTGGGTCGCCGACCGGCTGGGGAGGCGACTGGTGGCGCCGGTCCGGGAACTGGCCGATGCGGCCCATCGCCTCGGTGAAGGTGACCTCGAGGTCAGGGTGGCTGCCGCCGACCCCGAGGAGCTGCGTGAGGTGGCTTCCGCCTTCAACACCCTGGCGGCGCGTCTCGGCGGGCTCCTCGCCGCAGAGAGGGAGGTCGTGGCCGACATGTCTCACCGGCTCCGCACCCCGATCACCTCACTCCGGCTCCAGGCGGAGCGGGTGGCCGATCACGCCGACCGGGCCGACATCGTCGCCCAGGTCGATCGTCTCGAGGAGGCGGTCGACGCCCTCATCGTCGGCGCCCGTACCCGGGGAAGTGCCGTGGGGAGTTGCCATCTCGACGAGGTGGTGTCCCGGCGTGCCCGGTTCTGGGGGGTCCTCGCCGAGGAGCAGGATCGGACCATGGGGCTGAGCACCGCCTCCGGCGACGCCGAGGTGGCCCTGGCCCCGGAGCAGGTGGAGGACATTGTCGATGCTCTGGTGGGCAATGTCTTCAGCCACACCGCTTCGGGTACCGCCTTCGAGGTGGCCACCGGGGTGACCGGCGGGACCCCTTGGCTCCAGGTCGCCGACCGGGGCCCCGGGGTCGGCGACCTCAACCTGGTGCGGAGGGGCGCGAGCACCTCGGGGTCCACTGGTCTGGGTCTCGATATCGTCCGCCGCACCGCCGAGCTCAGCGGAGGGGGTGTCGAGGTCGGTGATCGCGCCGGTGGTGGCGCCGAGATCACCGTGTGGCTGGGCTGAGGTCAGGTCCGTCTGATCTCGATCTCCAGCCGCCCGTCGGACCTCAGCCTGATCTCGAACCGGGCCTCGGCATCTCCCCTGCGGAACTCCAGGCGCACCCGGTCGTGCCGGGCGTCCTTGATGCGGACTTCCCAGCCAGGGGCCGAAATGTCGGTGATGACCAGGGCACCCAGGCTGGTCTCCACCGTGACCGACCCCACCCCCGGGATGTGGAAGGTGCCCCCGCCCTCGGCGGCCGTCTTCCGCTCGACGGTGGTTGAAGTCGAGTCCCCCCCGGCGGTGGTGACGCTCGTCGAACTGCCCGCCGAGGTCACACTGGTCGAGCTGCTCGCCGTGGTCACAGTGGTGGACGTGCTCGAGGGGAGGGTGACCCCGGTCGCCGACGTGCTCGAGGCGGCCAACCCGGCCGAAAGGTCGAGAGCGGTCTCGGTCTCAACGGGGCTCCCGTCATCACCAGCCGCCCAGGCGACGCTAACCGCGAGCAGCGCTGCGGTGATAGAGGTGGATACTCCCAACAACTTCCTCGTCATCTCTGACCTCCTTGTCATCCTGCGGTTGTCGTGGGGACAGCATCGGTCGCCGCCCCTCATCAGGTCCTCAGCCGAAGGTCAAGAAGGGGTCAAGGACCCTGGCGTCTCGGAGACGATCTCCCACCGTCTCAGGAAGAACTGCACCAGGGGCCCGATGGAGATGGCGAAGAGCACCGTTCCCACTCCGAAGGTGCCCCCGAGCAGCCAACCCGCCGCCAGGACGGTGACCTCGATGATGCTGCGGGTGAGCCGGATCGACGGTCCCCGCCGCGCGATCCCGGTCATCAGCCCGTCCCGGGGCCCCGGGCCCAGGTTGGCCCCGATATACATCCCCGAGGCGATCCCGATGATGAGCACGCCGCCGAGGAGCATGGGCCACGCCGCCCAGGGACTCCCTGCCTCGGGGACCACAGCAGAGGTCACGTCGATCATCACCCCGATCACCACCGCGTTGAGCACCGTCCCCAGGCCGAACCGTTCTCCGAGGGGGATCCAGGCCAGCAGCACCAGCAGCGAGACGATCACCGACCAGATGCCAACGGTGAGTCCGAATCGGATCGCCAGCCCCTGATGGAGCACGTCCCACGGGGGCACACCGAGGTTGGAGCGCAGCATCAGGCCGATGCCCGCCCCGAAGAGCACGAGGCCGCAGACCAACTGGGCCAGGCGTCGTGCGAGATGCTCTCCGCCGATGGGAATGAACATGGGCCGGGGCACGGTAGGGGATAAGGTGAACCTTCCAATGGATGGCCGCCCCGGGTCCAGCCCACACTGGTCGCACCGTGTCCCCCCGATGGGGGAGTTGACCGTCTACTGGGCGCTGATCTACGGGGATTGTCGGAGTCTCGAGGAGGTCGGACTCACCTCGGGAGTGCGCAGGCCACGTCCCCTGCACATGGCACAGGTCTACCGATGGGCCTGAGACAGCCGCCTAAGCAGGAGAAGGCCACCAGGGTCCTGGCCCGGATCCTGTTGCTCGTCGTGCTGATCGCCGGAGCGGGGTTGCTGGTTTGGAACGTCTCCACCGAGCAGAGGATCGAACTCGTGGAGAACGTCACCATCAGCTCCCTGGAGCTGGATCCGGAGACCTTTGTCACCTCCGGTGACCTCCGGGTCAGGGTGGTCGACCTATCGGCGGCCCCCCAGCCTGTCATCCTTCTCCATGACGTCGACGTGGCCGGCGGAGTCATATTCGACCAGCTAGCCCCTCTCGTCCAGGGGGAGTTCCGCCCGGTGGTGATCGACCTCCCCGGATTCGGCCTCAGTCAGCGAATGACCGAGCCGGGGACCCATCACACCGTCGCCGCCATGTCGGCAGTGCTCGCCGACGTGGTTGAACAGCGCTACGGGTCGCCGGTGATCATGGTCGGGGTGGGCCTCGGGGGGATGGTCGCCTCCGAGACCGCGGTGACCCGCCCCGACCTGGTGCGGGGTCTGGTCATGGTCGACGTCGACTTCTGGAAGACGGACGGGTGGCGAGAGCGTGCCCAGAAGCTCCCCTGGATCGGGCGCGCCATGACATACACCTACGAGACTTCGGGACGGTTGTCCGGCCGGACCTGGGCCCCGCACTGCAATGATGGAGGGTGGTGCCCCACCCCCCAACAGGTGGCCAATCGCAACGTGACCGCGGTCATCGCTGGGTCCACCGACTCGATCAACGCCTTCCACAACACCCCGCCCGCGTCCTTCGTACCATCGGACCTCAAGGAGGTGACGGTTCCCACCACCTACGTGTGGAGCCTGCGGGGCGACGTGCCCCGCGACTCGGTGCAGCGGGTCAAGGCCGCCATCCCTCATGCAGTGATCAGCGACGTGGACGTGTGGGCCGCTCACGTGGAGGCCCCAGCGTCGATCATGGCCGCAATCCAGGCGGTTGCCGGGGGCTGACCCGGGTGAGAACGGCTATGAGGGCGGAGGCAGCAACAGCAGCTTGCCGGTCGTTGTGCGACTCTCCAGGCGGCGGTGGGCCTCGGCCGCATCCTCCAATGGGTAGCGCCCTCCGATCCTCACCGTGAGCCTCCCGTCGCCTGCCCAGCCGAACAACTCGTCGGCTCGTCTCATCAGCTCTTCAGGAGTGGCGGTGTAGTGGCCCAAGGAAGGCCTGGTGAGGAATAGTGAGCCCTTGCTTCCCAGGACAAGCGGCGATACCGGGGGGACCACACCCGAGGCGTTGCCGAAGGTGACCATGGTCCCCCGGGGTCGGAGCAGGTCGAGGCCCCCCTCGAAGGTGTCGGCGCCCACCCCGTCATAGACCACGTCGAGCGCTCTGGGGCCGTATGCCCCCGCGATGGCCTCGACAAAGTCGACCTCGCGGTACTCGATCACCATGTCGGCACCCGCCTGGCGGCTCAGCTCGGCCTTTTCCGCAGAGCCGACGGTGGTGATCACGGTGGCCCCACGCAGCTTGGCGATCTGGGTGAGGAGCAGGCCAACCCCTCCGGCGCCGGCGTGGACCAGGCACTTGCTCCCCTCGACGAGCCGGTAGGTGTCGGTGGCCAGGTAGTGGGCGGTCATCCCCTGGAGGAGCAGGGCGGTGGCCACCTCGAGGTCAAGGGTACTGGGGAGGGGCACCAGCCGGTTGGCAGGCACTACATGTCGTTCCCGGTAGCTGCCCAGGGCGTTGACCCACCCAACCCGGTCCCCGGTGGCGATCCCCGCAACGCCCTCTCCCACTTCGAGGACCACCCCGGCACCCTCGACGCCGGGGGTGATCGGGAACTCGACGGGGTAGACCCCCTGCCGGTGGTAGACGTCGATGAAGTTGACCCCGGCAACAGCCACCTCCACCAGCACCGCACCCGGCACTGCCCGGGGACCTGGAACGTCCTCCAACACCAATTCCTCGGGGCCGCCCGGGCGATGCACCACCACGGTCTTCATGGTCTCTCCACTCTCCATCCTCTCGTCCGTAACTCGTCGGCCAGGGTCTCATCGGCGAGGGGGGACAGGTCGATGCCGCTGCGTTCCACTCCGAGACGACGCTCCACCGTGTCGCGCAGGGTCCGGGCCCAGGCCCGTCCTCTCGCCTCCGCCTCGAGGCTGAGGGTGGCGTCGGGGTTGACGGTGTAAACCCGGGCGGTCACCTGGGGGCTGGCCCGTGATCCGCGCTCGCCGTAAACCAGGAGGATCCCGCCGGCGGGCAGGTCCTGGATCCCTCCCACCTCGACAAAAGGACCCTCGTAGGCCCATCCGGAGCTCTTGGCGGTGTCCACCATCTCGACCACCTTGGCCCAGTTCTTGCGGCGCTCGTCGCCCACCAGGGGCACTTCGACCGGCACCAGGATCGTTTCGCCCATGGGTCGAGGGTAAGGGAATTGGAGCGCGATCGGGGCATCGCCATATACCCTCATCTCATGGCCAAGGTTCGAATGTTCGCCAACCTGCGCGAGATCGCCGGCACCGGGCGCGCCGAGATCGATGCGGAGACCGTCGCCGAGGTGATCATGGTGGCCTCAGAACGATACGGCGACGACTTCGCCCGCGGGGTCGAGGTCTCCCGGGTGTGGGTCAACGGTTTGGAGGCCGCACCCGACTCAGCGGTGGGTGCCGACGACGAAGTGGTCCTCCTCCCCCCGGTGTCTGGTGGGAGCCAGCCGGCGGCGGTGCCCACGATAGACCTGCTCGCATTCGTTCCTCTGGTGGCCGCGGTCGTGGCGGTGGCGGCCAGCCGCCAGGAGCAGGCCATCTGGGTAGCTGTCCTGGTCGCCCTGGTCGCCCTGTGGTCCGTCGACCTCAACTCGACCGTCACCGGGAGGGGCCGGCTCTTCGCCCCGCTCGCCGTGGTCACCTGCGGCGCCATTGGGGCCCTGTCGGCCCACGTGCTCGGGACCGGCGGATATGGCTTGGCCATGGCGGCCGCGGTGGTTGTGTGCCTTGGCTGGGCGGTCGCCTTCGAGGAGTACCGACAGGTAGAGGTGCTCACCTCAACCGCCCTGGCCGGGCTCTTGGGAGCCTTGGCGGTGGCCTCCATGGTGCTCACCAACTCTGCCCATGCTCCCGACACCCGCGCCGTGGACATCTTCCTGGTGGCGGTGATCGCCGGGATCGCCCTCGGGGCCCTGGTCTCTCGGATTCCCGCCATCCCCTTCCTCGACCCCGTCACCACCACCGCCATGGTGGCGGTGTTGGGCACGGTCGTGGCCGCCTGGATCTGGGAGGCCGACGTCGTGGGATACCTCCTGGTCGGCTTGGGAGTGGCGGTGGCATTGGTCGGCGGGCGCGGCTTGTCCTCGATGATGCGTACCGGAGTGGTTCGGCTCACCGAGAGGACGCCTGGCCTGATCCCGTCACTCGATAGTGTGGTTCTTGCCGCGGCGATCTACTTCCCTCTGGTCGGGCTGATCCTCTGATCACCGTCCACTGACTACTCCAAGTGGTGGCTCGGGGTTAGCATCTCCTCGAATGACAGCCCCCAAGCCGCTCGCCCGCGCGCTTCTCGTCGTCGTTCTCATCGCTGCGGTGAGCGCTGTGCCCCTGCCCTCGGCGGCGGTCACCCGGGCCCAGGTCGATGCCGCCTGCGAGGACTCCCGGGAGCAGCTGGCCAACTACCGCCTTGCCCAGCAGCGCTTCGGGGAGGCGGCCAATGCCTACGACGCCGTCCTCAACGAGATCGACCTCCTCGAACGTCAGCAGGCCAGGATCCAGACCTCGGTGGGCAACACCGCCAACGAGTTGGACTCGGCGAAGAAGCGGTTCGAGGACCACGCCGTTGAGCTCTACATGCGAGGCGGCGTCTCCAGCCCGGGGATCATCCTCAGCGCCTCTTCGGTCGACCAGCTCCTCACCACCACCGAGTTCCTCTCCTCGGCGGCGGTTGGGGGGCAACGCTCCATCCACGACCTGATCGCCCAGATCGGCGAACTGGAGAGGTTCCAGGTCGATCTCGACGAGATCCACTCTCAGCTCATGGACAAAGAGGCCGAGGCCGCTGCCCTGGCCTTCGAGCTCAACTCGGCCATGGAGGCCGAGCAGGCCGCCTACTCCCGGCTGAGCACTCGCTGCAAGCAGCTCACTTCGAAGTACGAGGCGGAGCAGGCGGCGCTCCGGGCTGCCGCCCGCCAGCGTGCCGCCGGGTCGGTCCAGGTCGGGCCGTTCATCTGCCCGTTCACCAAGGGCCGCACCTCTTTCACCAACAGCTGGGGGGCGCCTCGCTCCGGGGGTCGGAGCCACAAGGGGACCGACCTTTTCGCCGCCTTGAACGAGCCGACGTACGCCGTCGCCGCCGGGGTGGTCTTGACTGGCAACAGTGGTCTGGGTGGTCGCACCATCTGGCTGATAGCCACCAACGGGGTGGCCTACTACTACGCCCACCTCGCCAACTGGAACGTGTCCAATGGCCAGCAGGTCAGCCAGGGACAGACCATCGGCTTCAACGGCGACTCGGGCAACGCTCGGGGGGGGGCCCCTCACCTCCACTTCGAGATCCACCCTGGCGGCAGGGGCAGCCCGGCGGTCAACCCCTATCCCACGCTGGTCGCAGCCTGCCGGTAACCTTGGCCGCGTGACCGAACGGCGACGGCGGATCGATATGGTGCTCGAGCCCGAGTACCTCGACGACATCAGCACCATCCACCTCGAAGAGTTGAAGAAGCGGCGGGACACCGCCGAGGACGTCGAGTCCCAGATCTCCTATTACCGGCGGCTCATCCATGGCCGGATGGACCTGCTCGCCTTCGAGATGAAGCGACGGCGTGGGGAAGAGGAGCGGACCCTCATCGAGGCTCTACCCGAGATACTCTCCTCCGGCCTGGTGCTGGGCAGCGAGCCCAGCCTCAAGCATCTGGACACCATGCCCCCTCTCCCCTCGACCACGGGTCGGCGTCTCATCGACCAGATCATGGACGACGGCGTCCTCACCCAGCTCCCCGACCTCGGGGACGACGAAGTGTCCGAAGCGATGGAGCGACTCGGCGAGGTGGAAGTGGTGCTTTCCAATCAGCGCCGGCAGCTCCACTCGGTGATCGACGCGGTGCAGAGGGAGATCGTTTCGCGGTATCGCAGCCAGCAGGACGACGGGGCCGCCGTCTCCGGGTAGGGCACCACCCTTGCCTGTACACGGCTGAACATGCTGGCGAGGAGCCTCCGCTCGGGGCTGGTGGAGACCTACCACGACGGGGTGGTGGCGGTCTGCGACCCCGCGGGGCAGATAGTGGCTTCGTCGGGGGACACCGAGCGCCCCTTCTACCTGCGCTCGGCGGCCAAGCCGTTCCAGGCGCTGGTTTCCCAGGAGAAGGGGGCTGGGTTGAAGCCGGTCGAGCTGGCTCTGGCATCGGCGTCCCACCGCGGGAATCCGGCGCAGGTGGCCGTCGTCGAGGCGATGCTGGCCGCCGCAGGGCTCGACGAGGATGACCTCGGATGCCCTCCCGACTGGCCACTGGCGCACCCTGCCTCGAGGCGCCTGGTTGCCTCGGGCCATCGGCGCCCCCGGCGCACATGGCATAACTGCTCGGGCAAACACGCCGGGTTCCTTCGGGCATGTGCCGCCCGTGGCTGGCCCATCGACGGCTACCTCGACCCGGGACACCCGCTGCAGATGGCCGTCGTTTCCCTGGTATCCGAGTTGGGCGGCTACCGGGTCGACCCCGTGGGGGTCGACGGCTGTGGTGCCCCGGTCCTTCGTACCAACGCCGCCGCCATGGCCCGCCTCTTTGCCTCTCTGGCCTCTGATCCGGCGCTGGCCGAGGTGTATCGGGTGATGCACCGGTATCCCGCCCTGGTTTCGGGGGTAGACGAGGGTGATGCCGCCATCGCCACGGTGATCGATGCGGTAGCCAAGGGGGGCGCCCAAGGTTGTCTCGGGGTGGCCGTGGCCCCAAGTCTCGGGGTGGCGGTCAAGTCGTGGGACGGAGACCACGCCGTGGCGGTGATCGGAGCGGTTGCCGCCCTGGAACGCCTGGGGGTGCTGACACCCAACGCCTCTGCCCGGCTGGGAGGACACGCCCGCCCTTCGGTGCTCGGAGGGGGCGAGCCGGTCGGCGAGGTGGAGCCCGTGGTGGACTGGTCGTGAGGGAAGTCCTCGAGGAGCGGATCGAACGCTGGCTCGACGACCCCGACTCCAGCGTGGAGTACGCCGAGGAGGTCGAGGGGCGCTGGGCGGTGCGGATGGGCCAGCAGGTCCGCGACGCCACCACGGTGTGGTTCGAGGTCGGGGAGCGCAGCCTGATGGTCGAGGCCTACGTATTCCCCGGTCCCGAGCACCCGGGGCCCAGCCACCACCTCGCCCTGGTGAGAAACCGACGCGCCTGGCGGGTGTTCTTCGCCGTCGACGAGGAGGACGCCCTGGTGCTCCGGGGTCGGATCGCTGCCGAACGGGTCACCCTCGAGGAGCTCGACATGGTCCTCGGCGAGTTGTACGAGATGGTGGAGCTCTCGTTTCGCGGGTTCATCGAGTTCGCGAAAAATCCACCTAGAAACTTGTGAACAAAGCGGTGTGGACAAAGCCTGTGGATAAGCCGGATTGCTGTGGGTAACTACGGATCGGCTCACTGCGGATCCCAGATCGGCGCTGGCTTACACTGCATTACGCTGTCGGAGGTTCCTCAGATGGTGATTGAAACCGGGTGGGGGGTTGTCGTAGATTCGCCAGCGAACGCCCCAGAGGCCATTCGGAGAAGCGTCCGTTCGGGGAAGTGCGGAGGAGGCTCCGGAGGTCACTGGGGCGTTCGTCGTTGCATTGAGCCCGGGGCATCAGTCCCGGCAGGTCCACCAAAGTCGGGTGACCCCGAGACAGGACTCACCGGGAGTGACCGCCTTGTCCGGGCCGACGATCAGGGTGGTGGTTGTGGTGGGGGGCAGGGTGGTGGTGGGGGGAAGGGTGGTCGTGGTGGTGGCCGGCTGGGGTGCGGTGGTTGCGGCCGGCTGGGGAGCGGTGGTGGTCGGGCTCGAGCTTCCCCCAGACGGACTCGTGGTCTTCTTCATGAAGACCACGGTCACGTAGAGGCGACCGTCGGGGGCGTAGGCGGTACCGACGCCTACGTAGTTGAAGTCGCCGAGGATGTTTTCCCGGTGGCCCGCGGAGTTCATGAACGCGCTGTGGAGCGAGTCGACGGTGCCGCCCCTGCCAACGTTCTCGCCCATCTTCTCCCATCCGGTGCCTCCCGCCGGGGTGAAGTTGGAGTGGTAGATCTTGTCGGCGTCGATCATCGCCTGGGTGTGGTTGCGGGCATGGGAGACCAGGTTGCCCTCGGTGGTCAGGGATCCCAGACCGCGGGCGGCTCGCTCACCGTTGATCTTGGCCAGGAACCCGGCTTCGGAGGATGCGTCGGCAGCCGCCGTGGTGGCCAGCCCGGCGACGGCCAGCACCGCGACCAGGAGTACCGACAGCCAATGCTTCAGTCCCAGCATCCACTCTCATCGGCCCTTCCCACGGCCAACTTGAGCACCCTGAGTGGTCGCACTTTCCGCTTAGTGGGGACGAGACCGGTCGATCCCTGGTTTGAGGGGTGCATGCCCCGCAGGCTCTCCCGGAGGAATGGTCAGATCCCGAACATCACCTCGCGGAGGTTGAGCATCTGGGGTTGGTAGGTGTCGAGGTCGATGCGCATCGAGCCGAGACGGAGGCCGGTCATCCCCTCCCCGACGTTGGTCATCACCCGCAACGTCCCTTCGTCGTGGCTGAGGACCCCCAGCCCGAGGCAGCCGCCACCAGCGCTCTGCACCCCGACCAGCACCCCGTCGAGCCGGGAAAGCTGCAGACCGGCGGGAAGGGTGGGGGCGAACACGGTGGGGCGAACCTTCCACCGGTCGAGTGGTGCCCGCAGCGCGGCGGCGAACCCCTCGGAGCGTTTCCGGGCGCGGGTGTCGGGTGACATGGGGAGGATGGCCGGATCGGTGGCGGTCACGGCCACCTCGACCCCGAAGAAGCGCCGGAGCATTCCCACCAGCGGCTCCATCTCCTCGCCCCTCTGCAGGGCGATGATCCGGTCGGGACGGCACAACTCGGCCTTGTGGTACTTGAGGGTCTCTCCGGCCACGCCCGAGATCACCGCGGTGGTGTCGATGATGACCACGTCGCCCAGCTCCCGGGCCCTCCGGGTCATCACCGACGTGGCGATCACCTGCTGGAGGACGAGACGCGAGGGGGTGACGGTCCCCACGAAGTGGAGACCGTCGGGCCGATCGAGACGGCCCATGTCGTCGAGGGTGTGGAACACCTTGAGGGAGACACAGGCCGGGGGGCCGACCGTGGCGTTGCCCACGTCGGCGTCGACCAGGACCGGGGTCCGGCCCAAGGCCAGGGCGTGTCGCACCGCCTCCAGGGCGATCGAGGTCTTGCCGGTGTCCAACCCGCCGATGAGCATCGAAACCGGGGTGGCGCCCACCAGCCGGGCCACAGCATCGAAGGTCATCTCGGCCATCGGGGCAATATAGGGAGTCGCCCCCCGGCGAGGACCGGGCTGCCCCAGGTCGTCTACCGTCGCCGGCATGTCGTTGCCGATCAGCTTTCTCTCCGACTTCGGGCATCAGGACGAGTTCGTCGGGGTGGTCCACGGTGTTCTCGCCCGGCTCTCACCGGAGTCGACGGTGATCGACGTGGGCCATGGGTTCGCCCCGGGAAACGTGAGGGCCGCCGCCCTCGCCCTGACCCGGGCTATCCAGTACCTCCCCGAAGGGGTGTGCCTGGCGGTAGTCGACCCGGGGGTGGGGTCGGCACGGCGGGCGCTCGCCGTCCGCAGTGAGTGGGGCTTCTTCGTCGGGCCCGACAACGGGCTGCTCTCCCCGGCAGTGGCCATGACCGGGGGGGCGGAGCAAATGGTCTCCGTCGAGAACCCCGAGGTCATGATCCCCTCACCCGGCGCCACCTTCCACGGTCGCGACCTCTTCGCTCCCGCGGCCGCCCTGCTCGCCTCGGGTGAGGCGGTGTTGGAGGACCTCGGCCCTGAGGTCTCCGGCAACGAGTTGGTCCCGCTCCTCCTCCCGCTCACCGAGGCCGACGGCTCCCGGGTCACCGGTGAGGTCTGGTGGGTCGATCGCTTCGGCAACGCCGAGACGAACATCGCCCCCGAGGATCTGGCGGCCTTGGGAGCGGCTCCGGGCGACACGGTCACCGTCCGTGTGGGCCCGGCCATCCACAATCTCGCCTGGGTGATCAGCTATTCCGATGTCGAGGAAGGACAGGGCCTGGTCCACGTCGACTCCGCCGGCCTGATGGCCCTGGCGGTCCGCGGCGGTCGCGCCGATGAGACTTTCAACCTCATGGACGGCGTGGCGGTGACTATGGCCCGGTGAAGATCAGCCAGAGCTGGACGATCCCGGCGACGGCGATCATGGCGAGAAGGATGACGAGGACTATCGCTGTGGCCGGTCGCACCGGCCGAAGAGAGTACAAAATTGTCGGGGCCCCCGTGAAAGGGGGCCCCGACTACATGAAGGAGGGTTCCGTTACCGTGGGGCGGGCTGGGAGGCTATCCGTTCACACCAAGGACAAAGAACGTGCCCTAGGCATGAGGGGAACGGAGTTCCCTCCTTCCTGCATGCCTCCACATTATCGACCACTGTGCGTGTTAGTTGAGCACTTTCTGCGAATTCCTGTTGGGTCAGAAATCAGCAGGATCAACCGGTAGATGGAGCCGCCGACGGGTCCCGGGCCTCGGTCATCCCCGGGTCCTCGTCGGGCCCCTCCCCAGGCTCCTCGCCGTCGCCCCCGTCCGGGACATCGGCGAGGCCACAGTCGACCAGGACCGTCTCGGTGTCGCCACCGCCGAAGCGCACCCGCTCGAAGGCGACCACCGCGGCCAGTTGCTCCTCGCTGAGAGCACCTCCGAATCCGGGCATGACGCCCCCACCGCCGACCGGCTTGTCGGTGTCCCCGTAGGTTCCCCGGCCCGCATTCTGGAACCCGGTCGTTCCCAGGTTGACCCACTCGATATGGTCGGAGCAGGCCCCAAAGGTGGTGATCACCCCGGTCATGGGGAGCGCCACGCCTCCCTGGCCCTGGGCGCCGTGGCAGGAGGAGCAGTTGACGCCTCCCACCGCACCGCCGGCATAGATCGTCCCCCCGATGGCGATGAAGTCCTGACCGTCGGTCGCCGGCGTCCTCCCGGTGAACTCGGAGCCGTCGCAGTCGACGATCTCGCCGGTGATCACGTCGGTTCGCAACTCTGTGGCCTCTCCGCACTCGCCGGTGGCCGCCCCACCCAGGGCGAACAAGGCGATGAGGGGGGCTGCGAGCAGAAGGGAGGTCAGCCAGCGAGGGATGGCGGTGTTGGTTCGCTCCCTGATCCCGGCGGTGGGCACGGTGATCACCTCAGGGAGGTGGGCCGCCTCCCGGGATGTGACTTCGGCGGGCGGGGTGGCCACGGTGGCCGCCACCGGGGCTGGTGTCGTCGGTACCGGGGGCGCTGGGGACGCTTCCGGCTCCTCAGATGGGGCCGCCTCCTCGCTGGGCGGCTCCGCCGGGGGCGCCGTCTCAACAGTGGGCTCGGGCACACCGGAGACACCGGTGGCGGGGATGTCACCACCGCCGGCCCAGGCGGTGAGCACCTCATCGACGGTGGCGCCGGTCTCGGCTGCCCTGGCCGCGGCGGAGCGCTGCACCAGGGGCTCGGGAAGGCCCATGACGGCGGCGGCTGCGCTGAGAAGCTCGCTCATCGGTCGCCCATGGTTACCGACTCGGAGAGATAGGCGACCAGCGCCTCGAGATGTTCCTCACGGAGGTTGTGGGGAGGATGGCCCCCCGCACCGGCCACCACTGCGGCGGTCTCGGCCTGATTGAGACGGGCGCCCACGTTGGCCAGGTCGGGGCCGAAACGACGTGAGCCCAGGACCTGGTTGGTGTCGTTCAGAGTGACGGCGCCCAGTCCGACGTCGGCGATCACCGGCCGGACCATCTGGGTGTGGCAGGCGGCACATCCGAGGTTGACGTAGACCGAGCGGCCCTCCTCTGCCAGGGCACCGAAGGGGAGCGCCGAGGTGCGTTCGCCTGGGCTGTCGATGGGCACCGACGGTCCGATCAACGCCACCAGCAGCACCACCAGGAACAAACCGACCACCCCGGCGAACATCTTGAGCGGTTTGTCGGCCGCACCAACCAGCACTGGAGGCCTGTAGGGAACCATGGCCTCCTCGGGGAGCTCCTCAGCCGCCGGTGGTGTCGGGGCGGTGGGAGGAGGCGCCTCGGGCGTCGCCGGGGCCTGATCCCCCTCCGGTGGGACACCCTCATCCACCGGGGATTCCTCGGCCTCGCCTGCAGTTGGGGAGGCAGTGGGTGCCGGGGCACCACCCGCCCAGGCGGTGAGCACCTCGTCGACCGTGGTCCCGGTCTCGGCGGCCCGGGCCTCGGCCGACCGGCGCACCAGGGGCTCGGGGAGCCCGAGGGCGGCGGCGGCTGCACTGAGCAACTCGCTCACGAGCTCTGCTCCACGGTGACCAGCATCTCCTGGGTGCGCGCCGGGCCCCTGACCACCGTCCCCAGGATGGTTGAGGCGTAGGCCGCATGACCGAGGAAGGCGATCAGCGATGCGCCCAAGGCGAACAGCAGGAAGGTGTCGACCACCGGCCCGGCTCCGGCCCCCCATCCCTCCCCGGCATCGACATAGGCGCCCGAGTTGGACCCGGCTATCCAGGAGTAGCCGCTGACCAGCCCGGCGGCGGTGAGGAACACCAGGACGCCGATGGAGCCGATCAGGGTGAGGCGTATGAAGCTGCGGGCTCGCCTCGGCGAGGGCATGTCCCTGCCGATCAGTCGGGGCAGTGCGGCAAAGGACACCCCGGCGACGAGCAGGACGCCGACCCCGGCGATGGCGGTGTACTCCACCGCCTCCCAGAAGGAGGTGAGAGTGGCCACCGCCGCCACCGAGCGGAAACCGGCTATGGCGGCCAGGGCGCCCACCCCGGCGGCGAGGAAGAGCCCGTACACCCCGGCGGACACCCCCGGGTGGTCACCGAGACGCGACCAGGAGCCCTCCAGCGTCAACGATACGTTGGCCGCGTTGGCCACGGCACCGATGGGGAAGGCCAGGCCCAGGGCGGCGGCGACACCGGCCAGCCAGCCGGGCCCCGGCCCGAAGATCAACTGGGCAGTGCCCCACCAGACCGAGGCGAGGCCAAGTGACCAGAACCCCACCGCGGCCAGGGTGCGGCTGGCCAGTGGGACGTCCAATTCCCTGACGACGGTGTAGTAGAAGACCCCGGTGCCCAGCGTCATCACAACCATGGTCACCAGACCGGCGGCGAGGAACATGTCGTTATAGGCCATGGCCACCGGGGTGAGGAACGGCGAGTGCCCGGCGGCGTAGGCCGCGTAGAGCAAGGGAAGCCAGGTGACCCCGCCCAGGACGAACCAGATGGTCACATACGAGTGCTTCTCCTCCCGCTCTGCGATGGTACGGGCGGTGACCAGGAACGGCACTGCCAGCACCCCCACCATGGGGAGGTCGATCCACCAGGGGAGGGAGAACGGCTGGCGGCCGCTACCCAGCCCCAACCCGATGACGACAACCCCAAGTAGGACCAGGCCAGCTGTTCCGAGGAGCCCCAGTCCAGCGAGACGAGGGTTCCACAGCCTGACCCCGGTCAACCTGGGAAGCACGTAGTACACCCCACCAACCAGAGAGATCACCCCGAATCCGAGGAGTAGGACCAGGTTCGCCATCGGCTCGAGCCGGCCGAAGCTGATCAGGGAAAGGCCGGCGAAGCGGAGCGAGGCCAGGGAGAGCACCGCGAGCAGGCTGCCTGCCACAAGGAACAGTGCCCCGACCACGAAATGGGTGACCGCCACGCGGTCCCCCTCGGCGCCACCGCCGAGGATGGCCCTGATGTCGGTTGTTCGGGTGCCGGTCAAACGTCTTCCTCACAAGGGACGAGACGGCGGGAGCTTAACCCGGCGATCCGTCGCACTCGCCTTGGTGCCTGGAGGGAATGGCCAACGGCTGAGAAGACGTCCTCTCCTCCCCGCCCAGTCGTGTCGGAGGTGCGGGGTCGCATCCAGAGGTACTCCACGCCGAACTCAGGGTGCCGGGTGTTTTGTGGTACAAACATCGTGACAGGGGATCGAGAGACGCGAGGTCCCGACACCAGCCATGTACCGCCTTGCAGAACTGAGCGACACCCGGCGCCGAACCATCGGTGCAGCCCTGCTGATCGCCGGGCTCCTCGGTTTGGTGGTAGGGGTAGTCGTCATCCACTGGGCCTCCTTTCCCGAGACCGAGGTGGTCAACGGGCTCGAGGTCCCGGTGGTGGTCGACTACCTGAACTGGTTCCCCAGGGGCTCACTGTGGCTAGGGCTCGGTTATCTCATCGTCTTCGGGGCAACCAGCCTGGCCCTGGTCGGTGGCACATTCCTCTGGGTCCTCAACCAGAAGATGACCTGGGCCCGGGCCACCATCGCGGCCATGCTCACCTGGATAGCCCTGGTCTTCTACCTGGGGATGGTCCCCTCGGAGTTCCTCACCTTTGCCCAGACCGACCTCGACTGGTCGTCCCAGCGGATCGCCATCACGATTCCACCGATCCTGGTCCTGGGCAACGAGATCGACATCAGCTGGGCAGCGGTACGCGACTCGATCCAAGCGGGATACAGCATGGGCATGTTGGGGCTGGCCATCGTGCTCGGGCTCCAGATTCAGAAGATCAAGGACGGCAGGCCGGCCAAGGCGCAGCCCTCCGAGTTGCTCTCCCCCTATGGTCGGCCGCTGCTGAGGGGTGACCGCTGATGCCCAGAGGCGTCGTCGACGAGACCCCGCCGATCAGGGATGACTACCAGCTGGCACTGGTGGAGGGCGACTACTTCGCCGACAAGCTGCGTCCCAAGCAGTTTCTCCACATCGACCAGTCGGAGTGCATCCTCTGCGAGGGGTGTGTCGACATCTGCCCATGGAAGTGCATCCACTACCTGTCGCTCGACGCCATTTCCGAAGGGGTCAACGTCGACCATCCCGCCGACGATGCGCAGAACTACGGCTTCTTCATCGTCGACGAGGACGAGTGCACCCGATGTGCCCTGTGCATCGACCGCTGTCCCACCGGGGTGATCTCCCTGGGCAAGTTCGAGGGCTCGCTGGCCGAACAGGCCGCCGAGCTGGGGCTGGATCGCCGTCCCTGGGACTTCGACACCGGCCAACGTGACTTCAAGAACGGCTACTCGTACGGTATGCGCTGGTAGGGAGGTGTAGTGGCCAACGGCAACGGGAGAACGGGTCTGAAGGACCGGGTGAAGGAGGCCCAGGAAAAGCTCTGGGGCTCACAGGTGGTTGATGCCATCCTCCGCCCGGGGTCTCCCTTCAAGCAGGGCTACCAGGACAGTCCGCGGAACCGCTCCTACGTGGTCATGAACAACGTCCTCTACCACCTGCACCCGGTCAAGGTGAAGCGCCACGGGGTGAAGCTCTCCTACACGTTGTGTCTAGGCGGGCTCAGCTTCTTCCTCTTCATCCTGCTCACCATCACCGGCATCTTCCTCATGTTCTATTACACCCCGACCACCGAGCTCGCCTACGCCGACATCGAGCGTCTCTCCACCGACGTGGCCTTCGGGACCATGGTGCGCAACCTGCACCGTTGGGGGGCCCACCTCATGGTCCTATCGGTGTTCCTCCACATGAGCCGGGTCTTCTACCACGGCGCCTACAAGCCGCCCCGTGAGTTCAACTGGGTGATCGGGGTCATCCTCCTCTTCCTCACGCTGTTCCTCTCATTCTCGGGGTACCTGCTCCCCTGGGATCAGCTCGCCTACTGGGCTGTGACCGTGGGCTCCAACATGGCGGCGGCTTCACCGGTTATCGGCGACCAGGTCCAGTTCGCCCTGTTCGGAGGGGTGGAGGTCAGCGGGGCCAGCCTGCTCCGCTTCTATGTCCTTCACGTGCTGGGCTTTCCCTTCATCATCGTCATCTTCATGGCCGTCCATTTCTGGCGTGTCCGCAAGGACGGCGGGATCTCGGGGCCTCTGTAGGTGTAGCCATGGTGGACATACCCGAAGACCTTCTGAGGAGATCTGCGGAGGCCAAGGCCCGCGCCTTGGGCGTCCCGGTTGAGGACGTCCTCGCCGAGATGAAGGGGGAGGGCCCTCCGGTGGAGATCCCCCCACCCGACGAGCCGCCCGCACCGGAGACCGCCGAAGAGGTCGCCGCGGAGACCGAGCCTGATCCGGAGCCGGTCCTCGAGGTCCCACAGGAGGACCAGCCCGACGCCGAGGTCGAGGTCGAGGCCGACGGCGATCAGGAGGTGGACCCGGAGGAGCCCAAGGTGGCGGTCTACGACGAAGAGCCGGTCCCCGAGCCCGAGCCGGTGGCGGCACCGCCTCCGGGCAACGGAGGGGGCCGGGTGGCCGCGTTGGTGACCCCGCGTCCGGTGGTTCCACCCACCGGTGTCCCTGAAGGGGTCCGTACCCAGCGCCTGCTCACCGTGGTCAAGGCGCGGGCCATCCAGAACGTCAAGGCCGAGCCCAGCGACAAGGTCAACACGTGGCCCCACCTGATGCTCCTCGAGTTCGGTGCCCTGCTCGCCATAACCGGCCTCTTGGTGATCATGGCGGTGGTAATCCACTCGCCCTTGCTCGACCCGGCCAACCCCAACGCCACACCCAACCCATCCAAGGCGCCCTGGTACTTCCTCGGCCTCCAGGAGCTGCTCAGCTACTTCGACCCTCAGATCGCCGGTGTGATGATCCCGCTGTTCATCGGGATCATCGGCTTCATGGCAATACCCTTCGTCGACAAGAACCCGTCCACCCGGCCCAGTGACCGCAAGTTCGCCATCATGCTGTACTCGATCTTCCTCGCCGGGTCGGCCACGCTGACCATTTTCGGTGTCCTCTTCCGAGGTCTCGGGTTCAACTTCTCCTATCCGTGGCGGGACGGGATCTTCTTCGACGACCTACTCGACTGGGTGCACTTCGAATGACCTTCACCAACATGGTCCTGATCGGGGTGGCCGTCTTCGCCATCCTCGGCGCCATCGGAGCCTTCACCATCGCCTTCCGCCGCTCCCAGGCAGCCAGACCCCGGTCACCGGTGGAGGGGGTCTCCGAGGAGACCAGGCGGGCCGATCGCTCCCTGGTCGGGGTGAGGGTGGAGCCGATTGTGGTGGAGATGGCCGAGCCGGAAGCCGAGGTCGAAGAGGGGCCCGAAGAGGTCGAGGAGCCGGACGCTGTCTCGGTCCGGCTGGTCGAGTCCCAGCGAGTGATCGAGGTCTCCCCCGAGGAGTCCGGAGTGAGCCGGCGCCAGTTCTTCAACCGGGCGATGAACGCCACCTTCTTCTCCTTCCTCGGCTTGATGGGAGTGAGCTCCCTGGCGATGTTCTGGCCCCGGCTGACCGGAGGGTTCGGAGCGGACATCGACGCCGGTGGGGTCACCGACCTGCAGACCCAGGTGGTGGCTCCCGACGGCTCGGTGGTGCCGGTGTTCGTCCCCGAGGCCCGGGCCTACGTGGTACCGGCACCCGACACCCTCTCCGAGCAATTCGTCGACCAGCCGGTCGCCGCTGCCGGCCTGATGGCCCTCTTCCAGCGTTGTGTTCACCTCGGATGCCGGGTGCCCTGGTGTGCCACGGCGGTCGGCTTCGAATGCCCCTGCCACGGTTCCCGTTACAACGCCATCGGCGAGTACTTCGGAGGCCCCGCCGGCCGTAACCTCGACCGCTTCGCCGTCGAGCTCAGCGGCGACCGGTTCATCATCCGCACCGGGACCATCATCGAGACCCCTCGCGCCCCCGCCCTCTCGGTGGCCTACCCGCAGGGCCCGAGTTGCATCGGCGTGGTCGGAGAGGACGAGGAAGACCACTAGTGGGGCCGATGCCGGCATGACCACCGAGATCATCACCGTCCTCGCCGTTATTGCCGGGATCGCCTGGCTCGGTGTGATGCTGGTCGCCGCATTCCGCAACCGCGGAGGCGAGGAGGTCCCCCCCAACCTGCAGCCCGGGATCGATGACCAGCAACTCGAGACCCGGCGGCTCGAGGGTGGTCAGAAGGCGGCGATCGTCTTCTCCGCCTTCCTCGCGGTGGCCCTCCCCCTCCATTTCCTCTCTGAGCCCAGCCGCCAGGCCGGCTTCGTCGAGGAGTTCGCCGAGGCCTCGGTGTCCCGGGGCGAGTCGCTGGCAATCGAGTTCGCTTGCTTCAGCTGCCACGGCCCCCTCGGGGCGGGCGGGGTGGCTCGTTTCGTCGAGCAGCGTTCCGGGGTGACTGTGGACTGGTTGACCCCCCGGCTCGACGACATCTTCTACCGCTACGGCGACGACGAGGTGGCCTTCTGGATCACCTATGGCCGTCCCAACACCCCGATGCCTCCTTGGGGCCTGGCCGGGGGTGGCCCGATGAACGAGCACCAGGTGCAGGATTTGGTCAGCTACTTGCGCACCATCCAGCGACCCCAGCAGGAGGTGGCGAACCAGGCGGCCGCGGCCCCGGGCAGCGAAGCGGCCCGGCTAGCCGGTGCCGACGCCGCGGTCGAGGCGGCGATCATCGACCAGTTGCAGGTGATAGCCGAGATGGACCAGGCGCCCGAGGACCTCGCATTCGTTGGTCCTCTCGCCGAGAGAGCTCGCCAGGTCTTTGACGGGGCAGGCTCCGGCTTCGACACCGATGCCGACGGGCTCAGCGACGTCGCCGAAGTCGAGCTCACCGAGATCTCTGAGGCCGCCTATCTGTACTTCCAGGCGTTCGATCCCATCCAACTCGACCCCGAGGTAGCCGACGCAGAGCTATTCGACGAGGCGATGGATCGGCTCCGCCAGGCGGCTCAGCGGGATCCGATCCTCCGCCCCCAAGTGGACGTCATCGAGAGAATCCTGGAGACCGCCGAAGGGGAGGACACCGACGGCGACGGCATCCCCGACGCCGCCGAGACCCGGATCAACGCCCAGCTGACCGAGGCGGCCAGGGCGACCATCCCCGGTGAGGTGGCGACGGTGGTCCGTCTCGATCCGTCCAACCCGGAGACCACGTCGGGAGTGCCCGACCGCACCGCGGCGAGCAGGCTGGTGGGCGCACTGGAGTCGGTGGCGGTGGCCAAACGGGTCCTGGTGGAGAACGAGGACCGGATCAGGCCGGCCGAGGAGGCCGGGCTCGCCTTCCTTCGTCAGGCCCAACGAGAACGGCGGTGGGATGTCGATGTCCCCGGTGTCGCCGCCGCCATGGGAGCCACCGAGGGGGAGGCTGCTCGAGCGGTCGGGCTGTTCAACGCCAACTGCGCCCGTTGTCACACCGCCGGCTTTTCGGCCGGCATGGCCTTCACCCAGGAGGTCGGGTCCGGTGGCTTCGGCCCGGCCCTATGGGAAGGCCGGCCGGTGGTCCAGTTCGGCGAGGCCCCCACCGACGAGACCCAGACCGACCTGTTGGTCGATTTCCTAACCAACGGCTCGGAGCCTCAGCGGCCCTACGGGCTCAACGGGGTGGGCACGGGCCGGATGCCAGGGTTCGGTCCCGTACTCCCGGAGTCCGACATCGAGCTTCTCGCTCGTTACCTGAGATCGGGCAACCTCAGCGGGAGGGAGGAATAGATGTTCCGTGAGCTGTTCCGATCCCTGCTCTCGGCGAACATGTTCGTCACCGGGATCATCCTCACCCTGGTCTCGGTCCTCCTCTTCTACGGGTCGATGTATCTGTTCAACTACACCAACTTGGGCAAGAAGCTCGGCTTCTTGGTGACCGGTGCCGCGGTCTTCGGCTGGTTGTCGATCAGCTCACTCCTGTTCGTGGTCTACGCCCCACGGGGTCCCCGTCCGGCGAGCATCGAGGGGCTCAACGCCTTCGAAGTCCGGATCATCCCCCTCACCTACCTCATGGTCGCGGCGGTCCTCTTCTTGGTATTCCTCACCGCCCTCCACCAGTACGAGGAGACCCGCGAAGGCGACTAGGTGTCTCCCGCCCGAGCAGGGACTTCGTACTTCGTTCCCCTGCAGTCACAGCACGAGTAGCGGGAGCCAGCAGGCAGGGAGCTTCAGGGCTCAGCCGTAATAGCTGAGGATTTGGAGCTCGTGGGAAAGGTCGACCTGTCGCACCGCCACCGACGGGGGCACATCCACCCTGACCGGGGCGAAGTTGAGGATCGAGGTGATCCCGGTGCCGACCAGGGCGTCGGCCACCTTCTGGGCAGCCCCGGCAGGCACCGTGAGAATGGCCATGTCGAACAACTCGGCGGCGCGGTCCTCAGGCATCAGATCCAGAGAGCGCACCTCGATTCCCGAGACCTTCTCGCCGATCCGTCTCGGGTCGACGTCGTATATGACTGCCACGTCGAATCCCCTCCGAGTCAGGCCGGAGTACCGGGCCAGGGCAGTCCCCAGGTTGCCGGCGCCGAAGATCGCGACCCGCCGACGCTTCTCGATGCCCAGCTCCCGGCGTATCCGATCGCGTAGGTTGGCCGCTGGATAACCCACCCCGCGGATCCCCTGGAAGCCGAGCGCCGCCAGGTCCCGCCGGACGTTGGCCGCGGTCACCCCTCCGGCCTCGGCCAGCTCGTCGGAGCTGACCGTTTCCCGGGAGCCGTTGCCGTCTTCGAGGAGACGCAGATACCTGGGGAGCCTGACCACGGTGGCCCGGGAGAGGTGAGTCATCGACAGGCGACGATACATCCGCTCACCGGTTCTGCTTTCTGCCCGGGCGCCTCCTACGCTCGGGACTCGATGAGCTCTTTTGGGGTCCTGGTCGTGGGTGGTGGCCCAGCGGGAAGCGCCGTTGCTCTGTGGCTGGCCAGGGCCGGCCACCAGGTGACCATGGTCGAGGCCAAGGAGTACCCCAGGGAAAAGACCTGCGGCGACGGCCTCACCCCGAGGGCGATCCTCCAACTCGATGAGATGGGTTTCGACTTCGACGTTCCCGGCTTCCACCGCATCGATGGGCTGCGTTCCTTTGCCGGAGACGAGCTGATGATCGAGATGCCCTGGCCGGAACACAGCCGGTTCCCCAACTGGGGTGGGGTGATCCGCCGGCGTGATCTCGACGAGCAGGTCGCCCGTCTCGCCGAGAAGGAGGGGGTGGCAATCCGGGAGAAGACCACGGCGACCCCGATGATCGAGGAGGGGAGGCTGGCCTTGGTCGAGCTCAACAGTGGCGGGGAACGCGAACTGGTCACCCCGGACATCACGGTGATCGCCGACGGCTCGATGAACCGCTTCGGGAGGGAGCTGGGGACCGCCCGGCGCAAGGACTACCCGCTGGGCCTGGCCGCCCGCGGCTACTACAGCTCCCCGCGATCCGACGACCCCTTCCTGGAGAGCCAACTCGACCTGCGAGACTCCTCGGGGGCGACCATGCCCGGATATGGATGGGTGTTCCCGCTAGGGGACGGGACGGTCAACGTGGGAGTCGGACTGCTCTCCACCTTCAAGAGGTGGAAGCACGTCAACACCACCCACATGATGAACGACTATGCGGCCAATGCCCCCGAGTACTGGGGTCTCTCCGAGGGGACCAAGCTGACCAAGCCGGTGGGTGGCAAGCTGATCATGTCGTTCTCCCGGGGCCCCCTGGTCGGCGCCAACTGGATAACCATCGGCGACGCTGCCGGCTCGATCAACCCGTGGAACGGAGAGGGGATCTCCTATGCCTACGAGACTGGCCGTCTTGCCGCCGACTACGTGGGTCAGGCGATCGCCACCGGCGACCTCGGGTTGCTCCGACGCTACCCCCAGCGCCTCGAGGACGAGTTCGGGCTCTACTACAAGATGGCCCGGATCTTCGTCAAGTTGATCGGCAACCCCCCGGTGATGCGCACCCTGGCCCACACCGGCCTGCGTAACCGGCCCCTCATGGAGTGGACCCTCAAAGTGATGGCCAACCTTCTCGACGAAGACGAGAAGCACGTCGGCGAGCGGGCTTACGACGCACTGGCCGCCATCGTCCGCACCCTTCCCACCAAGTGACCGCTGAGTCGCCGGTGGGGTGCCACTCACACGGGAGACGGCGACCGGAGACCCGCTCACATCTGCTCTCCGGATGCCGATATGAGGTTCAGGTAGAAACATGGACCGTCCTGAGCTGCTCGCCTTCGACGTGAATGAGACCCTGCTCGATCTGGCGCCGCTGATGCGGCGGGTCGACGACGTGGTGGGCGCCCCGGCCGGGGAGTGGCTGGTGCGGGCGCTCCATGCCTCGCTGGTGGCCAACGAGGTGGGGTGGTACCGGCCATTCGACGAGATAGGGGTCGACGCCCTGGTCGGCCTGGCGAGAAGGCGCGGCCTATCGCTGAGTCCGGCGTCGGCCGGTGAGGTGGTGCAGACCATGTGGCGGCTCCCCATCCACCTCGACGTCTACAACGCCCTGGAGCGTCTCTTCGACGACGGATACGCCATGGTGGCGCTGACCAACAACTCGACGGCCGCGGCCAACGCCCAGATCGAGGCCGCCGGGCTCCACGTCTTCTTGAGGCGGGTGATCTCGGTCGAGGAGGTGGAGCTGTTCAAGCCGGCGGCCGAGGTCTACCTCCACGCCGCCAGGGTGATGAAAGTCGAGTCGAGGTCGATGATGATGGTGGCCGCCCACGACTGGGACTGCGCCGGGGCGATGGCCATCGGTGCCCGGGCCGCCCTGGTCGCACGTCACGGCGCCCGGTGGTCGCTGCCCGGGTCTGGGCCCGAGCTGACCGTCGAAGACCTGACCGCCCTGGCCGCCGCCCTCACCGGGGCCTGAGAACCCCGTTCCCGTGATTTCGGGCCGATTCGCGGCCGCCTCTATGCTCCAAACGGTGACTCTGGGCGACTACCTGCCGATCGCCGTGATGATGATTCTGGCCGCCGGATTCGTCGCGGTCTCGCTGCTGGTGTCCCGTCTCTTCAGCCCGGACCGGCCCACTCCGGAGAAGCTCGACCCCTACGAGTGCGGGATCGTCCCCGAGGTGGAGCCCTCCCAGCGGTTCCCGATCAAGTTCTATCTGGTGGCGATGCTCTTCGTCATCTTCGATGTGGAGATCATCTTCCTCTTCGCCTGGGCCTCGATCTGGGTCGACCTGGGATGGTATGGGGTGGCCGCCATCCTCATCTTCACCTTTTTCGTGGCCGAGACGCTGGCCTACGTGTGGAAGCGGGGTGCCCTCGACTGGAACGTGAGAGGCCGGACCCGCTACCTGCCCCGGTCCGGTGAGGAGGCCGCCTGATGGCCGTGACCGCGCCGGGCAACCTGCTGATGACCAAGATCGAATGGGCGGCCAACTGGGCGCGGACCCGCTCGATGTTCCCCGCCACCTTCGGGCTGGCTTGCTGTGCCATCGAGATGATGGCCACCGGCGCAGCCCACTACGACCTCTCCCGGTTCGGCATGGAGGTGTTTCGGGCATCCCCCCGCCAGGCCGACCTGATGATCGTGGCCGGCCGGGTCAGCCAGAAGATGGCCCCGGTGCTCCGCCAGGTCTACGACCAGATGCCCGACCCCAAGTGGGTGATCTCGATGGGGGCCTGCGCCTCCACCGGAGGCATGTTCAACAACTACGCCCTGGTCCAAGGGGTCGACCAGGTGGTGCCGGTGGACATATACGTGCCCGGGTGCCCTCCCGGGCCCCAGAGCCTGATGCACGGGATCCTCACCCTCCACGACAAGATCATGGCCGGGGAGATCAGGAATTGATCCCTGAGCTCGAGGCGGTGGCGGGCCGGTTCGAAGGGGTGCGATGGGAGGAGTCCCAAGGCCAGGCCGTTGCCGAGGTCCCCTCAGACCAGTGGTATCCGTTCGCCGAAGCCCTCAAAGGGGCCGGCTTCGAGATGTGCTCCGATGTGACCGCGGTCGACTGGATGCGGGCACGTCCCCAGCGCTACCAGGTAGTGGCCAACCTGACGTCCATCGGTCTTCTCACCCGGGTGCGGATGGTCACCGCGCTCGACCGCGAACAGCCCTCGCTGGCCTCGATCACCCCGATCTGGCCCGGCGCCGGTTTCGCCGAGCGCGAGGTCTACGACATGTTCGGCATCATTTTCGAGGGACACCCCGACCTGACCCGGATCCTCATGCCCGACGACTGGGAGGGCCACCCCCTGCGCAAGGACTTCGGGGTGGGGTCTGTACCTGTCCAGTTCAAGACCTCACCAAAGGCGACCTGATGGACACGGGCAAGGATCTGGAGCAGGTCGACCTCTGGGTGGCCGGGACCGAGGAGCCCCGGTTCCAACCCACCGACGAAGGGGCCCAGGAGATGGCCGACGTGGAGACCGAGCCTCGCCTCGCCGAGCAGTCCGGCCGGGTAGTCGAGGACGACTACCTCTTCGACGACGAGGCCCCCGGCGAGGAGCGAATGATCGTCAACATGGGTCCCCAACACCCCTCTACCCACGGTGTCCTCCGATTGCAGATCGAGATGGAGGGGGAGGTGGTACGGCGGAGCAAGCCGATCATCGGTTACCTCCATACCGGGATGGAGAAGACCGCGGAGCAGCTCACTTTCGGCCAAGGACCCACCAACGTGACCCGGATGGACTACCTGGCCCCGCTGCACTGCGAGCTGGCCTACTGCCTGGCAGTGGAGAGACTCCTCGGGGTGGAGGTCCCCCCCCGGGCCCAGGCCATCCGGGTGCTGATGACCGAGCTCAACCGAGTCTCCTCGCACCTGGTGGCTCTGGCCACCAACGGGATGGACATCGGGGCAATCTCGATGATGATCTACGGGTTCAGGGAACGGGAATCGATTCTCGCCTTCTTCGAAAAGACCACCGGGCTGAGGATGAACCACAACTACATCCGGCCCGGGGGCGTCGCCGCCGACCTTCCCCCAGGATGGAAGGACGATGTCGGCGCCCTACTCACCGAGCTGCCGGGCCGGATCCGCCAGTACGACGACCTCCTCGAGAACAATCCGATCTGGCTGGCCCGCACCAAAGGAGTAGGGGTGATCACTGCCGAAGAGGCGATTGCCTACTCGATCACCGGGCCGGCCCTGCGTGCCGCCGGTGTGGCCTGGGACCTGCGCAAGGCGTTCCCCTACTCCGGCATCGAGGACTACCAGTTCGAGGTGGTCACCGGTGAGAGCGGCGATGTCTACGACCGCTACCGGGTGCGGGTCGATGAGATCGGCGAGTCGCTCAAGATCGTCGAGCAGGTGATGGATGCCATGCCCCGAGGTGACTTCCGGGTGCCCGACCGCAAGATCACCCCGCCGCCCCGCGCCCGGATCGACGAGTCGATGGAAGCCCTGATCCACCACTTCAAACTGTTCACCGAGGGTTTCAAGGTGTCTCCCGGGGAGACCTATGCGGCGGTTGAGTCACCCCGAGGGGAGCTGGGCTGCTACCTGGTCTCTGACGGGGGTGCCCGCCCCTACCGGATGCACACCCGGGCCCCCTCCTTCTACAACCTGCAGGGCCTGCCCATCGCCATGGTCGACAGCTTGATGGCCGACACCGTGGCCACCATCGCCTCGATGGACCCGGTCATGGGGGACGTGGACCGTTGAGCCACTGGCCGGATCCCACCCAGGCCAGGGCCAGGGAGATCCTGTCCCGCTACCCGGAGAGGAGGTCGGCGGTGATGCCCCTGCTCTACCTGGCGATGTCCGAGGAGGGCTATCTCAGTGAGGAAGGCATGGCGGAGGTGGCCGATTGGTGCGGGATCACCCCCGCCCAGGTGCAGGCGGTTGCCTCGTTCTACACCATGTACAAACGCGAGCCCACCGGCCGCTACCTGATCTCCTGCTGCACTTCGATCAGCTGCATGCTCCTGGGTGCCGATGAGGTGCTCCATGCCCTCGAGGACGAATCGGGGGTCCCCCACGGGGAGACCGACCCCGAGGGTCTCGTCTCGGTGGAGCACGTGGAGTGCATTGGTGCCTGCGGCGGGGCGGTGGCCGTCCAGGTCAATTATGAGCTCATCGAGGGGGTCACCCCGGAGCGGGCCCGTTCCCTGGTCAACTGGCTGCGTGACGCCCGTCCCGGGACCTTGGTCTCCGACGAGATGCAGGGGCTCTTCGGTGGGACCCGGTCGTTCGACTGGGCGATCAGGGAGAGCGTCGGCGCCACCGGCCCCTTCCCGGCCTTCCAGCCGCTGGGCACCGTCGGGGAGGACGCCAGGTGACCACCCTTCTCGTCACCCGCCGAATGGTGGAGCACCCCACCGACTCCCACACCATCGAGCGCTACCTGGCTACCGGCGGGTATCAGCAGGCTCGCCGGGCCATGGGGATGACCCGGGACCAGCTGATCGAGGAGGTCAAGGCGTCGGGTCTGCTGGGCAGGGGTGGGGCCGCCTTCTCCGCCGGCCTCAAGTGGAGCTTCCTCGCCCCGGCCAGGCCCGCCTATCTGGTGGTCAACGGGGACGAGTCCGAGCCGGGCACCTTCAAGGACCGCCAACTCCTCGAGCGCGACCCGCATCAGCTCATCGAGGGGATCATCATCACCGCGGTGGCCAACGAGGTCCATCACGCCTTCGTCTACATCAGGGGCGAGTACTCCAAGCCGGCGAGACGGGTCCAGGCGGCGGTCGACGAGGCCTATGCCCAGGGCTTCCTGGGAGAGGGGATCTTCGGCACCGACTACGACCTGGAGGTGGTGATCCATCTCGGCGCCGGGGCCTACATCTGCGGGGAGGAGACCGCCCTGATCAACTCCCTGGAAGGTCTAAGGGGCGAGCCCCGACTCAAGCCTCCCTATTTCCCGGCGGCCAAAGGCCTCTACATGATGCCCACCATCGTCAACAACGTGGAGACGCTTTCCCACCTGCCACACATCATGGAGATGGGCGCCGACAGCTACGCCTCGGTCTCACCGAGCCCCGATACCGGCACCTTCCTCATGTCGCTCTCCGGTCACCTCCGCCGGCCGGGCAACTACGAGCTGCCCCACGGGATCACCTGGCGGGAGCTGATCTACGACATCGGTGGAGGCATCCCCGGGGACAAGGCCCTCAAGGCGTGGATTCCCGGCGGAGCGTCGGCGCCATGGTTCGTGCCCGACCTCCATCTCGACCTCGAGGTCTCCAAGGACGCCACCGCCGCGGCCGGCTCGATGCTCGGCTCCGGTGCGGTGATCGTCATGGACGAGGACACCTGCATGGTGCGGGCCGCCGAGAGGGTGGTCCGCTTCTTCGCCCACGAGTCGTGCGGCCAGTGCACCCCTTGCCGCGAAGGCACCACCTGGCTGGAGATGATCCTGCGTCGCATCGAGGAAGGCACCGGGCGGGCGGTCGACCTCGACTTGATGGTCGACGTCAGCGACGGGATCAGCATCGGATTGGGCTGGCCTCCGAAGATGACCACCATCTGCCCGCTGGGCCCGTCGGCGGTGTCCCCGATCAAGGCGCTCAAGGACTACTTCCGCCACGAGATCGATGCCCACATCGCCCACGGTGGATGCCCGTTCGCGATGACCAATGGGGGGCCTCCCCCAGAGCCCGCCCCGCCGGGCGACGGCGGGGCCACCGAGGCTGGGCGATCAGCAGAGGCGGTCGGCGACCATGAGGATCACGAGGAAGGCAAGCAGCCGCCAGGTCCCCGCTCGATGGAGGAGGAGGAATGAGCGACCCGGAGATGGTCATGATCACCATCGACGGGGTGGAGCGTGAGGTTCCCGCCGGGGAGCTGTTGATCAAGGCCGCCGAGGACGAGGGCACCTACATCCCCCGCTTCTGCTGGCATCCGCGGATGGCCCCGGTGGGCATGTGCCGGATGTGCCTGGTCGAGATCGACACTCCACGCGGCCCGGCGATGGTCACCGCCTGCACCACCACCGTGGCCGAGGGGATGGCGGTCGACACCGTCGGTGACGAGGTGAAGAAGGCACAGGAGGCCATCCTCGAGTTCCTCCTGGCCAACCATCCCCTCGACTGCCCGGTTTGCGACAGAGGAGGCGAGTGCCCCCTCCAGGACCAAGCTCTCTCCCATGGTCCGGGGGAGAGCCGGTTCGTCGAGATCAAGCGGACCTACGAGAAGCCGATTCCGATATCCGACCTGGTCCTCCTCGACCGGGAGCGGTGCATCCTCTGCGCCCGCTGTACCCGGTTCTCCGACGAGATCTCCGGCGACCCGCTGATCGAGTTCAAGGAGCGGGCCAACGTGACCGAGGTCAACACCTTCCCCGACCTGCCCTTCTCCTCCTACTTCTCGGGGAATACCGTCCAGATCTGCCCGGTGGGGGCGCTGACCGCCAGACCCTACCGTTTCAAGGCCCGACCCTGGGACCTGGCAAGAGTGGAGAGCTCGTCGTTGTTCGACACCGCCCATCCCCGGGTGGAGGTCCATGCCAGCCAGAACGTGATCCTCCGGATCACCGGGGTCGACAACGATGCCACCAACCACGGCTGGCTCTCCGACAAGGCCCGCTTCGGGTTCGAGCATCTCGACGTGCCGGAGCGGCTGACCACCCCCCTGGTCCGCCGCGACGGCGAGCTGGTCGCCGTGGGGTGGCACGAGGCACTGGAGATCGCCGCCAACCGACTCGACCTGATCCGCGCCGATGACGGCGGCGAGGCCCTGGCGGTGATCGGAGGCGCCCAGGGGACCAACGAGGACGCCTACGCCATCTCCAAGTTCGCCCGGGTGGCCCTGGGCACCAACCACGTCGACTGTCGTGTGGACGATGCCCTGGGCTCGCACTTTCTCGCAGCCACCGTGGATCGGGCCCTGATCGCCGACCTGGACCGGGCCGACACCATCCTGGTTTGGGGTCCCGACCTCAAGGAGGAGCACCCGACGCTGTACCTCCGGGTGCGCCGCGCCGTCCAGGACCTGGGAGCCACCCTGGTGGTGGTCCATCCCCGGGCCACCGGTCTCGACGACCGGGCTGCCATCAAGCTCCACTACCGCCCCGGAGGCGGGTTCGACCTGCTCGACGCCATCGCCGACGGCTCCCACCCGGAGGTGAGCCGGGCCCTGACCGCCGAGCGGGTGGTTGCCCTGGTGGGGACGACCGGGGTGACCGACGGCAGGCGACTTCCCGAGTCGGTAGCCGCCCTGGTCCGTCAGAAGGCGGCAACCTGTCGGATCCTTCCCCTCAACTCGCGGGCCAACACCTACGGGGCCCTGGACATGGGTCTTGCTCCCGACCTGCTCCCCGGCAGGGTGGCTCTCGACGCCGGGGCGGCCGCCACCCTGGAAGCCTGGTGGGGCCCGGTCCCATCCCGACAGGGGCGCGACACCGGTGGAATCCTCGAGGGGCTGGTCAGCGGTGAGGTGCGCGGTCTGATCTTGGTGGGGGCCGATCCCTTGGGCGACGTCCCCGACCGTGCGCTGGCCGTCGAGGCCATCGACGCCGCCGAGTACCTGGTCTCGATGGACACCTTCCTCCACGACTCCAACCGGGACGCAGACCTGATCCTGCCCGCAGCCACCTTCACCGAGAAGGACGGCACGGTGACCAACGTCGAGGGGCGGGTGCAGCGTCTCAACCAGCTGAGACCGCCTCCCGGCCAGGCACGGGTCGACTGGGCGGTCCTCGAGGACCTGGCGACCCTTCTCGGCAATGGCCTGGGCCTGGTCTCGGCGGAGACGGTGACCAAGGAGATCTCTGAGGTGGCTCCGGTCTACCGCGGGATCACCTGGGATCTCCTCGACTGGGACCAGCGCGACGGGGTGGTGGTCCCACTCGAGGGTTCCCAACCACTGAGCCACATCCCGGTGGCGCTCGAGGGCAACCGGGCACCGTCGGCGGAACTGGTCCTCCATGCCGCCCGGGTGATGTACGACGACGGGGTCCGCCTCCGCCATTCTGCATCGTTGCACCATCTCGCCCCGGGGCCGGTAGCCCATATCAGCCCTGGAGACGCGCCCGGCCTCGGCGCCCGGGAGGGGTCTCCGCTGAGGCTGGTGACCAAGACCGGCGAGGGGGACTTCCGCGCGATCGTCGACGAGAGCACCCCCCGCGGTGTGGTCTACGTCCCCCTCAACCAGCCAGGTGCCGCTGCCCTCGGCACCGACCCGGTAGTCAGGGTGAAGGTGGTGACATGAGCTGGCCCGGGTTCTGGATCGTGGTCCTCCGGGTGGTCCTCACCTTCGGATTGCTGCTGACGGTCACGGTGATCAACGTGTGGGCCGAGCGAAAGATCCTGGCCGACATGCAGAGCCGGCTGGGGCCCACCCGGGCTGGTCCCTGGGGGATCCTGCAGACGGTGGCCGACGGGCTCAAGCTGTTCTTCAAGGAGTCGGTGACCCCGCGCAAGGTCGAGCTGGGGATGTACATGCTCGCACCGTTCCTCGCGGTGATCCCCGCCTTCCTCATCTTCATGGTTATCCCCTGGGGCCGCCCCTTCAGCATCGGAGGCCATGAGGTGGCCCTGCAGGGGACCGACCTCAACGTCGGGCTGCTCTTCATCCTGGCGATGTCGTCCATGGCGGTGTACGCCGTGGTCCTGGCCGGCTGGTCCTCGGGCTCGAAGTACCCACTGATCGGGGGGGTGCGGGCCACCGCCCAGGCGATCTCCTATGAAGCAGCCATGGGGCTGTCCATGGTGGCGGTGGTCCTGTTCACCGCCACGCAGGGAGAGGGAGGCACCCTCTCCCTGGCCGAAATCGTGGCTCGCCAGTCGGGCAACTGGGGCGACGTCCTCCCGGTCTTCTCGGTGGTTCCCCGTTGGAACCTGTTTCCCCAGCTGGCGGCGTTCGCCATCTTCATGATCGCCATCGTCGCCGAGACGAACCGGGCCCCCTTCGACCTGGTCGAAGCAGAGCAGGAGATCGTCGGCGGGTTCCACACCGAGTACTCCGGGATGAGGTTCGCCATGTTCTTCCTCGCCGAGTACATCAACATCTTCTCGATGTCGGCGCTGGCCGCCACCCTGTTCCTCGGCGGCTGGAACGGGCCCACCTTCGACGGTGTCCTGCCCGGGTTCGTCTCCGGGCTGCTGCCCACGGTGTGGTTCCTGCTCAAGACCTACCTCATCGTCTTCGTCTTCTTCTGGATCCGGGCGACGCTGCCCCGGCTGAGATACGACCAACTGATGACCTTGGGCTGGAAACGGCTCATCCCGGCGGCACTGGCCTGGATCGTGGTGTCGAGCGTGGTCATGGGGTGGAGGCAATTCGGAGCACCCTGGAGCTGACATGGGAATCATCACCGAGCTGATCAAGGGACTGGCGGTCACCGGCAAGACCATGTTGGGGACCATCACGGGCAAGGAGCTGGTCACGACCCCCTATCCCGATGTGATGAGAGAGAAGCCCCAACGCTTCCACGGGCGTCACGTCCTCAACCGCTACCCGGATGGGATGGAGAAGTGCATCGGCTGCCAGCTGTGCGCTGGGGCCTGCCCCGCCGATTGCATCTACGTGCGGGGGATGGACAACGACCCCGAGCACCCGACCTCGCCTGGGGAGCGCTTCGGCTACGTCTACGAGATCAACATGCTCCGCTGCATCTTCTGCGGCCTGTGTGTCGAGGCTTGCCCCACCGAGGCGATCACCATGACCCACCTCTTCGAGATGTCGACCACCACCCGCGAGGACGCCATCTACACCAAGGAGACGCTGCTCATGGACGACCGGGGCCGGGTGCCCCACATGTTCCCCGACGATCCTCTCGCCGACCTCGCCGAGCTCGACCGGGCTGACGGGTGGCTCCGGGCCACCTCCCCTGCCGGGATTGCCGCCTACCAGGGCGAGGTGATGTGGCAGGGGACGCCGGGGCCGGCGGAATGGGATCCCGAGCCGTCCCAGGAGGCAGGCGACCGCCGAGGGACGTCCGGATGATCGAGGCGATCCTCTTCGTCCTGATGGGGACGACCGCGGTCGCCGGGGGGGTCGCCGTGGTGATCGCCCGCAACCCGGTGTACTCGGCAATGGGCCTTCTGGCCACACTGTTCTCGGTGGCGGTGCTCTATGTAGTCCATCTCGCCCATCTGGTTGCCGCGGTCCAGGTCATCGTGTACGCCGGGGCGGTGATGACCCTGTTCCTCTTCGTCATCATGCTCATTGGGGTAGACAAGAGCGAGACCCGTGATGAGCGCCTCCCCTACCAGCGGTTGATCGTCATCGTGCTCGGGATGCTCATCGTCGCCGGTGGTATCGGGATCACCGTGTTCGGTGACTTCGACTGGGTGCCGGCAGCGGCCGCCTCGATGTCGCCGGAGGCCACCAACGGCACCGTGCAGGCGGTGGCCGAGCCGCTGTTCACCGAGTGGGTGCTCGCCTTTCAGGCGACCGCCTTGCTCCTCACCATCGCCGCCGCCGGTGCCGTCGCCCTGGCCCACTTCCGCCGGAGGGGGAGCTGATGGTCGATCCCGGCTGGTACATGTCCCTCGCTGCCGCCCTCTTCACCATCGGCGCCCTGGGCATGCTGGTGCGTCGCAACGCCCTGGTGATGTTCATGTGCATCGAGCTGATGCTCAACGCGGTCAACCTCACCCTCATCGCGGCGGGGCGGGCTCTCAACGACATCGCCGGCCAAGTTGCGGTGTTCTTCATCCTGGTGGTGGCCGCCGCCGAGGTGGTGGTCGGGTTGGCGATCATCGTCTCCATCTTCCGGCTCCGTTCGACCGCCTCCGTAGACGAGCTGGCGGAGCTCCGAGGATGAGCTCGCTTCACTCGCTCATCCTCGGTACCAAGTTCCAAATACTGGGGGTCACGGAGTGACCTCCCTCCTCTGGCTGATAATCGCTCTCCCGCTCGGCGGGGCACTGTTCCTCCACTTCGCCGGGAGGTTCCTCAGGGAGCCACTACCGGGGTGGCTGGCCACCGCGGCCATGTCGGGGTCCTTTCTGATTGCTTTGGCCGCCGCCATTCCCTTCTTCCGGGGCGACGGACCCACCGAGACCCTGCTCCTCTGGGAGTGGATGCCGGCGATCGGGGCCAATCTGGAGATCCAATGGGACCCGCTGTCGGCACTGATGACCCTGGTGGTCACCGGGGTGGGCTCGTTGATCCACCTGTTCTCCATCGGCTACATGCATGGCGACGATCGGTTCGGCCGGTTCTTCACCTACCTCAACCTCTTCGCTGCCTCGATGCTCACCCTGGTCCTCGCCGGCAACTTCGCCATGCTCTTCCTCGGCTGGGAGCTGGTGGGGCTGTGCTCCTACCTGCTCATCGGGTTCTGGTTCACCCGGCACTCGGCGGCCGGGGCCGCCAAGAAGGCGTTCGTGGTCAACCGGATCGGCGACCTCGGCCTGATGGTGGGGCTGATGCTGGTGTTCGCCACATTCGGCACCCTGTCCTACACCGGGGTCCTCGACCGGGCCGATGAGCTGTCAACCGCCACGGCGACCGCCATCGGCCTCCTCTTCCTCCTCGGGGCGGCGGGCAAGTCGGCGCAGATCCCCCTCTACGTGTGGCTTCCCGACGCCATGGAAGGCCCCACCCCGGTGTCGGCCCTGATCCACGCGGCCACCATGGTCACCGCCGGGGTCTACCTGGTGGCCCGCTCGGCGGCCATCTTCGACCTGTCCGAGGTGGCCCAGGTGACGGTGGCCACCGTGGGCGCCGTCACCGCCCTGTGGGCGGCATCGATCGCCCTGGCCCAGCGTGACATCAAGAAAGTCCTTGCCTACTCCACGGTGTCTCAACTCGGGTTCATGTTCCTCGCGGTGGGTGCCACCGCCTATGTGGCCGGGATATTCCACCTGATGACACACGCCTTCTTCAAGGCGCTGCTCTTCCTCGGGGCCGGTGCGGTGATCCACGGCATGTCCGGGGAGCAGGACATGCGCCGCATGGGCGGGCTCTTCACGCGGATGCGGGTCACTGCGGTGACCATGGCCATCGGCGTCCTCGCCATTTCGGGCATCCCCCCCCTGGCCGGGTTCTGGTCGAAGGACGAGATCGTCGCCAGCGCTTTCGCCCGCAGCGGGTGGTTCGGCGCCCTCATGGTGGTGGCCCTCTTGGCCGCGGTGCTGACAGCCTTCTACATGACCCGTCTCTGGGTGATGGTGTTTCTCGGTCAGCCCCGCTGGGACGAGGCCGAGGTCCATCCCCATGAGGCGCCCCGGGTGATGACCCTCCCCCTGGTGGCCCTGGCCGGGCTCACCCTGGTCGGCGGTCTGATCAACACCCCGTTCCGCTACACCCTGGAGCACTTCCTCGAGCCGGCCTTCGAGGGTGTCGCCATGCAGCACCCTCCGGAGGGGTGGTTGATGTTCACCGTCCTCGCCGGGGTCTCGGTGCTCGCCGGGGTGGCCGGGATCGCCGCCGCCTTCTTGGCCTACCACCGTCCCGAGGAGCAGTGGCTCGACTTCGAGGACAGCCTCCAGCCGGTGTGGGGGGCCTGGGAGGGCGCCTATCGGGTCGACGATCTGTACGGGGCGGCCATCGTCGCCCCCGGCCGCAAGGCCGCCGGGTGGGCCGCCTTCTCGGTCGACGTCCCCGTGATCGACGGGCTGGTCAACGGGGTGGGCCGGGTGGTGCGTGGCGTCGGTGACACGGTGCGGCAGCTCCAGACCGGCCAGGTGCGGACCTACGGCGCCCTGCTCCTCACCGGCGGCATCGCAGTGGTCCTTTGGCTGGTGGCGACAGGCTCATGAGATTGCTGAGCAACCTCATGGGTCGTACTCGGTACCCCGTACCGGGGATCTCGACTCCCCTTCCCCTGCTGGCGGAGTGGGCGATACGGGTGCGCCGAGCGAGCCGGGTAGGGAGCGGAGCAGAGCGGAGCGACCGATGCTGACCGCCCTCGTGCTATTGCCCTTGGCAGGTGCCGCCATAGTGGCGGTGGTTCCGGCCCGCCGGCGCGAGCTCCACGTTCCACTGGGGATCGCCTCGTCGATGGCCCCGCTCGCCCTGGCCGGCTATCTGTTCTGGGTGTTCGAGCCGATCGACCGGTTCCAGTTCGCGGTCGACGTCCCCTGGTACCGGCCCTGGGGAATCGGGTGGAGTCTCGGTGTCGACGGGATCTCGATGCCGCTGGTGGTGCTCACCGCCCTGCTCATCCCGATCGCCCTGGGCGCTTCGACGGCGATAACCCACAAGACCCGCCAGTTCGTCGCCCTCACCCTCCTCCTCGAGGCCGGGATGATCGGCGCCTTCCTCGCCACCGACCTGTTCCTCTTCTTCGTGTTCTTCGAGGCGATCCTGATCCCCATGTACTTCATAATCGGGGTGTGGGGGAGCGAGCGCCGGGTGTACGCCGCGGTCAAGTTCTTCATCTACACCGCCCTGGGCTCGGCCCTGATGCTGGCGGGGATCATCGCCATGGCGGTCCTCCACTCGGCTCAGACCGGGGCGCCCTCCTTCGCCCTGGCCGACCTGATGGCCCTGGAACTTTCGGCCGGCGCCGAGCGCTGGCTGTTCGCCGCGTTCGCCATCGCCTTCGCGGTCAAGGTACCCCTTTTCCCGTTGCACACCTGGCTGCCCGATGCCCATACCGAAGCGCCCACCGCCGGGTCGGTGCTCCTCGCCGGGGTCCTCCTCAAGCTGGGAACCTACGGGCTGATCCGGTTCAACCTGAGCTTCTTCCCCCAGGCCTCGGTGGACGCGGTGTGGGTGATGGGGGGCCTCGCAGTGGTGGGGATCGTCTACGGGGCGGTGGTGGCCATCGTCCAGCCCGACCTGAAGCGCCTGGTCGCCTATTCCTCGGTGAGCCACCTGGGGTTCATCGTCCTGGGCACCTTCGCCCTCACCTCCTCCTCGCTCCAGGGTGCGGTGATCCAGAACTTCAACCACGGGCTGACCACCGGGGCGTTGTTTCTCCTGGTGGGGATGATCTACGAGCGACGCCACACCAAGCAGATCGCCGAGTTCGGCGGGTTGCAGAAGGTGATGCCGGTGTTCGCCGGCTTCTTCCTCCTCATGGTCTTCGCCTCCATTGGCCTTCCCGGGCTCAACGGGTTCATTGGCGAGTTCCTGGTCCTGGTGGGCAGCTTCCCCACCCTTCCCGCACTGGCGGTGGTCGCTGCCCTCGGGGTGATCCTGGCCGCGGTATACCTGCTGTGGGCATACCAGCGTGTGTTCACCGGTCTCCCCGAGAGGGAGGAGAACCGTCTCCTCGTCGATCTCACTCCCCGCGAGATCTCCCTGCTCGCCCCGTTGGCGGTGTTGGTGGTGGTCCTCGGCCTCTTCCCCAACGTCCTCCTCGACAAGATCGCCCCTTCCACCGAGTCGACGCTCGACCGCATCGAGGCCGCCACTGACTATGTGGTGCCCTTCCCGGGGCGTCTCGGTGATGTGTTCCTCGCCGGGGATGGTGGAGGATGAGCGGCGAGGTCAATTGGCTGGCCATCCTCCCCGAGCTGATCCTCGCCGTAGGTGCAGCCGGGGTGCTTCTCGCCGAGGTGCAGTGGAAACCCCGGGCCCGGGTGTTGGCCGCGGTCGCCGCCGGCTCGTTGCTCCTCTCCGCCGGGGTCACCCTGGTGCAGTGGGCGGTGGCCGGGGACGCATCGGGGGCGGGCACAACCGACGACCTGGTCGCCTTCTCGGGAATGGTGCTCATGGACCGGTTCGCCATCTTCGGCCGCTTCGCCTTGATCGTGCTCACCGCGGTCGGCCTGGTCGCTGCCTGGCGGCTGGTCCAGTCCCTGGGTCGGCGGGCCGCCGAGATGGTGGCTTTGGTTCTCCTCGCCACCACCGGGTTCTCCTTGATGGTCTCGGCCAACAACCTGGTGATGCTGTTCCTCGGCCTCGAGGTGGGCTCGATTGCCCTCTACGTGCTGGCGGGTATGACCCGGGACCGTATTGGCTCGGACGAGGCGGCGATCAAGTACTTCCTGCTGGGATCGTTTGCCTCGGCGATCTTCGTCTACGGGGTTGCCCTCCTCTACGCCGGGACCGGCGAGTTCGAGATCATCGCCATCCGCCAGTTCCTCCTCGCCAATGTGGTGACCAGCCCGGCGATCATCCTGGTTGCCCTGGGCCTGATGATCGTGGGGTTGGGTTTCAAGATCTCGGCGGCCCCGTTCCACAGCTGGGCTCCCGACGTCTACCAGGGCGCTCCTGCCGGGGTGGTCGGCTACATGGCGGCGATGGCCAAGGTGGCCGGGTTCGTGGCCCTGGCCCGGATATTCCTCACCGGCGTCATCGAGTTCGAGGCGTCCTGGGTCCCGGTGATGGCCGCGGTGTCTGCCGTCTCGATGCTTCTCGGGGCGCTGGCCGCCCTGGTTCAGAGCGACCTGCGCCGGATGCTGGCCTACTCCGGTGTCGCCCATGCCGGGTTCATCATGACCGGGGTGGTCGGGGGCAGCTCGACGGCGATGCTGTTCTACGTGGCGATCTACGCGGTTCAGCTGGTAGGGGCCTTCGCCGTGGTCACCGCGGTGAGCGGCCCCCGGGGCTCGGCGTCGGCCCTCTCCGACTACCGGGGCATGGCGGCGAGGAGCCCGGGCTTGGCCGCCGGGTTCACCGTGATCCTCTTTGGGATGGCCGGCCTCCCGTTGACCGCAGGCTTCATCGCCAAGTTCGGGGTGTTCTCCGACGCCTGGGCCGGCGGTCTCCCCTGGCTGGTGGTGGTGGCGGTGCTCGCCTCGGTGATCGCCCTCGCCTTCTACCTGCGGGTGATCGTCACCATGTACATGGAGGATGAGGAGGCCGAGGCGCTCCCGGTGCCTGTCACGGTGAGGCTGGTCCTGGGGGCGGCAGTGGCCGCCACCTTGGTCTGGGGGGTGTTCCCCGGCTCCCTCCTCGATCTTGCCGCCGATGCCTTCCCTCTGTAGGGCCGGGCTGACCCTGATCGGAGGCGTGGTGCTGGCCATGGTCGGAGCCGTGCCCGCCCAGGCCGCGGAGACCACCAACAGCGAGATCGTTCTCATTCGCCAGGGCGACGTCGTCGACGACGACCTCTACGCCACCGCCATCTCGGTGAGGGTGACCGGGGTCATCGACGGCGATCTGATCGCCTTTGCCGCCGAACAGGTGGTCATCGACGGTCGGGTGACCGGTTCGGTGACGGTGGTCGCCCCCCGGGTCGTGGTCGACGGCACGATCGAAGGGTCACTGCGTCTGGTGGTCAACGATCTCGTGGTCGGGGGTACCGTCGGTGGCGATGTGGTCGGGGTCGGCGCCGACCTCAGGTTCGGCTCCGACTCGAGGGTCGAGGGCGAGATCCTGGCATGGACCTACCGCATGGAGGCGATGGGCTCGATCGGGTCGAGGCTGGGAGGAACCCAGAGGCACCTCGACCTCGCCGGTGCGGTCGGAGGAAGCGTGGATGTCACCGTCAACCGGCTTCGGGTGGTGGGGCCGCTGACCGTGGGGGGCGATCTGGTCTACCGCTCGCGCCACAGCGGCGAAGGCCTCGACCAGGCCGAGGTTGCCGGGACCCAGGTGCAGCGCCAGCCTCTCCCGCCCAACCTCCGGGTGCGCGCCCTTGGGGCCCTCGCCCGGGTCATGGCAGTGATCTTCCTCGGGATCGCCGCGGTGACCACTGTCTGGGGCTGGCCTGACCGCACCGCCATGGCCGCCGATCAGGTCGGGGCCCATCCCTTGCGGGCCTGGCTGGGGGGCGCCTCGGTGTTTCTCTCGCCGGTTCTGGTGGTCCTGGTCGCGGGGCTGGTAATCGCCCGGGCCCCTCCAGCCGCCGGGGTCCCGCTCCTCGCCCTGGCGGTTCCCATCTTCTTCGCCCTCCTCGGGGTCCTCCTGGTCGTCTCTCTGGTCGCCGGGGTGCCGGTTTCGGCATGGACGGGCCGCCAGATGTTCAGGAGATGGGGTGTGCACGGCTCCACCCTGGCCGGCTCGCTGGTGCTCGGCATGGTCTGGCTGCTCCCCTGGGTGGGGCTCCTGGTGCCACTGGTCGCTCTACCCCTGGGGCTGGGAGCCTGGCTACGGGCGCTTCGGCCTCAGGAGGTGGTAGCGGCCCCTTCTGATGAGTCCGCGGTGTCCGCCTCCTCCTGACCCTCGAAGGCGTCGTGGAGGTAACCCAGGCTGACGTGGCCGCAGGTACCACACACGGTCCGCTGCAGGCCGTAGTTGTGGGTGGCAGTCACCTGCTCGTGCAGGCAGGCCTCGCCGCCACCTCGGTTACGGAAGCTCTTGGTCCACATTTGCTCGTTTCTCCTTCGGAACGGCATTTCCCCTATTGATCGGCAGGTCGGGTCGGCATATCGCGAACCAATCCTGGATCGGGCGATCGGACTAGTCAGCAGGCCGGCCAGTTCCTCAGACCGGAGATTCGCTTATCGTCTTAGGCGGATGGCCCCGGTGAGCGACCTCTTCGACCGCCCGGTCCGGGATTTGAGGATCTCGGTGACCGACCGCTGCAACTTCCGGTGCACCTATTGCATGCCCCGGGAGGTGTTCGGGCCCGAGCACGTCTTCCTGCCCCGTGACCAGCTGCTCACCTTCGAGGAGATCAGGGCCTTGGTGGCCGTTTTCACCGCACGAGGGGTGAACAAGGTGCGGATCACCGGAGGCGAGCCGCTGCTCCGCAAGGGCGTCGAGGAGCTGGTGGCGATGATCGCCTCCGTGGACGGGATCGAGGACCTCACCCTGACCACCAACGCCTCCCTCTTGTCGAGGAAGGCCGCCGACCTGGCCGCTGCCGGGCTGAATCGGGTCACGGTGAGCCTTGACGCCATCGACGACCCCACTTTCATGGCGATGAACGACGTCGGGTTCCCGGTGTCGACGGTGCTCACCGCCATCGAGGATGCCGCCGCGGTCGGGCTGGGCCCGATCAAGGTGAACTGCGTGGTGAAACGGGGGGTCAACGAGCACGCCGTGGTCGCCATGGCCCGTCATTTCAAAGGCTCGGGTCACATCGTCCGCTTCATCGAGTACATGGACGTGGGGAGCACCAACGGCTGGCGTCTCGACGACGTGGTCCCGGCGGCGAAGATGTTGGAGATGGTGAGCCGGGTGTTTCCGTTGGAGCCGGTGCCCCCCAACTACCCGGGTGAGGTGGCCAACCGGTTCCGCTATCTCGACGGGGAAGGCGAGATCGGGATCATCGCCTCGGTCACCCGGCCGTTCTGCGGATCGTGCACCCGGGCCCGGGTGTCGGCGGAGGGGATGATGTACACCTGCCTCTTCGCCTCCACCGGCACCAGCCTCCGAGATGCCCTCCGTTCCGGCGAGGACATCGGCGCCCTGGTCGACGAGGTCTGGGGCAAACGCGACGACCGATACTCCGAGATCCGGTCGTCTCACACCAGACGGCTCTCCGTCCCCGTGGAGATGTCCTACATCGGGGGCTGACCCACAGGCGGCGTCCTCTTCCCCGAGGCGACCCGGTAGCCGGCCCAGATCAGAGTGACCGCGAGAAACAACGACAGGGCGAAGCCGCTCGACTCGCCCAGCGCCAGACCGGTGCCTCCCCAGGCGGCGGCGAGCACCCCGCCGACGATGAGCAGGCTGCCCCATACAACGGCACGATTGCGTCTCCAGAAGCGGACCACGCTGACCAGAGCGAGGGCGATGAGGATGGTCGACCCGGTGGCCCCACCGATGATTGCGAACAGCCGGGGGCCGAACCCAGCAGCGAACATGTCGTGGGGGATCCCGTCGGCGGGGAGGGGCTGCTGGAAGGGGACGGTCGCCACCAGGGTGGTGGAGATGGCGGTGATCGCCCCGAGGATGATCAACATGACATTGCCGCTGCGCTTGCCCACCACCAGGAACATCGAACCCAGGGCGAGGAAGGGGATGTTGAGGACCCCTCCGAAGAGGTAGAAGACCCGGTAGGAGAAGCCGGTCCATCCGGCGGTGAGACCGTAGAACAGCGCCCAGGTGGCGATGGCGAACATGGTGATCCCCGCCCCGTAGGCGGCGATGTGGGGTCGGGGGCGGCGGCGATGGTCCCTCCACAGGTCGACGGCGAACCAGGTGGCCGCCCCGGCGGCGACGAAGGAGAGCACCGAGTCGAGGTCCATCCCGGTGTGAGGTTATTGCCGCCGCGATGACCCCCGACCCGACACCGTGTCGGTACAACAATGTCCCGATGCGCCCGGTGGTGGTCCAATTCCTCAAGTATCCCGATGCCCTCCATTGGGGGTTCGACGCGGTATACCTGGGAGAGGATGAGCACGGGTGGTGGGTAGGGCTGCCCGCCGGGTCGAGACGATGGAAGGGTGATCGCCCGGTGGCCCCTTCCGCCGAGGACGCGGTCCTGTGCGCACCTTGGGAGGGGTGGTGGCACCTCCACTACACCGGCGTCGGCCATGACACCTACACCCACTTCGTCGACATCGTGACCCAACCGCTGTGGCAGTCGGAAGGCCGCTACGAGATGGTCGACCTCGATCTCGACGTGGCCCTCACCCCTGAAGGGCGAGTGGTTGTCGAAGACGAGGACGAGTTCCTGATCCACCAGGTGAAGTACGGGTACACCCCGGAGATGATCGAGCGGGCGCTGGCCGAGACCACCCGGATCATCCGGGCCCTCGAGCACCGTGAAGAGCCGTTTTTCGCCGTGGCCGAAGGCTGGCTGCGCCGGCTCGGCACGAGCTAGCGAGGTGTGCATTTGCACGGAGGTGCGAAAAGCGCGACCTGGTGCATATGCATGCCCAGCTCGAGGGGGTTGAACCGGTTGGTGTGGTCGAGCAGAGTCGGGCGTGTGGGGGATCGTCGTCGGATTGACGCCATGGCTTCACGGCAGTACGGGGTGTTCAACACCCGGCAGGCCCGCGAGGCCGGCTTCGACAAGAGCGCCGTCATGCGCCGGCTGGCGTCGGGGGAGTGGCTCAGGCTCGACCCCAGCGTGTACTGCGTCGCCTCCGCTCCTCCCAGATGGGAGCGGAGCCTGGCGGCTGCCGTCCTCAGCCGTAGTAACGCCCTGGTCACCGGTGGCTCGGCAGCGTGCCTTCACGGTCTACGCGGTTTCAGTCCCGGACGCCCGGTGATCATGGTGCCGATCGGCTCCAATGCCCGGTCGGAGATCGCCGACGTGGTTCAGGCGAAGAGGTTCGACTCGGTCGCCAGAACCCGTGTTAGTGGGTTCGAGGCGACCACGGTGGCCGAGACCCTGTTGGTGTTGGCCCGCACCCTCCCGGAAAGCAGAGTGGAGGCGGTCTTCGACGACGCCCTTCTCTCCAAGAAGATGAGGCTGAGCGAGTTGGAGGTGCCGCTGGCCAGAGAGGTGGCCAGCCGGGCAAAGGGTTTGTCGCTGATCCGTCGGCTCGTGGCCGAACGTCATCCCCTGGCGCCCAGCCTTGACTCGACCTATCTGGAGGCAATGTTGGAGATGGTGCTGAGCGGGGCGAGCCTGCCGCCCTGGACCCGCGAGTACCGGTTCCGGATCCGCGGGGCATCACCGAGGGTCGACGTGTTCATCCCGGCGTGGTCACTGGTCGTCGAGGCCGACGGCCGCAACTGGCACGCCCGTCGCTCGGACTTCGAAAAGGACCGCAAGCGGGACAACAGCCTGGCCACTAAGGGCATACAGGTCTTACGGTTCACTTACGAGATGCTGGAGTCCGATCCAGGCGGGTGCCTCGACACCATCATCCGCACCGGTTCCCTCCGTGCAAATGCACTGGGGCTCGGATAACGCGACCAGGTGCAAATGCATCAGCCGACGAGGAGCGGAATCTCAACTTCGGCCCGGCTCAGACCGCCGTGGTAGCAGGCCAGCCGCTTGTCGAAGCCTTTGGGGATGACGGCGAGGTGGTCGGGGGGTAGCAAGACCTGTTCGCCGAGGCGAGACCGGGCGGCCGGCCCCGGCTCCGGTCCCACCAGGGTGGCGGGGTCGGCCAGATCGCCACCCGTCTCGGCGGCCAGATCCTCCATAACCTTCCGGTCACCCCACATCTGCACCCCGCGGGTGTCGCCGGCGAACCTGAGGCCGGAGTAGGCCGGGCTTCGCACCAGGTGCTTGTTGTGGTCGGGAAACGCAGCCAGACCGTGGTCGGCGGTCCCGACCAGGGCGACCCGAGCCGGCAGGTGGTTGGCGATCCCATCCCAGAGACGGGCCGCCTCGGCGATCGCCTCGGCGAACTCCCCGGATTCGAGGCCGAAGACATGGCCGGCAAAGTCGACCTGGGGGAAGTAGGTGAAGAGAAGACGTCCCGGTTTGGCGAGCTGCAAGGTGGCTTGGGCCATCTCCGAGGTCTCCCACACCCCCTCGAAACGAGCCCCCCGATAGACCGCCTGAGACAGCGGGGACCCGGTGAAACCCCCAGGCTGGACGGTGATCGGCTCGACCCCGGCCCCCCGGAGCCGCTCCCACAGGTTGGGGCGGGGCAACAGCTCCGGATAGGGATACTCCACCGGGTCACCGGCCAGGTCGACCCACTTCAATGTGTTGACCACCCGTCCGGCCTCCTCCATCCAGGCGAGGTGGGCCACCAGACCATGGCGCGATGGCGCGGTGCCGGTGGCCACCGTGGCCAGTGAGACGCTGGTCGTGGTGGGGAAGGGAGCGTCGATGATGGCCCGCATCGCCGATCGGAAGGTGGCCGCCGCGGGATGGCCCAGCTGGGCGACCCCGAGGCCGTCGAATAGAAGGAGAACGTAGGTGTCGGCCTCGGGAACCAGGTCCGGGTCGTGCAGCCGGGGTGAGGGCGCGCTCCCGGTGAGGCGGAACTCGATCTCGGCCACCAGGTTGACCAGGCCACTGCCGTCGTATGAGGGGCTCACCGCCATGGCGGCAGGCTAGGGACCGGCGGCCTCTCCGCCCTGACTTCGACCGCAAAGAGGGTCTGCTTATACTCGCCGACAGGTCGTGATTCCCCAGGTACCACAGGCATGAGCACGTACTTCGAGAGTTATGTGACCGTGGGTGCATTCGCCGCCCTCGGGGCGGTTCTCGTCCTCATCATGCTGGGCATTGCAACAGTGCTCCGCCCCAACAAGCCAAGTCAGGCAAAGCGGACCACATACGAGTGTGGGGTCGATCCGGTGGGCACCGGGTGGAGCCAGACATATGTCCGCTACTACGTGTTCGGCCTGCTCTTCCTGGTGTTCGACGTCGAGGCGGTGTTCATCTTCCCCTGGGCGATCGCCGCCGAGGAGTTGGGGATGTTCGGCCTGGTGGCGATGATCCTGTTCATGCTGACCCTGGTCGAAGGTCTCGTCTATGCGGTCAAGAAAGGTGTGCTGAGGTGGGAGTAGTCCAGAAGTTCGGGGCCCCCAAGCCGGTCTCGTGGCTGCTCAACTGGTCCCGCAAGTACTCCCTGTGGCTGTTCCAGTTCGGCCTTGCCTGCTGCGCAATCGAGCTGATGGCGGCATCGGGGCCCCGCTACGACTTCATGAGGTTCGGGATCATTCCCCTACCCGCCTCGCCCCGCCAGGCGGATCTGATGGTGGTGGCGGGCACGGTCACCGACAAGATGGCCCCTGCGGTCCGGCGTCTCTACGACCAGATGCCCGAGCCCAAGTACGTGATCTCAATGGGCTCATGCGCCAATTGCGGCGGCCCCTACTGGGACTCCTACTCGGTGACCAAAGGGGTAGATCAGGTGATCCCGGTCGACGTCTACGTTCCCGGCTGCCCACCCCGCCCCGAGGCTCTCATGGAGGGGATCGTCCTCCTGCAACGTCTCATCCAGGACGAGAACATCAAGGAGAAGTGGAACCGGCGTGACCTCCAACCAGTCTGAGACCACGGCCAACCCGCTCCAGGATCTCGCCGACCGGGTGACCGGGTCGGTTGGCGGGACTTCCGAGATCCAGTTCGACACCATCAAGGTGCGGGTCCCCATCACCGACTGGGTGGAGGCCCACCGCAAAGCCCGCGAAGATCTCGGGCTGGTCTTTTTCTCCTGGCTGTCGGCGATCGACTGGGCCAATCAGGTGGAGGCGGGCGATCCGCTCGGCGAAGAAGTCGAGGAGAGGCTGGAGTTGCTCACCACCCTGTCGGACATCACCGAGGGACATCGGGTCACATTCTCCACCGACCTGCCCCGGGAGGAGGCGTCGATCCCCACCCTGGTGGAGGTGTTCCCCGGGGCCAACTGGCATGAGCGGGAGGCTCACGAGATGTTCGGCATAGTCTTCGAGGGCCATCCCGACCTGAGCCATCTCTACCTCCCCGACTCATTCATCGGCCACCCGTTGCGCAAGAGCTATCCACTGCTGAGCCGGGAGGTCAAGCCATGGCCGGGCACGGTGGACGTCGAGGCGATGCCCGGCGAGGACGATGACCAGCCGACCACCGAGAACCCGGAGGCCTGATGGCGCTCGACGCCGACACCGTTCGCCACCTCAGCGAGGCCACCGTCTCGGTCGAGTTGGAGACCGGGGACATGACCCTCAACATCGGGCCCCAACATCCCTCCACCCACGGCGTGCTCCGTCTGGTGGCCCGGGTCGACGGGGAACGGGCCTTCGACGTCAAGCCGGTGATCGGGTACATGCACCGGGGGTACGAGAAGTTGGTCGAGGTGCGGACCTACCCCCAGATCACCACCATCATCAACCGGATCGACTGGGTGTCGGGATACGCCAACGAGGTCCCATTCATCGTGGCAGCCGAGAAGCTGATGGAGCTCGAGGTCCCCGAGCGGGCCCAGTACATCCGGCTGATCCTCACCGAGATGGCCCGGATGTCGTCGCACTTGGTGTTCATGGCCTCCTACCCCCTGGAGCTGGGGGCAGCCACCCCGCTCTTCTTCGCCCTCCGGGAGCGGGAGCGGATCCTCGACCTCCTGGAGAGCGTCACCGGTGGAAGGTTCCATCCCAACTTCAACCGAATCGGTGGGGTCAAGCCGGCATACGGCGCCGGGTCGTCCACCCGCAAGATGGTCCAGGACCTGCCCGCAGGGTTCCTCGCCGAGACCCGGGCTGCCATGGACCGGGTGGGCGAGGTTTGTGACGAGCTGGAGGCTCTGGTCGCCGGGAACGAGATCATCCTGGCCAGGACCAAGGGAGTGGGTGTGATCCCACCGGAGGTGGCCGCCGCCTACGGGGTGTCCGGGCCCAACCTGCGGGCATCGGGGGTGTCCTTCGATCTACGCCGGGTGGAGAATTACCTTCCCTACGACGATTTCGACTTTCGGGTGGTCACCGCGGAGAACGGCGACAGCTGGGACCGCTGGTGGGTCCGGCTCCAGGAGATCCGTGAGTCCTCGAAGATCGTCCAGCAGGCCATCGACGGGATCCCCGCAGGCCCGCTCCAGGCAAAGGTGCCCCGCATCATCAAGGTGCCCAAAGGGGAGACCTACGTCCGGGCGGAGAACCCCAAGGGGGAAATGGGGTACTACCTGGTATCCGACGGTGGTCTGGGGCCCTACCGGCTCAAGATCCGCTCGGCCAGCTTCTCCAACCTCTCCATCCTCCCCTGGGTTCTGGAAGGCGCCCTGGTCCCCGACATCATCGCCATCATGGGCTCGTTGGACTTCGTTTTGGGGGACGTGGACCGATGATTCGGTTTGTCGTGGTGCTTGGTACTTGGCGCTTGGTACTTGGACCTTCCCGGTACCCGGTACCCAGTACCCAGTACAGGGCGCGCAGAAAGGCCACGCAGTGGAGTTCTTGACCGACCTCCTCTCCAATTTCTGGATCGCCTTGGCGGCCAAACTGGCCCTGGTCGCACTGATGATCCCGCTCCTCGGGATGGCCATCGGATTCGCCGAGATCAAGCTGTCGGCAAAGATGCAGGCTCGGATGGGGCCCTATTTCGCCGGAGGTCGCTGGGGCTGGGCCCAGTTGATCGCCGACGGGATCAAGTTCTTCCAGAAGGAGGACCTCATCCCCGAGGAAGCCGACCGCCCGGTGTTCAAGCTCGCCCCGCTGGTGGTGATGGTGGGCACGGTTGCGTTATTCGTGGTGATCCCCTTCGGGCCCGGCCTGATCTTTCGCGACCTCTCGGTGGGGATCTTCTACGCCCTCGCGATCTCCTCGCTGAGCACCGTGGGGGTGCTCATGGCCGGCTGGTCGTCGGCCAACAAGTACTCCCTTCTCGGTGGTCTGCGCGCCGCAGGCCAGCTGATCGCCTACGAGGTGCCCCTGGTGTTCGCCGCGGTCGGTGTGGTGATCATGGCGGGGACGATGAGCATGGCGGGGATCGTCGAAGCCCAGATCAACGCGGGATACCCCTTCGTCATCTTCCAGTTCATCGGATTCGCCATCTTCATCATCGCCTCCCTTGCCGAGCTCTCCCGAATCCCCTTCGACCTCCCCATAGCCGAGTCGGAGCTGGTCATGGGGTACCTCACCGAATATTCCGGGTTCCGCTTCCTCTTCTTCTTCCTCGCCGAGTTCGCCAACATGTTCACTCTGTCGGCGATCGCGGTCACCTTGTTCCTCGGCGGCTACTGGCTGCCCGGGATCCCCGAGGGCATCCTCGAGTTCGCCGGCCCGGCGATCCTCATCGGCAAGGTGTTCCTCCTGGTGTTCGCCATGATCTGGTTCCGCTGGACCTTCCCCCGGTTCCGCCAGGACCAGCTCCAGACCCTGGCTTGGAAGTGGTTGATCCCCATCGCCCTGGTCAACCTGACCCTGACCGGGATCTTCAAGGTGGTGCTGTGATGACGACCGAGCCGAGGCGCAATATCCCCGGCCGGGGGTTGCTCAAAGGGATGGCGGTGACTTTCGGCACCATGGTGCGCACCATCTTCCGTCCCAAGCGTTACCTGCGGACGGTCAACTACCCCAAGGACAAGGAAGTCCCGGTACCCCGGGCCCGGGGGGTGATCGCCCTCGACCAGGAGGCGTGCACGGTGTGCATGCTCTGCGCCCGGTCCTGTCCCGACTGGTGCATCTACATCGAGGGTCACAAGGAGGAGATCCCGCCGGACAAGCCTGGCGGCCGGATCAAGGTCCGCTCCAAGCTCGACCGGTTCGACATCGACTACGCCCTGTGCATGTACTGCGGGATCTGCGTCGAGGTGTGTCCCTTCGACGCATTGTTCTGGAGCCCGGAGTACGAGTACTCCGAGCCCAACATGGGCGCCATGCTCCACGACATGGACCGTCTCCAGGACTGGCTGGAGACCGTCCCTGACCAACCTGGGCTCGAGAAGTGAGCTTCGGGGACTGGATCGGGGAGCCTGTCAACTGGGTTTTCGCTGCAATCGGGGCGGGCATCCTCTTCGCCGGGCTCAGGGTGGTCACCGCCCCCAACCTGGTGCACGCCGCCCTCTACCTGGTTGCCACCTTCGCCGGGATCGCCGGGTTGTTCCTCATCCTCTCCGCCGAGTTCGTCGCCTGGGCCCTGGTGCTGATCTACATAGGGGCGGTGGTGGTCCTCTTCCTCTTCGGGATCATGATCACCAGGGCTCCCACCGGGGTCGACGAGGGTCTCAGCGCCCAACATCGGATGGGGCCTGCGGTGCTCGCCGCCGGGCTGTTCGCCCTGATGGCATGGACCGCCTTCCAGGCGTTCGGTACCGACGCCCTGATCGCCACCGGTCAACCCACCGAGACAGAGGTGCTCGGCCGGGCCCTGCTGGGCAGGTTCGTCATACCCTTCGAGGTGGTCGGCTTCATCCTGCTCGCCGCCCTCATCGGCGGCATCACCATCGCCCGCCGAGACCTCACCCCGGCAGAAGAGGAAGAGAGGGCATCGGTGTGACCCTTATCCAGTTTCTCATCCTCGGTGCCGGACTGTTCTCGCTTGGGGTCTACGGGCTGCTGGTGAGGCGGAACATCGTGCTCATCCTCCTCTCCGTCGAGCTGATGCTGGCCGCGGTCAACATAAACCTTGTGGCCTTCGAGGCGTTCCTGGTCACCTCCGAGGCCATCGGTCAGGTCTTCGCCCTCTTCGTGATCACCGTGGCCGCCGCCGAGGTGGGCATCGGCCTGGCCATCGTCCTGATGATCTTCCGCAACCGGCGGTCCGCCAACGTCGACGAGCTCTCCCTGATGAGGTGGTAGTGATGGGCTCGCTCGGCCCGCTGTCTTTCGTACTTGGTATCAGGTGCCAGGAGATGGGCTCGTGATGCACGCCGCCTTCGCCGTGGACGCCCCGGCTGCCGCAAGTACGGGAGGCTTTTGGGTCGACACCGCGGGGATCATGCTGGTGCTGCCTTTTGTCGCCTTCCTCCTGATCCTCGCGGTGGGGAAGCGGCTGCGGTTCCAGGGCGGGGAGATCGCGGTAGCCGCCCTCGGGATCAATCTGGTGTGGGCCACGGTCCTCTTCGTGATGAACATGACCGGGGGGGTGCTCGCCCAGAGAACCTTCGAGATCGCCCGGATCGGATCGGGCCTGGTCTTCGAGCTGGGATGGGTGGTCGATGGGCTGTCGATCATGATGTACTTCCTCGTCAGCCTGGTTGGGCTGTTGGTGTTCGTCTACGCGCTGGGTTACATGGAGGGTGACCGCCGGCTGCCCTGGTTCTTCGCCGCCTTCTCACTATTCGCCGGGGCGATGCTGGTCCTGGTGGGGGCGCCCAATCTGATCCAGCTGATCATCGGCTGGGAGGGTGTCGGCCTGGCCTCGTATTTCCTCATCGGGTTCTACTGGGAGGACATGGCCAACGTGAAGGCAGGCAACAAGGCCTTCATGGTCAACAAGATCGCCGATGTCGGGCTGATCCTGGGGGCGATCCTCATCGGGGTGACCATCGGCACCTTCGACTTCGCCGAGATGGGCGAGGCGGCGGCCGCGGGGAGCGCCGCGCTCGGGGCGGTCGCTCTCACCGGAGGGCTCCTCCTCTTCTTCGGGGCCATGGGCAAGAGCGCCCAGTTCCCCTTTCATATCTGGCTGCCCGACGCCATGGCCGGGCCTACCCCGGTGTCGGCGCTGATGCATGCCGCCACCATGGTCACCGCCGGGGTGTACCTCATGGCCCGGACCTTCCCTCTCTTCCAGAACCTGGCCACCGACGCCCGGATGCCGATGGTGGCCATCGGGGCGATCACCCTCTTCGGCATCGGTCTGCTCGCCCTCACCTCCGACGACATCAAGAAGGTTCTGGCGTACTCAACTGTCTCTCAGTTGGGCTACATGATGACCGCGGTCGCCGCCGGGGGATACACCGCCGGGGTGTTCCATCTGTTCACCCATGCCTTCTTCAAGGCGCTGCTCTTCCTCGGAGCCGGCTCGGTGATCCATGCGGTCCACTCCAACAACATGAGCGACATGGGGGGGCTGCGCAAGGAGATGCCCACCACGTACTGGACCTTCGTGGTCGGTTCGCTCGCCCTGGCCGGGATCTTCCCCCTTGCCGGGTTCTGGTCGAAGGACGAGATCCTGGCCACCCTGGGCCACGAGGGCTACACCCTGGTGATGTGGGTGGCCATCGCCGGGGCCTTCGTCACCGCCTTCTACATGGCCCGCGCCATCGCCCTCACCTTCCACGGGACCTACAAGGGCGAGGGCCATCCCCATGAGTCCCCGCCGATAATGACCCGCCCGCTGGTCGCCCTGGCGGTGCCTTCGGTGCTCTTCGGGCTGCTCAACATCCCCGGAGTGCGCTGGCCGGGGATCGGTAACTTCACCGAGTGGCTGGGGGTGCGCGAGGTGGCCATGGGGGACCACCATCCCGAGGCCATCGACCTGACCCTGGCCGCCATCGGCCTGGCGGCGGCTCTTGCCGGGCTCGCCTTGGGATGGCTGATATTCGGCAAGGACAAGACCACCCAGCAAGAGCGGGACCGGTTCCAAGTGCCGGTGCTCTACCCGTTGCTCCGCCGCAAGTACTTCCTCGACGACGTCTCCGACGGGGTGGTGGCCGCCACCATGGGGCCGGTGGCACGATTGGTCAACTGGACCAACACCTATTTGATCGACGGTGTGGTCAACGCCTTCGGGGCGGTGGCGATGTGGTTGGGCAGGCTGGTCTACGACGGTCTCGACCAGCGCGGCGTCGATGGGGTGATCCATGGCATCTCGGCGGCGACCGACGGTGCCGGCTCGGTGCTGCGCAAGTGGCAATCGGGTCGGGTGCAGCAGTACGCCGCCGGCTTCGTCGCCGGGGCGGTCATCCTCGTGGTGTTGTTCCTGTTCGTGATCCAGTGAGTTATGGAGGAGAGGCCTAGAGATGGAATGGTTTGAAAGCTGGGGTCTGACGATGATCGTCTTCCTCCCCCTGGTCGGAGCGTTGCTCATCGGGGTCATCCCCGAGGACAACGAGGAGGCGATCAAGCGCACCGGCCTCACCATGGCGGTCCTCGCCTTCCTCGCCAGCCTCTTCCTCGTCAGTCAGTTCGACTACTCGGCCCGGGGCTACAACAATTACCAATTCGAGGTCGACGTCACCTGGATCGGGGCGATCAACTCCAACTACCACATCGGGGTCGACGGGATCAGCCTGCCTCTGTTGGTCCTGTCCACCTTCATCGTGGTCCTGGCGGTGATCTACTCGTGGAACCACTGGGAGGAGCCGAGGAATCCCAAGGCCTTCCTGATTCTCATGATGATCCTGGCCACCGGGATGAACGGCACCTTCGTCGCCCTCGACCTGGTGCTGTTCTTCATCTTCTTCGAGGTGGTGCTGCTCCCCATGTACTTCATGATCGGGATCTGGGGGGATAAGACCCCGCGGCGGATCCCCGGGTTCAAAAGGGAGTTCGAGACCCGGCTCTATGCGGCGATCAAGTTCTTCCTCTTCACCCTGTTCGGCTCGGCGTTCATGCTCCTCGGGTTCCTCGCCCTCTATTTCGAGTCGGGCAACGTCAGCGACCTGGGGCGGACTTTCGACATCCCCTTGCTCACCGAGTTGGGGGCCGCCGGCGCATTCACCGGCACCTTCGCCTTCCTGGTTTTCGGGGCGATGTTCTTGGGGTTCGCGGTCAAGGTGCCAATGTGGCCGCTTCACACTTGGCTTCCCGACGCCCACACTGCGGCGCCCACGGTGGGCTCGGTGCTCCTGGCCGCCATCCTCCTCAAGCTGGGCTCGTACGGGTTCATCCGGATCTCGCTGCCGATACTCCCCGACGAGGCGGCGCGCTGGGCCCCGGTCATCGCCATCCTGGCGGTGATCGGGATCATCTACGGCTCACTGGCCTGTCTCGCCCAGACCGACATGAAACGGCTGATCGCTTTCTCCTCGGTGGGCCACATGGGTTTCGTCATGCTGGGGATCGCCACCCTGACCGACATCGGGATCAACGCCGCCATCATCGGGATGGTGGCCCACGGTCTGATAACCGGGCTCCTCTTCTTCCTCGCCGGCTCGCTCAGCCACCGATACCACACCCGGGAGATGGCACGTCTCGGAGGCAACATGAAGCTGATGCCGGTGATGGGAGGGATCCTCGCCTTCACCGCCATGGCCTCTCTGGGGCTCCCCGGCCTGGCCGGGTTCTGGGGGGAGTTCATGTCGCTGGTCGGCGCCTACAACCCCCTCGACGGGCTGTCGCTGGGGGTGTTCCGCACCGCCATGGTGTTGGGCGCCATCGGAACCGTGCTCACCGCGGGCTACATGCTGATGATGCTGCAGAAGGTGAACCTGGGCGAGCCCTCAGCCGAGTGGGCGGGACACCAGCTCCACGACGTCAACCGATTCGAGCTGGCCTCATGGGCGCCGCTCATCGTGCTCATCGTGGTCATCGGGCTCTACCCAAGGCTGATCTTCGACACCACCACCGATACCGTGACCTCCCTGGTGGAGATGGCGTTCCATGGAGACACGGTCGCCTCACTCTCTTCGTCCGGGGGTGGCTAGGTGCCGGGGAGCATCGGTGTGCCTGTCCCTGTGGGGGGACCGTCTGAAGGGAAGCAAGGGCAAGGGGGATATGAACCGCCAGCGAACTCGTCCGCGACCGATAGGCCCTCCGGAGGCGGGAGGCGGCCTCGGCTTCGCCTCGGGCCCCCCTGGACGGCCCTCCGGGCTGGCGGTTCCCCGGTGGACAAGGGGACATCGCGATGACCTGGGAGGTCGACTACCTTGCGCTGTCACCCGAGCTGATCGTGGTCGGCACCTTGTTGGTGGTGCTGGTGCTCGACCTGGTGTTGCCCCGGCCGCTCAAGTACTGGACGGCCACGGTCGCCGTCGCCGGCACGGCAATGGCCTTGATCCCCCTGGCCTTCATGGCGTTCGACGGCACGGTGCGATCGATGTTCGACGGGTCGTTCGTCGTTGACCAGTTCGCCGTGGTGCTCAAGGTGGTCTTCCTCATCGCCGCCTATGTGGTCTTCCTCATGTCGCACCACTACATCGAGTCGGACCGCTACTACCAGGGGGAGTACTACTTCCTCCTGCTCGCCTCGCTGCTCGGCTCGCTGGTCATGGCCTCGGCCCGCGACCTCATCGTCCTTTTCATCGGGCTGGAGCTGACCACCGGGCCGCTGTACATGCTGGCCGGGTGGCGCAAAGGTGACGTCAAGTCCAACGAGGCCTCGATGAAGTACTTCGTCCTCGGGGTGCTCTCCACCGCGATCATGCTCTACGGGATGTCGCTCCTGTTCGGGGTCACCGGGGAGATCACCTTCGCCGGTCTCGCCGAGGCCACCGCCGGCCGGGCCGGGGAGCCCATGCTGGTGATGGCGGTGCTGTTCGTCATCGTCGGCTTCGCCTTCAAGGTGTCGGCGGTTCCCTTCCACTTCTGGGCCCCGGACACCTACGAGGGGGCACCGACACCGATCACCGCCTACCTCTCGGTCAACTCCAAGGCGGCGGGGTTCGTCGCCATGCTCCTGGTGATGTACCTCGCCCTCCCCGGGCTCTCCGAGATCTGGGCGCCGGCGCTGTGGCTGCTGGCAGCCCTGTCGATGACCGTCGGCAACCTAACGGCTCTCCGCCAGTCGAACATCGTCCGTCTGCTTGCCTACTCGTCGATCGCCCAGGCCGGTTTCATGCTGGTGCCTTTCGCCGCCGCCGGGGTCGCCGGGGCCGACCTCGAGGAGGCTTTCGCCGCCACGGTCATCTACCTGGTGATCTACGCGGTGATGAACCTGGGGGCGTTCGCGGCGGTCATCGCCGGAGCCCGGGTCACCCGATCGGGCGAGATCCCCGCCTGGGCCGGTCTGGCGAGGATCGACCCCCGAGCCGGGGTGCTGCTGGCGGTGTTCTTCTTCAGCCTGGCAGGGATCCCACCGCTGGCGGGATGGTTCGCCAAGTTCGTCATGTTCCGATCGGTGATGATCGCCGGCGGGGCAGCAACCGTTGTCCTGGCGGTGATCGCCGCGGTCAATGCGGTGGTCTCGCTGTACTACTACGCCCGAGTGGTGCGCACCGTGTGGATGGACGACGCCGAGTTGGGATCGGCCGAGCCGGTCTCCCCCCCGGCTGGTTCGCTCCGGTTGGCGCTGGGGATCGCGGCGGTGCTGACGGTGGTGGTGGGCTTCTACCCGGCGATCGCCACATTCGTCGGCGAGGCCTCGAGGGTCATTGCCACCGGTGGATGAGGTAGGCCTCGCTGCGTCCGGCTAGCGAGTGAGCTCGCCTCGTTTCAGCGCCCGGTACTCGCGGTCGAGCAACGACCAGTGGGAGTGGTCTACCCAGTTGCCCCTGATGAGGAGCTCCTCACGCAGCACCCCCTCGCGAGTGAACCCCAGCTTCTGGGCGACCCGGTCGGAGGCGTCGTTGCCCACGGCGATGCGGAGGACCGCCTTGTGATAGCCCAGGGCGTCGAATGCCTCTCGTAGGATGCGGTCGACCGCCTCGGTGCACACGCCGTGGCCGGTCTCGCCGGAATGCACCCAGTACCCGATCTCGACGATTTTTCCCAGTTTGGACACCGTCCAGAACGAGACGTTGCCGATGTGGCGGGTGGGGTCGTCCTTTCTCCTGATCGAGTAGTCCCAGGCGCGCTCCTCCCGCCAGGCCAGCATCGACTCGCGGAGGAATGCTGCGGTGTCGCCGGAGTTGTAATCCATGCGGGCCCAGGGAAGCCACTGGTTGAGATCGGGAAGCGACGCCCGGATTGCCTCGTCCACGGTGTGGGCGTCACGGCGGGCGAAGCGCTGGAGCTGGAGACGCTCGGTTTCGAGGAGGCCCCTGGGCATCGGTTCAGGATATAGGCAGGAATAACCTCTACAACGCCCATGTGGGAGCATCTCAAGATCCACGACGACTACCCCAACCCCGGGGACCGGCCAATGGCCGCGGTCCTGGCTCCGCTGTACCTCGATGACGACGGGCGTATCAGGGTGGTGCTCACCAAGCGGCCTGAAACCATGCCCACCCATGCCGGGCACATATCCTTCCCCGGGGGGCGACCCCACCCCGGTGACGATGGACCGGTGGCCACCGCCTTGCGGGAGGCGCACGAGGAGGTGGGGATCGAGCCCGACCGGGTCGACGTCCTCGGGTTCCTGTCGCCGATCGACACCGTGTCCTACTCGCTGATGGTGGTTCCGGTGGTGGGAAGGCTGGAGCCGCCAATCCGGCTGGTTCCCTCGGATCGGGAGGTGGAACGGGTGCACACCCCCCTGCTCTCGGATCTCGCCGACACCGGCCGATGGTGGTCGTTGCCTTGGAACGGGTTCGAGGTCTGGTATTACGACCTCGACGGCGACACCCTCTGGGGGGCGACCGCCTATATGGTCCGTGAGCTGATCGGTCTGGGCGAATAGGGCCTGAGCACCCTTCAGATCTGGCACTTGCCGTGCCGATCATCACCTGTGATCTCGAGAACCCCGGAGGCGGCGCAGCGACGATTTCACCGTCACGTGGCGGTCCTGTACGTGGTCACCGTACCTGTCCTTGCCGTGGTCGAGATCATTCGTGCCGCGGAGGCGGGTGACCCGTTCCGCTGGATCGGTTACTCGGTTCTCACCGTCTGGTCGATCCTGGTGGTCATGAATGAGAAGGCGAGCATGGTGCCCCTCCTCCTCTCCACCATGGTCTATCTGGGGACGCTCAACCTGCTCGGGGCAGTGCTCGAGCGGACGTTCACCGCATTAGATGCCACGACCTCATTCGGGGTGATGATGCTGCTTTCGGTGCTGGCCGGGACTCTGGTGGCGGGGAGCAAGTTGGTGTGGACCGGGGCGATCGCATCGTTCGTCGCCGGCTGGGTGGTGACCGTCGGGTTGCTCACCGGTGTCGACGAGACCACTCTCACAGTAAGGGTGGTGATCGCCGTCGCCGGGGTGGTGTTCACCACCACCCTGGTGTCGGGTCTGTTCGATCAGCTAGCCGAGGCGGTGCAGAGCCACTTCCGCGCATCGCGGCTCCAGGACGCCATCGCCAGTTGCTCCGAGGCCCTGCTTTTCCACTCTGACGTGTTCGCCGTCTACGGGGCGACCCGTGCCCTGCTCGATGCCACCGATGCCGATTACGCCTATGTCGACCGGACCATCGACATCGACGGGGAGCCCGGGTGGGAGATCATCGCCGACGCATCGAGGAGGACGTCGGGATCGGGCCGGGGTTGGAAGCGGGGGATGTACTCGGACATCCCTTCTACTTACCGCGCTTTGTCGGAGGGTAGGTCGGTGGCGGTCAGGACTGCCGAGCTGGACCAGGTCGAGCGTCGGCCCTATGCCGACGACGGTATCGTGTCCGAGGTATCGGTCCCCATTTTCGTCGGTCGGGTGATGAGGGGCTCCATCGGCTTCATCCAGTACACCGAGGACCGCCAGTGGATCGATGCCGAGGTCCAGACCCTTTGGCGGGCTTCACACATGATCGGCGCCTACTGGAAGCGCCAGGACGACGCCCAGGAGCTACGTGCCTCCAATGAGGCCAAGGAGAGACTTCTCGCCTCGGTGAGCCACGAGATCAGGACGCCCCTCACCGCCATCGTTGGGCTGTCCGAGGAGTTGGTGGGGGCGAGCACCGGTCTCGGCGACGAGGAGCGGGATGAGCTCAACCGGATCATCGCGGCGCAGGCCCGCGAGCTGGCCGAGTTGGTGGAGGACCTCCTGGTGGCTTCGCGGGCCGACTTCGGCAACCTGTCTATCAGGCCAGAGACGATCGACCTGCTCGCCCAGGCCCGGCAGGTGGTGGAGGGGATCGGTGAGTCCCATCCCAGCGACAAGGTGATCGAGATGGTCGGTGAGCAAGTCGCCGCCTGGGCCGACCCCCTCCGGGTACGTCAGGTCATCCGCAACTTGTTGACCAACGCCATCAAGTACGGAGGCGACCGGGTGGTCATGGGGGTCGAGAATCGTGGAGGTCAGGCTTGCCTGGTGGTGGAGGACAATGGCTCGGGCGTGCCCCCGGCCGAGGCAAAGCTGATCTTCGAGCGCTACTACCGGTCGGCTCAGTCACCGACGCAGCCTGGTTCTGTGGGGATCGGCCTGGCGGTATCGCGCCAGCTCGCAGAGATGATGGGAGGGTCGCTGGACTACGTGAGGACCGTCGAGGGACCTCGCTTCGAGCTGACCTTGCCCGGCTACGACGCTTCGAGCGGCGGGATCTTTCCCACGAGGGTGGCCACCGCCCGATGATGCGGGCGGCGGCTCATCCCGCCGTCCGTCGTAGAATCCCGTCGTAAGGGGTAATGGGTTCTTCCGTGACCAAGAAACGTCTTTTGCTGGTGGCCGTCACCGCCTTCCTCCTCTTCAGCGGGGTGGTTCTTGCGTTCGCCTTCTCGACCTGGAGTGAGGTCAACCGGGTGACCATCGACCGGGCGACCCCGGGTGTAGGTGCCCAGGGCTCCGACGACTCGGAGGAGGGGGTGGAAGGTGAGGAGAAGGAGCCGGCCCCCGGGTCCACCGAGGGGGTGGGCATAGTCCTGCTGGGCGGCCTGGATTCCCGTGACCAGCTCGATGACCTGACCGGGTTCGGGGACTTCCCCGGAGAGCGGGCAGACGTGATAATGGTCCTGATCCGGACCCGTTCGGCGACCGCGGTGATGTCCCTCCCCCGGGACCTCCTGGCCGAGGATCCGTGCACCGGTCGACAGCAGCGCATCAATACCCTGATCGCCGATTGCGGCGCCGTGCTCAACGGGCCCTCCCGGCTCCTCCAGGCTGTCGAGCGTCTCATTGGGGAGAGGGTGGACCACTACGCCATGGTCGACCTCGCCGGGTTCCAGCAGGTGGTGGAGGTGATCGGTGGCTACGAGATCTGCCTGGATCTCCCGGTGCGGGACCAGAGGGCGCACCTGGAGCTCCCCGCCGGGTGCTCCCTGGCAGGCGGCGAGGAGACACTCGCCTGGCTCCGTTCGCGTCACACCCAAGAGCTCACCGCCAGCGGATGGAGAACCATGCCCGGCATGAACGACCTGACTCGTAACCAGCGCCAGCGGAGGTTTGTCATCGACGTCCTCGCCCGGCTCTCCTACGTCTCCAGCCCCCAAGCCCTCAGCCGAACTGCCCGGGCGATCGCCCCCCACGTCACCGTCGACGACCAGCTGACGATCACCGAGGCGGTCAACCTGGTCTGGGCGTTGCGCGGCCTCGACCGAGGTGCCTTCACCGAGCTTGAGGTCCCGGTCACCGACCATGTCACGGAAGAGGGGGCAGCAGTCCTGGTGGCCACCACCCCGATAGACGGCATCGTCGCCGGCTTCCTCGAGACCCACGCCACCGCCGACGTGTCCGATCCCCGCGCTGGTTGACCGCGGATGCGGGGGGGGCCCACGACATCTCCCTCGGGCGTCGTCACCGGGCTACACTCGTTCCCCATGAGCTCGACGACGTCTCCCCGGTGGCGCACCCCCTGAGCGGCCACCTCCACTGGTTCCAGTGTCGCCGCCGGAGATCCGGCGGCTTTTTCGTTGAGAGGATGAGATGACTGACAGAAGGCGGGTCTTCTCCGGGATCCAGCCCACCGGCGAGATCCACATCGGTAACTACATCGGCGCCGGGCGCAACTACGTTGCTCTCCAGGAGGAATACCAGACCATTTATTGCGTGGTCGACCTACACGCCATGACCGTTCCCTACGACCCCCGGGGTTTGAGACAGGGCAAGGCGGCGGCGGCACGGATGCTCCTGGCCATTGGGATCGATCCCGAGCGGTCGCTCCTCTACTACCAGGGTGACGTTGCCGAGCACTCCGAGTTGGCCTGGATAATGGGCACCATCGCCGGGATCGGTCAGCTGGAACGGATGACCCAGTTCAAGGAGAAGTCCGACCGGGCCGGCCAGAATCTTGGCCTATTCGCCTACCCGGTGCTGATGGCGGCAGACATCCTCATCCACCGAGCCCATGCAGTCCCGGTAGGCGACGACCAGACTCAGCACCTCGAGCTGACCCGCGACCTGGCGGAGCGGTTCAACTCGAGGTTCGGGGAGCTGTTCCCCGTGCCGGAGCGGATCACCCCCGAGATCGGAGCCCGGGTGATGTCCCTCAACGATCCCACCTCGAAGATGTCCAAGTCAGAACCCAGTCCCAAGTCGAGGGTTCTCCTCACCGACACCACCGACGAGATCGTGGCGAAGGTCAAGGCGGCGGTGACCGACGCCGGCACCGAGGTCCTGTATGACCGCGAGGCCAAGCCTGGAGTATCCAACCTCCTCGAGATCTACTCGGTGTTCACCGGCCGACCAATCGAAGACCTGGTCGAGGAGCACCGGACCGGTGGATACGGCGCCTTCAAGCTGGCGGTGGCCGAGGCGGTGGCAGATGGCATCAAGCCGATCCGTGAGGCATATGAGGGAATTTCCCAGGCGGAGGTGGAGACGGTGATGACCACCAGCACCGAGCGTGCCCGGGTGTCAGCCGGGGAGACGATGGCCATGGTCCGCGCGGCGGTCGGTCTCGATTGATCCAGGCTCCGCTTGGGCGGGTCGGCAGGACTCGTCCCTCCAGCCGGTCACGGTGTCGGCGAGAGTCAGCCCTCACCACGGCCGTCTGCGCCTCGGGGCTGACGCACCCGCCGGGGGACTGGATGCGTTCCCAGCTTCCGAGGTTGTGCTGATAGCGGATCTCCGAACCGGCAGAGGGTCACCCTCACCGAGCGGGTGTCGCCCTGAACGGGATCGGGGAAGATGGCCTACGGCATCCACGGCCCAGCCCGGACCTGGCAAAGCCCCCACCGATGAACGTCTCCTCGGTCCCCGGGGGCAACTGCACGATGAAGGTGAGGAAAGCAGTGTCGAGCATGGGTCCGTCGACCAGCGGAAGGCTGGCGCTGCCACGCCCGGGAGGCTATTCGTCGCTCTGCCGGTCAGCCGGCGGTCTCGAGCAACTCGGCGGGGATGAGCAGGATCAGGGCGGCGAGCATGTTCCAGCCGGAGTGGAGGAAGATGGCAGGCCCGAGCCGTCCCGACCGGTCGGTTATCCAGGCAAGGACCAGCCCGAGCACCAGGATCGGGGGGAGGACCACTGCCGCCGAGCCCGCCATATTGCCCGGGTCGAGCCCGAGGACGTGCACCGCGGTGAACACGACGGCAGTCACCGCGAAGGCGAGCCAGCGGCCCCGTCGGATCAACGCCTTGAAGAGGATGCCGCGGAACATGATCTCCTCGGTGAGCGGGGCGAAGATCACCGCTGCGGAGAACAGGCCGAGTTTGATGGCCATAGGAGCCGCCGGGTCGGCGATGGCGTCGGCGATCTCCTGCGGGGGCCGACCCTCGGGATAGACGATGCGGGATAGGGGGGCGATGAGCAACGCCGAGGCGATCTGGAGGAGGATGCCCAACCCCAGGTAGCGGAGATCCTTGGGCTCGACGGTGAGACCCACCCCGGGGTCGTCGCGGCGCCGGCCGAGGGTCCAGAAGGCGGCAAGGATCCCGACGAACTGGCCGGTCAGAAGAAACAGGAGCAGTCCGTCGCCGATGTCGAGGACGGCGGCAATCGCCGCTGCGGCGGCCGAACCGACCACACCGGACAGCCAGACCACGGCGAAGTCGGTGATGGTCCACGGTCTCCGCACCGTCGGGGAGCCTACCGCCGGCCCGGGACACACACACTGTTACCCTGCGCTCGAGCGCCCGAGGAAGGCCAGGAAGTGGAAATCGACATCGGAATCGGCAAGTCCGGTCGTCAGGCATTCGGCTTCGACGACATCGCCATCGTCCCGTCACGTCGCACCCGAGACCCCGACGACATCGACATCTCCTGGCAGCTCGACGCCTACAGGTTCGAGTTACCCATGATGGGCTCGGCGATGGACTCGGCGATCAGCCCGGAGACGGCGGTCACCATCGGACAGCTCGGCGGCCTCGCCGTCCTGAACCTGGAAGGGCTGTGGGCCCGATACGACGACCCCACGCCGTATTTCGAGGAGATCGCCGAGCTATCGGACGAGAAGGCCACCCGGCGGATGCAGGAGATCCACCTCGAGCCGGTCAAGCCGGAGCTGCTTGCACGCCGGATCGGAGAGATGAAGTCGGCGGGGATCGTCACCGCGGCCAGCCTCACCCCGCAACGGGTGCGCAGCTGGGCCCACCACGCCCTGGAGGCAGGGCTCGACATCCTGGTGATCCAGGGAACCGTGGTCTCGGCTGAGCACGTCTCCAGCCGGGGGGAGCCGCTCAACCTCAAGGAGTACATCGCGGAATGCGAGGTGCCGGTCATCGTCGGAGGCTGTGCCTCCTACTCGACGGCCCTCCACCTGATGCGGACCGGGGCGATCGGGGTCCTGGTCGGCGTCGGGCCCGGAGCCGCCTGTACAACCCGTGGCGTCCTCGGTGTCGGGGTTCCTCAGGCCACCGCCATAGCCGACGCCGCCGGGGCGAGGATGCGCTACCTCGACGAGACCGGTCGCTACGTCCACGTCATCGCCGACGGAGGGATGCGCACCGGGGGAGAGGTGGCCAAGGCGATCGCCTGCGGGGCGGACGCGGTGATGATCGGCTCCCCGCTGGCCTCGGCTACCGAGGCCCCTGGCAAGGGATACCACTGGGGCATGGCCACCTTCCACCCCACCTTGCCCCGGGGTGCCCGGGTCCATGTCGGAGATCGGGGGACCCTCGAGGAGATCCTGGTGGGGCCGGCCCACGAGAACGACGGGAGGCGGAACCTGTTCGGTGCCCTGCGGATGTCGATGGCCACAACCGGTTATTCGGATGTGAAGGAGTTCCAGAAGGCCGAGGTGATGATCGCCCCATCTCTCCAGACCGAGGGCAAGTCGCTGCAGAGGTCGCAGAAGGTCGGGATGGGGTGAGCGCTCCTGAGCGCGAGCCCACCGTCCTCGTCGTCGACTTCGGGGCCCAATACGCCCAACTGATCGCCCGTCGGGTGCGTGAGGCCCATGTGCGCTCGGAGATCGTCGCCTGGGACATCACCGCCGACGAGGTGCGCCGGCGGAGACCGGTGGGCATCATCCTCTCCGGTGGGCCGGCCTCGGTGTACGTCGAAGGCGCCTACCGACCCGACCCGGCCATTCTCGAGGCGGGCGTCCCCGTGCTCGGCATCTGCTACGGACACCAGCTTCTCGCCGACATCCTCGGAGGGGAGGTGGCCCGCACCGGCGAAGGTGAGTACGGGGACACCCGGTTCGAGGTGGTGGGCGACTCGGTGCTTTTCAAGGAGCTTCCTGCCGACCAGCAGGTGTGGATGTCCCATGGTGACCAGGTGGTGGCTCCACCTCCCGGGTTCGCCGTGGTGGGAACCTCGCCCGGGGCGACAGTGGCGGCCATGGAGTCTCCGGATTCCGGCCTGTACGGGGTCCAGTTCCATCCCGAGGTAGCCCACACCCCCAGGGGCGGGGAGATCCTCAAGCGGTTCCTCCACGAGGTGTGTGGTGCCTTGCCCACCTGGACGTCGCACTCGATCATCGAGTCCCAGGTGGCAGCGATCCGCGAGCAGGTGGGATCGGGCAGGGTGATCTGCGGGCTCAGCGGAGGAGTCGACTCCTCGGTTGCCGCGGCGCTCGTCGCCGAGGCGGTGGGCGACCAGTTGACGTGCATCTTCGTCGACCATGGGCTGCTGCGCGCCGGGGAGGCGGAGCAAGTCGAGGAGACCTTCCGCTCCAACTTCGACGTCGACTTGATCCATGTCAAGGCGGCCGACCGCTTCCTCGAGCAGCTCGCCGGGGTCACCGACCCCGAGGAGAAGCGGAAGATCATCGGTGAGACCTTCATCAGGGTGTTCGAGGAGGCGGCCTCGGGAGTGGGCGACGCCCACTTCCTGGTCCAGGGAACCCTGTACCCCGACGTCATCGAGTCCGGGTCGGCCTCGGCGGCCACCATCAAGACCCACCACAACGTGGGAGGGCTGCCCGCCGACATGACCCTCGAGCTGATCGAGCCGCTGCGAGATCTGTTCAAGGACGAGGTACGGGCCATCGGCGAGGAGTTGGGGTTGCCCGAGGAGATCGTGTGGCGTCAGCCGTTCCCTGGTCCCGGCCTGGCAGTGAGGATCATCGGAGAGGTCGACCTCGAACGGCTCGAGCTGTTGCGCGCCGCCGACGCCATCATCATCGAGGAGATCCGCCGTGCCGGTCTCTACCGGGAGATCTGGCAGGCTTTCGGCGTGCTGCCCGCGGTGAAGACCGTCGGAGTCCAGGGGGACGGGCGCACCTACGCCTATCCGCTGGTGATCCGGGCGGTCACCTCGGAGGACGCCATGACCGCCGACTGGGCCCGGATCCCCTATGAAATCCTGGCCCGCATGTCCTCGCGGATCATCAACGAGGTTCCCGGGATCAACCGGGTGGCCTACGACATCTCGTCGAAGCCACCGGCCACCATCGAGTGGGAGTGACCCGAGACACGTGTAGGATTCCGGCACCTACCGCTGAGGATGGATTGCGCAGGACTGCTTGAACACCAAGTTCCCGGGTGGCCAGGGCCGACCCGGTCTCGTCCTATCGAGGAGCATCTATGCCTGCCGTCCATCTCAACAATCTCTCGTTCCGTTATTCGACCGCTGTCGACGTCCTCGGCGGTGTCACCGCCGACATCGGGCCCGGATGGACCGGGGTCGTCGGGGCCAATGGCTCGGGCAAGACCACACTGCTCCGGCTGATCGCCGGGGACCTCACCGCCAACTCGGGACAGGTGCTCATCGATCCGGCTGATGCCGTCATCGTCCTCTGTGAGCAGAGCGTCGAAGAAGCCACCGACCAGATCGAGGGATTCGCTGCTTCCTGGGAGGGTACCGATGCAGCCCTTCGCCGTCGTCTTGGGCTCGACCCAGGTGAGCTCCCCCGGTGGGCCGCACTCTCTCCGGGGGAGCGCAAGCGCTGGCAGATCGGCGCTGCTCTAAGCCGGAGACCGGACCTCCTCCTGCTCGACGAGCCCACCAACCACCTCGACCGGAAGGCACGCCGGCTCTTGGCTTCGGCGCTGGCACGTTTCGACGGAGTCGGACTGGTGGTCTCACACGACCGGCAGCTGCTCGACGACCTCACCGACCGGACGCTGCACCTCGAACATGGAGGGGCGCGTCTCTGGGGTGGGAGCTATCGGGTGGCACGTGCGGCCTGGATCGAGGCCGAGGCCTCTCGGGAGGAGGACTATCAGCGGCTGCGGGCCGAGAGCCGCAGGGCGGATCGGCGCCTCGCCGAACTGAGGCGGACCAACCAGAAGAAGCGGGCAGCCTTCCGGAGCAGAAACGACACCCACTCCTTCAAGGACATCGATTCCCGGTCTGCTGCCCGCCAGGCAAGACATCGAGAGGGAGAGAAGGCGGCCGGTGCCCAACTGGCCACCGCGGCCAAGGCGAGTGAACGGGCCCGCCGAGCCCTTGCTGAGATGGCGATGCGGAAGACTCCCGGCGGTGAGGTGTTCCTCGACTTCGAACCGGCACCGAAACGCCTTCTCAGTGAGCACCGGGGCCCTTTGAAGGTCGGTGATCAGGTGATCATCGAGCATGTCGACATCGCAGTCGAGCGAGGCGACCGCATCTGGGTACGAGGCCCCAACGGCTCGGGCAAGAGCACCTTGTTGGCTTCCCTAGAGACCCGGGCCGGCGTGCCCCAGGAACGGATTCTCCATCTCCAACAGGAGCTGACCACATCGCAGGTCCACGACATGACCGCTCGTCTACGGGGCATGAACCCCACGGCGCGGGGTCGGGTCCTGGCGGCGGTAGCCGCACTTGGGGTGGCGCCGGACAACCTGCTGGCGTCAGGCAGTCCCTCCCCTGGGGAGGCGCGCAAGCTGGCCATGGCCCTCGGGCTGAGCGACGCAGCCTGGCTGGTTCTGCTCGACGAGCCCACCAACCACCTCGACATTCCCTCGATCGAGCGAGTCGAACGGGCCCTTGTCGGCTATCCGGGGGCGTTGGTGGTGGTGACCCACGACGAGCTCTTCGCATCCGAGCTCGACCTGGTCCCGTTCGATCTTGGCCGAGCCTCCGATCCGTCGGACGACCCGTAAGCTTTGGTGACCATCTCCGGCCGGTGAAACCATTGGTTCATTCAGGCCCGGTGGGGGAATGCCGATGATGTGGGCATTCCCCGGAACTGAAGAAGAGTTGGACTTCAACACCCCCGAGTTGACCCGGATCTTCCGCGAGGAGCTCGACGAGCGCTCGCGCCGTCTCGTCGCGGGGGCCCGGGATCTCCAGGCCGGAGAGTTGGACCAGCCGAGACTGGCCGACCTGGTCAGGGACGCCCACACCATCAAGGGCTCCGCCGGGCTTCTCGGCTTCGAGGCCATCCGCGGCGCCGGGGCAAACCTGGAGCGGCTGTGGCGGGCGGTCTCCGAAGGAGAGACCCCTTCGGCCGAGGTCATCGTGGCCATGGAGGCCGCCGCCGGGCGGTTGCTCGAGGCCCTGGAAGAGGGAGGGGACTCGGTGCTGAGCGGGCTGGTGGAACGGCTCGACCCTTCGAGGCCTTCGGAGGCCGCCGAAGCCGATGCGATCCGCCCCACCGACCCGGCGGCCCTAGGCGGGCTGCTCACCTCGGTCTCCGAGTCGCTGCTGGGTGGGGCCACCCGGGTCGACACCGGCCACCTCTACCGTCTGATCAACCGCATCGTGGAGGTCTCCCTCGACGCCGAGGCCTTGGCGGACCTGTCACTGGTCTCCATCGAAGGCGCCGATCCGGAGGTGTTCCGTCGCTCCTGGCGTCAGCAGCTCAACAGGCTCAGCAAGTCGATCGGCGACATCCAGGACCAGGCGGTGGCTCTTGCCAACGTCTCCTTCTTCGACGCGGTTTCCACCTTCCCCCAATTCGTCCGATACCTGGCCCGCCGGCTGGGCAAGGACGTACGGGTGATCGTGGAGGGTGATGACGTTCAGCTCGACCGCCAGATCGTCGACCTGATCCGTGAGCCGCTGCGTCATCTCCTGGTCAACGCGGTCGACCATGGCATCGAGTACCCCCAGACGAGAGTCGAGGCAGGCAAGCCGGCCACCGGGACGATCCGGGTTCGCGCAGAGGCGCTCGAACAGCGCGTGGAGATCTCGATCGGAGACGACGGAGCCGGGATCGACTGGGACCGGGTCACCGAGGTCGCCGACGAGAGGGGACTCCCGGTGATGCCCCCGGACCTGTCCCCGGTGCTGTTCCATCCCGGCTTCTCCACTGCCGAGGAAGTCACCGACTTCTCCGGCAGTGGGGAGGGCCTTCCCTCGACCCAGGAGGCGGTGGAGTCGGTGAACGGGGCGGTCCACGTCAGCTCGTTGAAAGACAGGGGGACCACTGTCACTCTGGTGCTCCCCCTCTCCATGGTCCTCCAAAACGTAGTGGTGGTCGCCATCGGAGATCAGTTCTGGGGAATCCCCGAGGCTGCGGTGGAGGCGACCATGCCCCTGGCCGGAGCCGAGATTGTCACCACGGGGACCGGGAAGTCACTGCAGTTCCGCAGTTCGGCGATACCTTGCGTCTCGTTGTCGTTGGCGGTGGGCGCAGCCGAGCCCGCCGACGAGTCGGAGCTGCTTGTGGTGAGCACCAGGTCGGGCCTGGTGGCAGTGACCGTGAGCGAGCTTGTCGACCGGCGCCGGGTGGCGGTGAAGAGCCTGGGCCCGATCCTCGAAGGGGCAAGCCACATCACCGGGGCAGCGCTGCTCGGTGGGGGCCAGATCCTGGTCGTCCTCGACCCCAGCTTCCTGGGTGTGATCGCCCGTCAACGGCCACGGAGCGTCGACGACAAGCCGCGGGTCCTGGTGGTGGATGACTCTGCGGGGGTGCGTCAGCTCCTCTCGGCCACCCTGACCGGGGCCGGCTTCGACGTCGAGGTGGCCAGCGGGGCCCGGGAGGCACTGTTGGCGATGTCCACCAACGGGTTCGACGCCATGGTCGTCGACTACTCGATGCCCCGGTCCAACGGCGTCGAGCTGGTTCGGACCATGCGGGCCGCCGAGGTCAGGGTGCCCATCGTCATGGTCTCCGGGGTGGCTTCGGCCGAGGAGAAGCATGCCGCCTGGGAGGTGGGGGTGGACGCCTACCTCGACAAGTTCGACCTGCGCCAGGGGGTGCTCACCCAGACCCTGAGACAGCTCCTGGGCATCGACGCCGCCGACACCGCCTGAGAGCCGGGCTGTCCCCTCACTTCGCTCGGACGGAACCGTTCTTCAGCCAGGCGGGGTTCGTTCCGATAACGGAAAAGGCATGCCCGACTTGTCGCGTCCCGTGGAGCTGCTGCTCTATCTGCTCCCCCTGATCGGGGTAGCCGCAGTGGTCTGGGCCTGGCGGATAACCGCCCAGGGAAGGCAGCGAGAGCGCGAGGTGAAGCGACTCTCCGAAGAGGCCCACACCATCAAGAACGACTTCGTCGCCATGGTCAGCCACGAGCTACGGACTCCGCTGACGTCGATCGCCGGGTTCGCCGATACCCTGGTCCATTCTTGGCAGGACCTGCCAACCGACGAGGTCACCGAGTTCCTCAACATCATCAATCGCCAGGCCATCTACCTCGGAGACCTGGTCGAGGACGTGCTGGTCATCCCCAGGCTTGAGGCCGACCGGCTGCGTCTCGACCCCGAGCTGTTCGACCTGGGCGACCTGATCGAGGATGTGGCGCTCATGGTGTTCCCCAACGGTGGGAGGAAGACCTCCCTGGTATCACTCCCCGACGGAGTCAGGGTCTACGCCGACCGCCGGCGAGTGCAGCAGATCGTCCGCAACCTCATGGAGAACGCCCGAAAGTACGGCGGAGATCAGATCCTGGTCGAGGGTTACGTGGTCGGCGACCAATACACCGTGATCATCTCCGACAACGGCCCCGGAGTCCCCGACGAGGAGACCCTGCGAGTCTTCGAGAACTTCGAGCAGCTCTCCAAGGGTGACGCCCGCGAGGCGACCGGCATCGGTCTCGGCCTCCCCATCGCCCGTCGTCTTGCCCGGGCCATGGGTGGGGACGTCTGGTACGAACGGCGCTTTCCCACCGGGGCTCGCTTCTGTTACTCCCTGCCACTGCGACGGCGCACCGTCCTCACCGGCCAGGGTGGCCGTCCCAGCCCAGACCAGGACCACATCGCCGTGGTCGAGCTCCCCGACATGGCGGAGTCGGCCTAGCCGGTCCGCATCCTCCCCGTCCACGACTGGACCGACCCGGCGAGGCCGTCGAGGGGGCTTCAGGGACGCTTAAGTTTGATGCCCCCCACGCCAGCTGGCTCCGGTCGCCTGTGGGTGTTTCCCCGCTATTCGCATGGGGAACACGGCGGGCAGCGCAGTGGCGAAGGACAACCGGGTTCGTCAGACCCCCTTACTACCATCGGGTCAGATGCAGGCCGAGTGGCTCACCGATGATGTCCCGGCCGACACCCCTCTCTTTGCCGAGCTCAACCCGACGCAGAGAGAGGCGGTCGCTGCCACCGAGGGACCGGTGCTGGTGGTCGCCGGTGCCGGGTCGGGCAAGACCAGGGTGCTCACCTACCGGATCGCCCACCTGATCCGGGACCGCCAGGTGGCGCCGGACTCGATCCTCGCCATCACCTTCACCAACAAGGCCGCCGATGAGATGAGGCAGCGGGTCGGCGCCCTGGTCGGGGGGATGGTCCGTTCGATGTGGGTGAGCACCTTTCACTCGGCTTGTGTTCGCATCCTCCGTCGGGAGGCTTCCCGCCTCGGCTACCGATCCGGGTTCTCCATATACGACGAGGCCGACTCACTCCGCCTGATTCGGATGGTGATCAGGGACCTCGACCTCGACTCCAAGCGGTTCCCCGAGAAGGCGATGAAGGCGGTGATCTCCAAGGCCAAGAACGAGCTGATCGACTTCGAGTCCTTCGCCGACCAGGGTGACGGCTTCTACCAGGAACAGGTGGCCGACGTCTACCGGCTCTACCAGCAACGTCTCCTCGCCGCCTCGGCGATGGATTTCGACGACCTCCTGATGATCACCGTCGAGCTGTTCTCCGCCTTCCCCGATGTGCTCGAGACCTACCAGCGTCGGTTCCGGTATGTGCTGGTCGACGAGTACCAGGACACCAACCGGGCCCAGTACATGCTGGTCCAGCAGCTGACCGCGGTTCATCGCAACCTGTGTGTCGTCGGTGACTCCGACCAGTCGATCTACAAGTTCCGCGGGGCCGACATCCGCAACATCAGAGACTTCGAGAAGGATTACCCCGACGCCCGGGTGATCGTCCTGGAGCAGAACTACCGCTCCACCGAGACCATCCTCGACGCGGCCAACTCGGTGATCGCCAACAACAGCCGCCGTACACCGAAGCACCTCTGGTCGGATCGGGGGCAGGGTGCCCCCATCACCCGCTACGAGGCCGAGGACGAACACGACGAGGCCGGCTACGTCGTCGACGAGATCGAGAAACTCCAGGGCGAGGGGTTCAACCTGGCCGACCTGGCGGTGTTCTATCGGACCAACGCCATGTCCCGGGTCATCGAGGACGTCTTCGTCCGTCGCGGGGTGCCCTACACCGTGGTCGGCTCGGTGAAGTTCTACGACCGCAAAGAGGTCAAGGATGCTCTCGCCTACCTCCGGGCTCTGCTCAACCCGGACGACGAGGTGTCGGTCAAGCGGATCATCAACGAGCCGCGGCGGGGGATCGGGGCGACCACCGTGGGCCACGCCGACCGGTTCGCCGAGAGGAACGGGATCACCTTCTTCGAGGCACTCCGCCGCGCCGGTGAGATCAGCCAGCTCAACACCCGGGCTCAGCGTCAGGTGCTCGAGTTTGTCGCCCTCATCGACTCGATGCGAGAGAAGTCTTTGGAAGGCGGGGTGGAGACGTCCATGGAGTCGGTCCTCGACGACACCGGCCTCCTCTCCGGGCTCGAAGCGGAGCGCACCGTGGAGGCGATGGGCCGGGTGGAGAACCTCAAGGAGTTGGCCGGGGTGGCCGCCGAGTTCGAGAGGTCCAACGAGGGGGCGACGATCGGTGATGAGGAGTTCGACACCCTGGACAACCTGAGGCGGATCGAGTTGTTCCTGGAGACCACCGCGCTGGTGACCGACATCGACGAGTGGGACGAGGGCGCCGGTGCGGTCACCTTGATGACCCTCCACACCGCCAAGGGCCTCGAGTTCCCGGTGGTGTTCATGGTGGGGATGGAAGACGGGGTCTTCCCCCACATGCGGTCGCTGGGCGACCCCGATGAGCTAGAAGAGGAGCGCCGTCTCGCCTACGTGGGGATCACCAGAGCCCAGGACCGGCTCTATCTGACCTCGGCGTGGAACCGCATGCTCTTCGGCGGTTCGTCCTACAACCCGCCTTCCCGGTTCCTTCAGGAGGTCCCCGTGGGTCTGGTGGAGAAGGCACCGAAACGCCAGCGGCGAGGGCCGGTCGACCGGGCCGCCTTCTCCGGGCCGACCACCACCGTGGCTCCCGACCAGATCGGTCCCGGCGACCGGGTGCGCCACGGCAAGTGGGGGCTGGGCACGGTGCGCGAGGTCGTGGGTGATGGCGACCGGGCCGAAGCCGAAGTCATGTTCGACACCCAAGGCAAGAAACGGCTCCTCCTCGCCTGGGCCCCCCTGGAGAAGGCTTAGTTCAGTACTTCGTACCGCGGCTGGTCTTGGGTGCGGGA
>CAZNDH010000009.1:0-70126 GCA_964571765.1 uncultured Acidimicrobiaceae bacterium
GGAAGGACGTGCACTGCTGGCTTTTGGCACATTGTTCAGTTGTCAAGGAGCCCACGGCTCCGCATCTGATTCGAGTGTCAGACGGGCCGGCGATTCTATCGCGACCCCGATACAGACGACAAGCCGACGCGACCGCAATGCTGCGATCGTCGCCGGTGGGCGGATCGACCGGGCCCTCGCCCTGTCGTGATCGAATGATAGCCACCCGAGGTGGCTGTGCAAGTCAATCAACCAGACGCACGAACCGGCGTTTCCCGGCGCGCAGCGTCTTTGAGGCCAACATCGAGCGGGGGGTCTCGTATTCCCTCACCGGTTCATCTTCTGCACTGACCGCCCCCTGGTCGATGAGTCGGCGGGCCTCGCTTCCTGAGATCCCGAACACCTCTCGGAGAAGAGCCGGCATGTTGATCGTCTCGTCGGGCGGTAGGCGGTGAGTCTCCACCTCGTCGGGCGTGCCTCCGTGTCGGAACACCCTGTCGAACGCCTCCTCCGCCTCGCGGGCAGCTTCCTCGCCCCAGTAGAGGCCGACCACGTCCCGGGCGAGCCGACGTTTGACCTGGTTGGGGTGGAGATCGCCCGACTCCAGATCAGCCTCGATTCTTTCGACCTCGGCCGGGTCGATATCGGCCGCCAGCCGGAGCCATTGGCCCATCGCCTCGTCGGGGATGCTCATCGTCTTGCCGAACATCTCCGCCGGAGCCTCGTCGATACCGATGTAGTTGCCCAAGGACTGCCCCATACGGCGTTGCCCGTCGAGTCCCACCAGGATTGGCGTGGTCAGGGCGACCTGAGGCTCTTGACCGTACCTCTCTTGCACGCTGCGCCCCATCATCAGGTTCCACAGCTGATCGCTCCCCCCAAGCTCGACATCAGACTCGACGGCCACCGAGTCGTACCCCTGGAACAAGGGGTAGAGGAACTCCATCACCGTGATAGGCGATCCCGACTGGTAGCGGTTGGCAAAGTCGGATCGCTCCAGCATCTGGGCCACCGTGGCGGAACTGGTCAACTCGAGGAGGCCTGCCATGTCGAGCGATCCCAACCACTCCGAGTTCCGTCTTATCTCCAGGTTCTCCTGGGAGAGGATCTTCTTGAACTGACCGAGGACGGCCTCGGCGTAACGATTGACTTCTGTTACGGAGAGGCGCCTCCGGGTGGCGTCTCTCTCTGAGGGGTCACCGACCTGGGCGGTGAAGTCTCCGATGATGAGCACCGCGGTGTGACCCAGGTCCTGGAAGTGACGCAGCTTACGTAAGACTACCGCCCAGCCCAGGGTGACGGCCGGGGCTGTGGGGTCGACACCCAGCTTGATCCGCAGCGGCCGGCCTTTGGCAAGCTTGGCCTCCAGCCCGTCGCCAGGGACTACCTGGTCGACGTACCTCAGGATCAGATCGAGGTCGGTGGACATCGGGGAAGGGTAAACCGTCAGGCGTTTGCGGGAGTCGCGGCGACGAAACGCCAGGGCAGGTCGCGGGCCTTGGAAATGCCGATGCGCGGGGTGGAGACCACCAGCGACGGCGGATCCCCGGACTCCAACCACAACGGAGGGGCGCCGGCGAGGAGGTCGTGGCCGTCATGGGCGGTGACGATGGCCAGGGCTTGGCACACCTTGCCCGGGCCGTCGCTCAGCGAGGAACCCCTACCCCGGCGGCGTACCGCCACCGGCTCCCCTTCGACCACCTCACCAGCCCGGAGCAGAATGGCCCATCCGACTCCTTCCGGACCGGTCGAGGTGTTGGCACAGTGGTGGATCCCGTAGGAGCGGTAGACATACAGGGTGCCGGGGCGGGAGAACATGGATCGGTTGCGGCTGGTTGGGCCGCGGAAGGCGTGTGACGCCGGGTCCTCTGACCCTTTGTAAGCCTCGACTTCGGTGATCCGCAGCGTGACCCTCTCCCCATCGACCAAGGACACCAGGCGACTTCCCAGGAGCCGGGGGGCTGCCTCCTCGGGTGGCCCGGCGAGGAGCTCCTCAAATTCGGTGATCCCGCCTCTCATCCGCCCCGTAGCCTGGCACCGATCGCCGTTGCCGCCTCGATCATCGCCTGGCGGTGGCCGGCAATCTCCTCGGGGCGCAGTGTCCGATCAGGTGCTCTCAGACGGTACCGGATGGCCAGCGCCTTCTTCCCTTCCCCGAGTGACGGGTCACGGAACAAGTCGAAGACCCGGACCGACTCGACCATGCCCCTCACTGCCATTGTGGTAGCGGCGATGAGGTCTGCGGAGAGGGTCTCGTCGGAGACCACGAACGACAGGTCGAAATCGACATGAGGGAACACCGAGGGGCTGCGACCGAACACCGGTGGGACCGGTTGGATGAGGGGGTCCAGATCGAGCTCGGCGACCGCAACCCGCCCGGGCAGGTCCCAAGACCGCGCCGCAGCCGGGCTGAGTTCGCCGACCAAACCAATCACCGTGCCGTCGACGCTCACCTCTGCGGTCCGCCCTGGGTGGTGCCCAGGGGCGGCCACCGGGGTGAGGGCGGAGTCGACACCCATCTCCGTGGCGATCCGGGCCCAGATCCCCAAGGAAACCGCACCATCGGCGGCCAACCCGGACATCTCGATCGCCTCAGGCCCGATCCGACCGACCACCACCCATGCGATACGGTCGACCTGGGTGGGCAGGCGAGGGTCCTGAGAATCGGGCACGGTGGAGAACACCTTGCCCGTCTCGAACAGCGCAACGTCTCCGGCTCCGTATGACAGGTTCCTCCGGACTGCGTTGAGCAGTCCAGGGAGCAGGGAGGGACGCAGCTTGCTCTCCTCCTCGTGCAATGGGTTCTTCACGGTGAGGAGGCCTTCCGGTGCGGTGGCAAGGCCGAGGGCGCCGAGATCGGGGACCGCCACGAACGGGAGGTTGATCGCCTGGGACAATCCCAGACCGGCGAGGACGTCACGAAGACGCCTCAGCCGGCGCTGGGAAGGATCGAGGCCCCCGGCCGAGCCGGTCGGAAGCGTCGGCTCGAAGTGGTCGTATCCGTGGATCCTTGCCACTTCCTCCACCAGGTCGGCAGGCCGGGAGATGTCGGGCCGGAAGGTCGGCACCACCACTTCCAGTGGGTCGTCTCCGACCACTTCCATGCCCAACCGTTCCAGGATGGAGCGCACCTCCTCGACGGTGAATCCCGGGCCGAGAAGCTGCTCGACATGACCGAGTCGGAGGACCACGGTGACCGGCGCCGCCGGCGTGGCGATCTCGTCGACCCCGCCCTCGAGGACGCGGCCGCCGGTGAGCTCGGCGACCAGGGCGCAAGCCCTCCGGTTGGCCAGGTCGGTGAGGTTGGGGTCGACGCCCCTCTCGAAGCGGGTCGATGCCTCCGACCTGAGGTCGTGGCGCCGGGCCATGTACATGATGGTTGGAGGATCCCAGGAGGCGGCTTCCATCAGGACACGAGTGGTCCCAGACGTGACCTCGCTGCGGGCCCCCCCCATGGTGCCTGACATCGAGGTGGGACCCGCGTCGTCGTAGATGATCAGATCCTCGCTGTCCAGATCTCGGGTCTCTCCATCGAGAGTGGTCAGTCTCTCCCCGGCCCGGGCGGGATGGATGACCAGTACCTGGCCGGTGATGGTGTCGGCGTCGAAAGCATGCAGTGGTTGGCCGACCTCGAGCATCACATAATTGGTCACATCCACCACGTTGGAAATCGGGCGGACGCCTGCCTTGACCAGCCGGTGACGCACCCACAGCGGTGACGGAGCCACCACCACCTCGGTTATCTCCCGGGCGGTGAACCGCCGGCATCCCTCGGGATCCTGGACCTCGACCCGAATTCGGGTCTCACCCGAAACCGTCGCCAGCGCGCGCTCCGGTACCTGCCAGGGCACTGAGTAATGGGCGCCGAGATCACGGGCGATGCCGGCCAGTGACATCACATCCGGCCTGTTGGGCGTGATCGCCACGTCGAAGACGACGTCGGGCAGCTCGACGAGCTCGGAAAGGGGCCTGCCCAAGTCGGGTTTGTCGACGAGGACCAGGATGCCGGTGTGGTCATCACCAAGTCCAAGCTCCCTTTCCGAGCAGATCATCCCGTTGGAGGTCACGCCCCTGATCTGGCGCCTCCCGACCTCGAAGCCACCGGGGAGCACCGCCCCTGGCCGGGCCACGGCCACCCTGGCGCCAGCCTCGAAATTCCAGGCTCCACAGACGATCTGATCGGGACCATCTCCCATATCGACGTGGCAAACCCGGATCCGGTCGGCATCTGGATGGGGCGCGATCCGGGACACCTCCCCGACAACAACATCCGTCCAATCGGCCTCGAGCCGCTCCACTCCCTCGACCTCGTGGCCCAGCATGGTGAGCACCCGAGCAAGCTCATCGGGATCGGAGGTGGGAAGCGTGATGAACTCCTCCAGCCATCGCAGTGAGACCTTCATCGGAATTGGCCCAGGAATCGGACGTCGTTGTCGATGAAGTGACGGATCGACGCGATGCCATGGCGGACCATTGCCAGCCGCTCCGGCCCCATCCCAAAGGCAAAACCGCTCAGTTCCTCGGGGTCATAACCGGCGACCTCGAGCACGTTGGGGTCGACCATCCCGCAACCCAGCATCTCCAACCAGCCGGCGCCGCCACACACTCGACATCCGGGCACCCCTCCGTCACAGGCGAAGCAGGAGACGTCGAGCTCGGCACTGGGCTCGGTGAAGGGGAAGAAGGAGGGGCGAAGACGCACCGTGGTCGCCGGCCCGAAGAACTCCCGGGCGAAGTGGAGCAAGGTGCCCTTGAGATCCCCCAGGGTGATCCCCCGATCGACGGCAAGCCCTTCGACTTGGTGAAAGACCGGAAGGTGGGTGGCATCGATGGTGTCGGTGCGGTAGGTCCGCCCCGGGACGACTATGTATACCGGCGGCGGATTTGATTCCATCCAGCGCGCCTGCACCGGGGAGGTCTGGGTACGCAGCAGGACCTCGTCGGCAGGTTCGCCCCATTCGAGGTACATGGTGTCCGACTCCAACCGGGCCGGATGGGTTTTCGGGGTGTTGAGGGCGTCGAAGTTGTACCAGGCGAGCTCAGCCTCCGGGCCGTCGGCGACCCGGTAGCCGAGGCCGATGAAGATGTCGACCACCTCGTCGATGGTCTGCTGGATGATGTGGATCGCCCCCCGGGGAAACTCCGTAATGCCCATGGTGACGTCGATGGCATCGTCCTGGAGCTCCAACGACTCCTCGTCGGCCTCGAGTTGTCGGCGTCGATCGTCGATGAGCCGCATGATGGTGGTTGTCACCTCATTGAGGCTGGAGCCAACCGCCGGCCGCTGATCGGGATCGAGATCACCCATGGCGCGTCGGACATCTCCCACCCTGGAGCTCTTACCCAGGAGCGTGGACTCGACCTGGTCGAGCTCCGCCAAGGTCCCCGCACCAGCGACCAGAGCGGGGGCGTCGGCGAGCGCTGTCTCTAGCTCGGATAGTGGGTCCATAGACGCCGGCAGGTTAGATGCTCGAGAGGGAGCTGCCGATGAGGTCGACCTGGCTCGGGCCGGACCCGGTCGCCATCAACGGAGGCTGAGCTCGTAGACCACGATCCCGGCAGCGACACCGGCATTGAGGCTCTCGGTGCCTCCGGGCATGGGGATGGTGACCTGGACGTCGCATTCGGCGGCGACCTCGTCGGGCAGGCCGGCGGCCTCGTCTCCCACCAGAACGGCATAGGGCCCGCTGCTCACCTCCGATGGGGGCATCCCCCCCTCGACCACGGTGGCGACGGTGGTCCAGCCAATGAGCTCATCCAGATCGTCCAACCTGAGCACGGTGGTCCGAAAGTGCCCTCCCGAGCCTCCCCGCAACGTCTTGGGGGACCAGGGGTCGGCAGAGCCCGGCGTGTAGGCCACGCCCCATCCGAAAGCTGCTGCGGTTCGGATGAGCGCCCCCAGGTTTCCCGGTTCGGACAGTCCGTGGGCGACGAGGAGATTGCCCAGATAGCCGGTGTCGTCGGGGGGGATGGGTATCACCGCCACCGGGCCTCGAGGGGTCTTGGTATCGGCCAGTCGGGCAAGGGCGGCCTCGTCGACGGCTATCACCTCGAAGCCGTGGGTATCGCCGACCGAGAACGTGGCCCGGTCTTCGGGCAAGGCGAAGACAGTCTCGACGGGCACCCCGGCCTCCAGCGCCTCCTCGAGGAGGTGGGGGCCCTCGATGAGGGTCTGGCCCGACTGGCGGCGATGACGTGACCTTTGGAGGCGAGCCGCCTCGACCACCCTCTGGTTGCGGGGGCCGTGCGGCTCCGCCATCAGCCCTTCTTGGCTACCTCGACCAGGTGGGAGAACGCCTGGGGGTCGTTCACAGCCATCTCGGCGAGCATCTTGCGGTCGACTTCGATCTCAGCTGCCTTGAGCCCGGCGATCAACTGGTTGTAGGTGGTTCCGTTTTGCCGGGCGGCAGCGTTGATCCTGGCGATCCACAGCCGACGGAACTCACCCTTACGGGCGCGCCGATCGCGGTAAGAATCCTGGAGCGCATGCATCACCTGCTCGTTGGCGGTGCGGTAACGACGGCTCCTGGCTCCCTTGTAGCCCTTGGCCTTGTCGAGGACCTTCTTGTGCGACTTCTTGGCGTGTACCGCCCTCTTCACACGTGCCATGGGGAACCTTCCTCAACGTCCCAGCTGCTTCTTGATCACCTTGGCGTCGCCGGGGGCCATCTCGACCTCGCCGGCTCGACGCCGGTAGGTGGCCTTGCCCTTGGCCAGGCGCAGATGACCGCGCCCCGACTGGCGGCGCATGATCTTGCCGCTGCCGGTAACCCGGACTCTCTTCTTAGCGCCGCTGTGGGTCTTCATCTTGGGCACGGCGTCCTCCTATTCCTCACTCTCGTCTTCACGGTCGACGGCGACGGCCTTCGCCCTCCTCACCGGAGCCAGCACCATCGACATCGAGTTCCCCTCCAGCTTGGGGATCTGCTCGACGACCCCGTGGTCGGCCAACTCGGCGGCGAGACGGTCCATGAGGTCCCTGCCGAATGAGGGGCGCTCATTCTCACGCCCCCGGAATCGGATCGTGACCTTCACCTTGTCGTGATCATCGAGGAAGGTTGCGGCCTTCCGTTTGGTGATATCGAAGTCGTGGTCTCCGATGCGCACCTTCATCCGCAGCTCTTTGATGTTGGTCCGAGTTTGCTTCTTGCGAGCTTCACGCTGTTTGACGGACTGTTCGTACTTGTATCTTCCGTAGTCCATCAGCCGGCACACCGGGGGTTTGGCATTGGGCGCCACTTCGACCAGGTCGAGGTCCAGTTGCTCGGCGAGCCACAAGGCCTCGTTGATCTTCTTGACACCTATTTGCTGTCCGTCGGGTGCCACCACCAGGACCTCTTTCGCCCTGATGGCTCCATTCACTCGCAATTCGCTGATGCGGTTACCTCCATTGTCATGGAAAAAGCAGCAGGGAAAACCCTGCTGCCACGCGCCGGATTTCCGGCTCTCTGGAACCACGGCTCACCTTGCGATGGCCGGGTGGGGAAGCAGAGGCTTCCGCTCTTGCCGTTGGTTGTGCCCTCGATGATACCAGTCACCCGGAGAAAGTCTCCCTGCTCACCGCTCGGTCTGCCAAGGCGGCGATGGTGTTGGCCGCCGCCACTGCGGTTTCCACCGCCTCGCTTCCCCGGTTTGCTGCTCCCGGCAGGGAACGCTCCACTGCCTGGTCTGGGTCATGGACGGCGAGAATGGCGTTGGCCACCGGTGACCCGGTGTCGAGAGCCACCCGGGAGAGGCCCGCCGCCGACTCCCGGATCACGATGTCGTAATGGTCGGTCTCACCCTTTATCACGGTGGCGATGGCGACCACCGCGTCACAACCTGCGCCGACCAGGTGCAAGGCGGCCACCGGCAGCTCCAGGGCGCCCGACACCCGGGCAACGGTGACCTCGGCTACCTCGAGCTCCTCGCAGCGCCGCAGCGCTCCGTCGAGGAGCCGATCGGTGATCGTCCGGTTCCAGGAGGCCACCGCCACGCCGAGGTGGACACCGGCCCCCGCCAGCGAGCCTTCTACCTGGCGAATCACTCTTCCTCTTCGATCAAGATCGAGTGCCCGAGCCGGGACACCTTCGCCTGCAAGTAGCCCCGGTTCTCCTCGTTTGCCTCGACGCTGATCGGGATCTGCTCCAGGATCGAGAGGCCGTACCCTTCGATGCCGGCCCGTTTCGTGGGATTGTTGGTCATCAACCTCATCGACCGCACCCCGAGGTCGTAGAGGATCTGGGCCCCCACCCCGTAATCTCGGGAGTCGACGGGAAGACCCAGGCTGACGTTGGCGTCGACGGTGTCCACCCCCTCGTCGTCCTGGAGCCGGTAGGCGGCCAGCTTGTGGAGAAGGCCGATCCCTCGGCCTTCGTGCCCTCGAATGTAGAGGATCACTCCCCTGCCCTCGGCGGCGACCCGGGCCAGGGCTCGGTCGAGCTGCTCGCCGCAGTCGCATCTCAGGCTGCCGAACACGTCGCCGGTGAGACATTCGGAGTGCACTCTGGTGAGGACTGCTTCGCCGTCTCCCAGTTCCCCCATGATCAGGGCGACGTGCTGGCGGTCGTCGACCAGTGAGCGGAAACCGACGGCCTTGAAGCTGCCAAACCTGGTGGGCACCCGGGCCTCGACCACCCGTTCCACCAGCTTCTCCTGACGTCGTCGGTGGGCGATCAGATCGGCGATGGTGCCGATGAGCAGGTCGTGCTCCTTGGCGAACCGCTCCAACTCGGGGAGACGGGCCACAGTGCCGTCGTCATTCATCACCTCGGCGAGGACCCCGGCGGGGTACATGTCGGCGAGGACGGCCAGGTCGACAGCAGCCTCGGTGTGACCCGTCCTCTTGAGGACACCGCCCGACTCGTAGCGCAGGGGGTACATGTGTCCCGGTCGGGCTAGATCCTGAGGCCTGCTAGCCGGGTCGAGCACCGCCTCGATGGTGCGGCAACGGTCGGCGGCGCTGATCCCCGTGGTGGTGCCGTCGGCGGCGTCGATGGAGATGGTGAAGGCGGTCCGGCGAACGTCGGTGTTCTTGGCCACCATCATCGGGACTTCCAGCTCGTCGAGTCGTTCCCCGATGATGGGAAGGCAGATGATCCCGCTGGTATGGCGAAGCATGAACCCCAGCTTTTCCGGGGTGGCAGCCTCGGCGGCGAGGATCAAATCCCCCTCGTTCTCGCGGTCCTCGTCATCGACCATGATCACCATCTCCCCCCGACCTACGGCAGCGATGATCTCCTCGATGGGAGCGAAGCTCACGTCACCACCTCGACGATCCGCTCGACGTACTTGGCGAGGACGTCGGTTTCCAGGTTGACCACGTCCCCGCCGGCCAGGTGCCCCAGTGTGGTCATCTCGAGGGTATGGGGTATCAAGGCCAGAGTGAATCGGTCCTCCCCGACCGCGGCGACGGTGAGGCTGACCCCGTCGACGGTGATCGAGCCCTTCTCCACGATATGGCGCATCAGCCTTTCCGGGGCGGAGATGGCGAGGGTGACCCCCTGTTCCCCTCGCTCGAGGGTGAGCACCGAACCGGTCCCGTCGACGTGACCCTGGACGAAGTGGCCGTCGAACCGGCCGTCGGCGGGCATGGCCCGCTCCAGGTTGACCTCGTCCCCAATCCCGAGGGCGCCCAGGTTGCTCCGGGTCAAGGTCTCGGCGACCACATCGAAGCGGGCACCCCGCTCAGTGGTCTCCACCACAGTCAGACATACCCCGTTGACCGCCACCGAGCTCCCGGTAGGGGCATCGAGGAGCAGGGATGCCGAGATCTCCAGCGGTGAGCCGCCGTCTCCGATCGCAGCAACCTTTCCTCTCTCTTCGATGATTCCGGTGAACATATGCTGCCTCTAACGCTCGAAATCGATCCGGACGTCACCACCAAGGCTACGCACCCCGGTGATCGACACAACTTCGGCCCGATCGATCGATGAGAACACCCCGCCGAGCGGGGCTGTTCCCATCCCCCCGCCTACCTTGGCTCCCAAGTAGAGGACGCCGCGGTGGATGACACCCGCACGCCACCACTCCCCCGATAGCCGGGGCCCTGCCTCGAGGAGCAGGTCGAGGTGCCCGAGGTCGGCCAGGGCCCGCGCCACTGCCACTGGCTCGGGACGACCCCCTCTACCTTCGACCACGACCAGCGATCCCGACGGGATCGGGCGCTCGAAATTCGATATCACCACGGGGTTCCTCTCCCACAGTCGGGCCTCAGCAGGCAAGGGGGAGGCGCCGGCCACCACTACCGGTACCGGCTGGTGGTGATGGGCCTCCTCGAGTCGGACGGTGAGAAGCGGATCGTCGGCCTCGAGGGTCCCCGCGCCGATGACCACCGCATCAGCCCGGGCCCGGAGGAGGTGGGCGTCCCTCCTCGCCTCCGTCGAGGTGATCCATTGTGAGGAGCCGTCGGCGGCCGCCACCGACCCGTCGAGGGTCACAGCGCACTTCCAGGTGACTCGAGGGAGCCCGGAGCGGCGGTGGTGGAAATAGGCCGGGTCCAGCGCCTCGGCTTCCTCGGAGAGAACTCCGATGACCACCTCGACGCCGGAGTCCCGAAGTCGGGCGATGCCTCGGCCCGAGGTGCGGGGATCGGGATCCTCGGTGGCGACGACGACTCGTGCCACTCCGGCGGTGAGTAGAGCGTCGACACAGGGGGGGGTCCGGCCATGATGGTCGCACGGCTCCAGGGTGACGTACATCGTCGCTCCCCCGGCTCGCCCGCCGGCCTGGCTGAGAGCGATCGCCTCGGCGTGCGCCTCCCCCGGACCGTGGTGGGCTCCCTCCCCGATGACATGCCCCTCACGGTCGACCAGGACCGCCCCGACCCGCGGGTTGGGGTGGGTGTGGTGGTCTCGGGCCAACTCGACGGCGCGCCCCATGTGGCGCCGGTCGGCCACTTCAGCTGGTGCGACGATCGATGCGATAGGTGGAGCCGGGCTGTTTCTTGGCGAATTCCTTCATCTCCACCGCAATCGCCGACGCCTCCCACTGGGTGCCGATTTCTCGGACGTCGGTGGACGCTACACCGAGCGAGAGCGAGACGACGGGGAAGGCGTAGCGTTCGCCGCGACGGTCGATCACTTCGATGTAGCCGCGAAGGGCGTCGGCAGTGTCGTAGAGGTCGAGGATCCCGTCATCGAACCTCTCTATGACCTCCTTGCAGAAGGATTCGGCGATCTCCGGCGGGGTGATCGCCACGAAGTCGTCCCCACCGATGTGGCCGATGAAGGAGCCACCGATGTCCAGCGCCTGAGCGGCTTCGGTGAAGCAGCTGGCACAGAACCGGATCACCTCATCACCCCGCATGAACCCGTAGTGGTCGTTGAACGCTTTGAAGTTGTCCAGATCACCGTGGACCAGTGCGAAGTTCTTACGGTCACGGATGCAGGCCTCGATTTCGGCGGTGATCTTGAAGTTTCCGGGAAGTCCGGTGAGTGGGGAGAGGTCGCGCGCCGCTTGGGTCCTGCGGAGAACGGCACGTACCCGGGCGGCCAGCTCTGTGATGTCGAAAGGCTTGGTGATGTAGTCGTCGGCGCCCAACTCGAGTCCGCGCACCCGATCCTCGGGCAGTCCCCGGGCGGTGAGCAGGATGATGGGGATGTTGGCGGTGGCCGCCTGGCTGCGCAGGCGGTGGAGGGCGGTGAGCCCATCCATTCGAGGCATCATGATGTCGAGGACGATGGCGTTGGGCGGATGCGAGGTCGCCTTCTGGAGGGCGTCCTCACCATCGACGGCGGTATCCACTTCGAAACCGTCCAGTTCGAAGTTGATCTTGACCACCGTGAGAATGTCCGGATCGTCGTCAGCGACGAGGACACGTTCACTCATTCGATTCAATCGCCCTTCTCATATCGGCCATCGCTCGTGGAGGGTCTTCGGCGCCGAAGACGGCCGAACCGGCCACCACCACAGTCGCCCCTGCGTCTACGACCAGGCGCACGTTGTCGGCAGTGACGCCTCCATCCACTTGAATATCGGCCGACAATCCCCGCTCCTCAACCCATTCTCTGGCTGATTCCACCTTGGGGAGGGCCGATTCGATCATGCTCTGCCCGCCGAACCCGGGCTCTACGGTCATCACCAATACCACATCGCACATCTCGAGGAAGGGGGCCACCCCTTCGAATGGGGTATCCGGGTTGATCACCAGCCCGAAGTCCAGGCCCACGTCCCGGGCTCGCGCCGCCGCTCCCGTTGGGTCGGGTACCGCCTCGATGTGCATCGTCACCTGGTCCACACCCGCCTCGGCGAGCTCGGCCAAGTAGTCCGCGGGGTTGGTGGTCATCACATGGCAATCGAAGTAGAGATTGCTGACCTGGCGGATACTGGTGATCACCGGGATGCCGAAGGAGATGTTGGGTACGAAGTGACCGTCCATGACGTCGAGGTGAAGCCAGTCGGCGTGCCCTTCGATCAGGCTGATCTGCTGGTGGAGGCGGGCGAAGTCGGCGGCCAGCAGCGAGGGTGCCAGCTTGATGCCGCCATGCATCCGCCGATTGTATGACCTCATCCCACGGTCCCGCCGGGGCGGTGACGGCCTCTCACCCAGTCCTCCCCGGGCTGGGGCCGTCTTCCCGGCGACTGCACCAGGGTCAACGCAACCGCCCGATCCCCGACGGTGACGACCGGGAGTCCCTCTCTGGCCTCCCACCGACCCGGAGGCGGCGGTGCTCCCGCGGTGAGACGAGCAGCGAGGACCTTGTGCGGCTCATCGTCGATGAGAAGGATCGCTCCTGGTGTCGGTGACAGCCCCCGGACCCGACCCAGGAAGATCTCCGGATCGGCATCGCCGGCCAGGGAGCGGTCCTCGGCAGAGATCTTGGCGGCGTAGGTCAGGCCTTCGTCGGACTGGTCCACGCTGACGAGCTCCCCACTCAGGTAGTCGGGGAGCGCCCGGGCCAGCAGACGGGCTCCGATGACGGCGAGCCGGTGGGTGAGGGTGCCGGCGTTATCTGCGGGGTGGATGTCCACCGCCTGGGCGGTCAGCACCGGACCGGTGTCGAGCCCCTCGTCGAGGCGAATGATGGTGACTCCTGTCATGGTGTCGCCGGCCATGAGAGCTCGGGCCACCGGCGCCGCGCCCCGCCAGCGGGGAAGGAGTGAGAAGTGCACATTGAGGAACCCCATCCCGGGCCCCACCAGGACCTCGGGGGGGATCAGGCTCCCGTAGGCCACTACCACCCCGACTTCGAACTCTCGCCGGGAGACGACCTCGATCAGCTCGGAGCGGGTCGCCGGTTGGGCCACCTCGATACCCAGGATGTCGGCGCGCTGTCTGACCGGGGGTGGCTGCGGGGTACCCGACCTGCCGCGTGGGCGGTCGGGTCGCGTGACGACCAGCTCCACGTTGTGATCGGCGACCAGGGCGTCGAGAGTGGGCACCGCCTCCTCGGGAGTGCCCATGAACACAACGCCGGTCATCTCAGACCCAGGTTCTCGTCCCTGAGCTCTTGGAGTGCCTTCTTCCTCACCCTCTTGGGAAGGTGATCGAGGAGGAGACCTCCTTCGAGGTGGCCCACCTCATGTTGGAGAACCCGGCCAATCAGGCCCTCACCCGAATACTCCACGGCGTTCCCCTCGAGATCGAGGGCAATCACCCTGGCGAAGGCGGGCCGGGTGATCTCCCAGTACCGGTGGGGCACCGAGAGGCAGCCTTCCTCGTAGTCGAAACTCCCGTTGGTCTCAATGATCTCGGGGTTGATCATCACTCGGGCACCCAGATCGTCGTGGGCGTCGAAGACCGCTATTCGCCGTGACACCCCGACCTGGTTGGCGGCCAACCCCACCCCGGGTGCGTCGTACATGGTTTCGATCATGTCCTTGACCAGCACACGGACCGTATCGTCGATCTCATCGACCGGCTTGGTCTTCATCCTGAGTACAGGGTCACCAAAGGTGCGTATAGGGAGGACGGCCATGGGGCGCCAGAGAGTACCTCGAACCTTCTACGTGGTACTCGACCGCGAAACACCGATCATTGACCCTGCCCATGGCCGGTCAGAGATCTATTGGATCGGCATCGATGCGCACGGTGGCGCCCCGGTCACGCCATCTGGCGGCCAAGGTCCTGAGTCGGCTCCTGACCCTGGCCAGGTCGCCGGCGAGGAGCCAGCGCCGACCCGACTCGACGGGCATCGGCCCGTACAGGTCCACTGGCCCCAGGTCCTCCAGGTCCGCCTCGAGACCGTGGGGCGGGTCCCCTCTCACCTCTATGGCGATCATCTCGCGGGCCGGAGGCATTGCCCCACGCGCCCTCTCTATGAGGACCCGCTCCAGATAGGGGACCGGGTCGCCTCGTCGCAGGGTGCGGGCCAGATCTGACCCGGGCTCCCTGGTCTGCACCATCATCCTCCGTCCCCTGCCGGGTCGGAGTACGTTGCCCAGGCGGGCCAGCTGGCGTAGGGCTTCCTCCGTCCCCCGATACCCGCCTGAGGCCGCCATGAAGTCGATGTCGACCGCCACGGTGAGGCTCACCGGGTCGAGCCCGGCGAGGTCTCTCTCACTGCCTACGGTGACCGGCGCCGGCCCGGGATGTGGTGATGCCGTCCCGCCTCCCAGTCGGGCGTTGACCTCGTCGACCACGGCAGGGGTGATCTTCTGTCCGGCGAGGACGAAGGCGCGCTCGCCTCCCTCCAGGGCGACCGACCGCAGCGCGACGGTCACCGTCTCGGAGACGAAGCCGCCCCCGGGTCTCTCGGTGGAGCGGTCGACCACCTCCACCAGGCCCCACGCCCTCCGTCCCACAGGCACCGTGCCTGCGCCGGCAGCGAGGAGCTCGACACTGGGGGTAGGCCCGAAAAAGACCGCGTTGAAACCCTCAACCCGCGATCGGGTTCGAATCATCTCCCTGACATGGATGGTGGGTGTCTGACGGTCCTTCATCGCCCTCCGGCCCTCCTCGAGGACCACGACCAGGGTCAGCTCCTTGACCTGCCACATGGCCACCCTCGGGGTACCCACGACCAGGAGACCGGCGCCCTGGGCACGTTCCCACGCTCTGGTGACGGCAGCGGCATCGTCGTGAGGCACGGTGACCACCCGCTCCGGAAACTGTGGGCCGGCGCGATGGGAGATCTCGGCCACCTCGGCTCCGGTGGCGGCGACCACCATCACGCTCCCGCCCGAGACCAACACCGGGGTCAGCGAGTCGAGCCACTCCAAGCCTTGCCAGCGGCCCACCATCGCCTGGGGTGGGAACCTCCTGCCTTCCGCCGACGATTGGGCTACCGCGGCCAGGGGATGAGGTCTCACCGTCACCGTGGGCCGACTACTTGGAGCGCCCGGGGGCTCACCGGGAAGGTTGGGCGGGGTGGCTTTGGCGAGCACCACCGAGACCGGGGCGACGTAATGGCCTGCCGCCCAGTTCAGGCTCCGAGCCAGATCGGGGCCGAAGACAGGGGCCGCACCGGAGAGGGCGGTCACGTCCTTGAGACGCCCCGGGGGCCGTTCCCCGATCTCGACCACCCAGCCTCTCACCCGGCGACCGGAAAGGGGCACCCTGACGATCGACCCCACCTGGAGGATTCCAGCGAGACCGGGAGGGATCGAGTACCAAAAGCCCTGGTCCACGGCAAAGGTGGGAACGCTGGGGACCACCCGGGCCGCGGGGGCTGTCAGAGGCCGGTCGCCGACCGTATCGCATCCACCCGGTCGAGTTGCTCCCAGACGAACTCGGGACGGCCAAAGTGGCCATAGGCGGCGGTGGGGGCGAATACCGGCCTGCGCAACTGGAGCCGATCGATGATGCCCAACGGGGTGAAGTCGAAGATGTCCTTGTCGGCCAAGACCCGCTCGATGGCATCGGAGGAGACACGCTCGGTGCCGAAGGCGTCGACATGGATCGAGAAGGGGTCAGCGACGCCGATGGCGTAGGCGAGCTGGATCTCCAGCTTGTCCGCCACACCGGCGGCCACCATGTTCTTGGCGGCGTGGCGGGCGGCATAGGCCGCCGATCGGTCGACCTTGGTCGAGTCCTTTCCCGAGAAGGCCCCACCCCCGTGACGTGCGTATCCGCCATAGGTGTCAACGATGATCTTGCGTCCGGTGAGCCCGGTGTCGGCTACCGGCCCGCCCACCTCGAAGTTCCCGGTCGGGTTGAAGAAGAACTCGAATCCGTCGGAACGCATCTCCTCGGGGATCACCTCGTTGACCACCACCTCGAGCACGTCCTCCCTCATGTCGTCCTGATCCATTCCCGGCCCATGGTGGGTCGACACCAGGACCCGGTTGACGGCGACGGGCACCCCCCGCGCGTAGCGCACCATGACCTGAGTCTTGCCATCAGGGCGGAGGTAGGCGAGCTTCCCGGTCCGCCGTACCTCGGCCAGCCGCTCAGCGAGCCGGTGAGCGAGGAAGATCGGCATAGGCATCAGCTCCTCGGTTTCGCCGACGGCGAAGCCGAACATCATTCCCTGGTCTCCGGCGCCCTTGTTGTCGACACCGGCGGAGATGTCGGGGCTCTGGGGATCGATGTGATCGAGCACCGTGATCCCGTCCGCAGAGAACCGCTCGTCGAACCCGTCGTATCCGATGCGGCGGACCGTCTCCCTTACGATCTGCTCGATGCCGACGTGGCCGGTGAGGGTGATCTCGCCGGCGACCACTGCAAGGTCGGTGGTGACCATCACCTCACACGCCACCCGAGCGAACTCGTCCACCTCGAGTGCCGCGTCGAGGACCGAGTCGGAGATGGCGTCAGCAACCTTGTCGGGATGGCCTTCGGTGACCGACTCGGAGGTGAAGAACGACCTCATGGACCGGGGGAGGTTACCCCGGTGAGGTGACCTCGGCGATCACCCGGTCGAGGAGCCGGGAGGCGACGTCCTCCTTGGTCAGCATCGGCCAGGGGTCGGTGCTCCCCGTCGGATCGATGACGACCACCCGGTTGGTGTCCGTGCCAAAACCCGAGCCTGGCTCGGTGACGTCGTTGTACACCATGAGGTCGACGCCCTTGCGGACCGCCTTGGCCACCGCGCGATCGACGTCTCCGGTCTCGGCGGCGAACCCGACCACGAATGGACGGGCCTCTCGGGCAACCACCGCGGCCAGGATGTCGGGATTGGGTGTCACCGGGATGGCTTCGAGACCCTCCTCCCGGGAGATCTTGGTCTCACCAGGGTCCTGGGGCCGGAAGTCGGCTACCGCCGCCGTCATGAAGGCGATTTCGGCTGGGGTGCCTTCCACCGCCTCGAGCATCTCCACGGCGGTCTCCACCGCCACCACCTTGACCGCGGGATGAACCGGGGCGTCGGAGGTGGTGATCAAGGTGACCTGGTGGCCCCGACGGGCTGCCTCGTTGGCGATGGCATGACCCATCTTGCCGCTGGATCGGTTGCCCAGGAACCTAACCGGGTCGACCGGCTCACGGGTGCCCCCGGCAGTGACCAGAAACCGGTAGGTGGGGCCGTGAGGGGTGAGGATCGACTCGATTGCCTCGAGGATCGCCTCCGGTTCGGCCACCCTCCCCATCCCTATGTCGCCGCCGGCCAGGGGGCCTGTCTCCGGACCGACCCGGTGATACCCGAACCCGGCCAAGGTCTCCACGTTACGACGGGTGGCGGGATGCTCCCACATCTCGGTGTGCATCGCCGGGGCAAACAAGACCGGGGAGGTGGTTGCCATGATGCTCGCCGAGACCAGGTCGTCGGAGATGCCGGCGGCCACCTTGCCGATGATCGAGGAAGTGGCCGGCGCTACCACCATCAGGTCACACCAGCGGGCGCCCTCGGTGTGGGGGGAGACCGACGGCCCGCCGAAGAGCGAGGTGTAGGGTGGCTCGCCGGTGATAGCGGCGAAGGTCTGCGCCCCGACGAACTCCTGCGCCGATTCGGTGAGCATCACCCTGACCGAGGCTCCGGCCTCGACCAGTCTTCGGGCGAGGATCGCCGACTTGTAGGCGGCGACACCCCCGGTGACGGCAAGCAGGACGCGCTTGCCGGTGAGCATCGTCTATTCCTCGACGGTCTCGACCGCCACCTTGCCCTCGGCGATCTCTTCCATGGCGATGGTGAGCGGCTTTCGGGAGAGGGAGTGGACCTGGGGTGGGACGAACTCGCCATACCCCACGCCGAGCTGGTGAAAGTAGCTGTTTATCTGACGGGCCCGGCGGGCGGCGACAACCACGGTGGCGAACCGATTGCCGATCTGATCGATGACGTCTTCGAGCTTCATTGGGCTTCCTGGGTGTTCGGGGACCTTCAGGGTACCCGAAGCTGGCGCCCTGGACTAGACGCCGGAGCCCGCCACTGCCCCGAGGATTTGCTCAACCACCTGGTCGGGTGTCAGATCGGAAGTGTCGATCACCAGGTCGTAGTGTTCGTGGTCGAGGTAGTCGAGCCCGTAGTACTCGAGATAGCGCTCCTGCTCGGACCTGGTCCGTTCCTCTATGGCCCTGGTGGTTGCCTTCAGGTCGACATTCTCCCGCTCACCGCCCCTTCGCGCCCCGTAGACCCTGGTGGCGGCCACCTCCGGACGTACCTCGAGGAACACCTTGTAAGACTGGGGCACGAAGTGCCAGCCGAGCCGGGCGTCCATGACGAACCGCTCGCCCGAGGCGGCGAGTTGAGCCGACCTGGCGTCGATCTCGTGATCTATTGCTTCGTCGACCAGGGCAGAACGCGACAACTCGAGGATGGTGACATCCCGCTCTTCGGCCATCCGCCTCATGAAGTCGCCGGCGGAGACATGACGCCACCCGAGTGCCTCGGCCACCCCCTTGGCGACCACACTCTTGCCCGAGCCGGGTCGGCCGGAGACGGTGATGGTCGGTTCAGGAGAATTCGGCGAGGAGAGCCTCCTTCTGCTTCTCCCCGAGACCCCGGATTCTCCGGTTCTCGGCGATCCCCAGACTCTCCATGAGCCGCTTCGCCTTGATCTTGCCGGTGCCAGGCATGGCGGCGATCAGTGATTCGACCTTGAGCCCGGCGAGAAGGTCGTCCTGGTCCGCGCGGGCGAACAGCTCGGGCAACCTCATCGATCCCGTCTTGAGCAGCTCCTTGGTCTCTGCCCTGACCCGCCGTGCCTCGGCGGCCTTCTCCAGGGCGCGCTTGCGCTGTTCCTCGGTCAACTTTGGTGGCTGTGCCATGGGTCTCCGACTCCTCGACTTGCGACGCCCGCCACCGCGACCATAGCCAATGAAGGGCCGATCCTGGGTGAACCAGCGCCCCTTTTGCCACCCTCAGCGGTTCGAGGCCCGTATCTGAGAGTTCCGACCTTCACCCGGTCAGGGAAGCGGCCAGGATGGCCGCCGCTGCGATCGGGTCCTGGGCCGCGGTGATCGACCTGCCCACGACGAGGTAGTCGGCCCCCGCAGCCAGCGCCTCACCAGGAGTCGACACCCGTTTCTGATCGTGGGAGTCGTCGGACTCGAGTCGGATCCCGGGGGTGACCACGAGGAGCCCCCTGCCCACGACGCGGGGGATCTCTCGGGGCGAGCACACCACCCCTTTGGCCCCTGCCTCCACAGCGAGGACTGCCATAGCCTCCACCTGAGTCCCCACCGTCCTCTCCACTCCCACTGCGGCCAGGTCGGCATCGTCGAGTGAGGTGAGCACGGTGACCACCAGCACCCCGGCACCTTCCCCCCTCTCCTGGGCGAGGGCGTCGACCGCGGCGGCCACCATTGCGGGGCCTCCCCCACCATGCACGCTCACCCAGCGCGCCCCATGGCGGCCCAGTGCCCTGACCGCCCCGGCAACGGTGTTAGGGATGTCTGCCAGCTTGGCGTCGACGAACACGGGAAGGCCGAGCCCGGCGACCTCGGAGACCACCCCCGGCCCGGCCGACATGAGGAGCTCGAGACCCACCTTGAAACCCCCGACGTAAGACTTCAGCGATCGCGCCAGGGAAACCGCCCGTCCCCCGTCGGGTAGGTCGAGGGCGACGAGCACCGGATTCACCATGACCGGAGGTTCCCCACCAGGTCGCCAACCCGCTCGACTCCGAGACGATCCATGACCTCTTTCAGCTCCGTGGTTATCCGCCGACCACAGCCGGGGTCGGCGAGCAGGGCGGTCCCCATGGCCACCGCCGAGGCTCCGGCCACCAGGTACTCGACCACGTCCTCCCCGGTAGCGACCCCCCCACAGCCGACGATGGGGGCCCCGGGCAGGGCCCGGGCCACCTCGTAGACGCAACGCAAGGCCACCGGTTTCGCTCCCGGCCCGCTATAGCCTCCCACCCCACCGGCGATCCGTGGCCTCATCGTCTGGATGTCGACGGCGAAGCCGAGGACGGTGTTGGTCAGCACCAGGAAGGCGGCTCCGGCTTCGAGACAGGTTGCAGCAACCGAAACCAGGTCGGGGGTGTTGGGTGACAGCTTGGCCCCCACTGCCAGTTCGGTGGCGGAGACCACCGCGGAGACCACCTCGGCGCTGCGGGCCGGATCGTAGGAGAACATCTCTCCATCGTCGAGGTTGGGGCACGAGAGGTTGACCTCGATGGCCCCGACCCCATTCGCCGAGAGGGCCTCGGCCACCAGGGCGAACCCGTCGGGATCACCGGCCACAGCCGAGCCCCAGACAGGCACACCCAACCCGGGGAGTCGCGGACCTACATGCTCCACCCAGGTGGCGATGCCGGGGTTCTGAATTCCGATCCCGTTGAGCATCCCCGTGGGGAGCGGAGCCAGCCGGGGAGCGGGGCGGCCCGGCCAGGGCTCGGGTGCCACCGACTTGGCCACCGCAGCGCCGAATACCGATACGTCGGCCACCTCGGCCCATTCCCACACCGAGCCCACCGTCCCCGACGCAGCCACCAGAGGGCTGCGGAGCACGAGGGGACCCAGTCGGGAGCTCAGGTGGTCCGATGCCATTCCTGGAGGCTCCTGGGTCTGGCGATGGCTCCGGGGCCGGAGCGAAGACTCCGGGCAACCGCCAGGGCCCCCTGGATGGTGGTCACACACGGCACGGAGTGACTCCGGGCGGCCCGCCGGATCGCCGCGCCGTCGGAGCGGGAGCGCCCGCCCCGCGGGGTGTTGACCACCAGATGGATCTCGCCGTTCTCCAGTCGCTGGCCGATGTCCCCTTCTCCCTCACCGATCTTGAGGACCGGCTCGGCGGTCATGGCGTGATGCTCGAGGAAGCGTGCCGTTCCCTGGGTGGCCACCAGGTCGAAGCCCAGCATGGCGAAGGCCTGGGCGACGGCAAGCCCCATCGGCTTGTCCCTGTCGGCGAAGGAGAGGAACACCCTCCCCCGATCGGGGAGGACATGGCCGGCACCGAGCAGGGCCTTTCCGAAGGCTGTGCCCACGTCGGAGCCGATACCCATCACCTCCCCGGTGGACTTCATCTCCGGTCCTAGCACCGAGTCCTCCTCGGAGAAGTGGTTCCACGGCAGGACCGCCTCCTTGACCGCGACAAAGCCGCGGTCCCCCGGCTCGACCATCATGCCCTCGGCCCGGAGTTGTTCGATGCTGGCCCCCAACATGACCCGAGCCGCCATCCGCGCCAGTGGCAGCCCCTTGGCCTTGGCTATGAAAGGAACGGTGCGGCTCGCTCGAGGGTTGGCCTCGAGGACGAAGACCTCGCTCCCCTTTATGGCGAACTGGATGTTGATCAGACCTCTGACCTGGAGGGAAACCGCCAGCTCCCCGGTGATCGCCTCGATCTCCTTGATGACGTCGTTGGGAATGGTCGGTGGAGGTGTGACGCACGCCGAGTCGCCGGAGTGGATTCCGGCCTCCTCGACGTGCTCCATGATCCCGGCGACCAGCAGCTCCTTACCGTCGTAGATGGCATCCACGTCGACCTCGATTGCCGACTCGAGGAACCGGTCGATGAGGATCGGGTTGGCGGTGAGCTCGGGATCGCCTTCGCCGTAGATCTCCCGCACATAGGCGGCAAGCTCCTCCAGGCTGTAGATCACCCGCATCCTCCTGCCACCGAGGACGAATGAAGGTCGGACCACCACCGGGAGCCCGATCTGGTCGACCACTTGCTCCGCTTCCGCTGCCGATGTCGCCACTCCTGCGGGAGGCTGCTTGATCCCAAGGTTGCGGCAGATCTCGGCGAACTGCTCCCGGTCCTCGGCCAAGGCGATCGACGCCGGAGTGGTTCCGGCGATTCGCACTCCCTCCCTCTCCAACTCCTCGGCGAGGTTGAGCGGGGTCTGACCACCGAGCTGCACCACCACGGCCTCCGGCTGTTCGACGTCGATCACCGCCAGGACGTCCTCGATGGTGAGCGGCTCGAAGTAGAGGCGATCGGATGTGTCGTAGTCGGTGGATACCGTCTCCGGGTTGCAATTGATCATCACCGTTTCGAACCCGGCATCCCGGAGGGCATAGCTGGCGTGGACACAGCAGTAGTCGAACTCGATCCCCTGACCGATTCGGTTGGGACCCGACCCGAGCACCACCACCCGGGGTCGTTCGGCGGGGCGGTCCTCGCTCTCCTCTTCGAAGGTGCCGTACATGTAGGGAGTAGAGGCCTCGAACTCGGCGGCACAGGTGTCCACGGTCTTGAAGGTGGTCACCACACCTTCGGCGAGCCGGCGTCGACGAACCTCGGCAGCGGTGATCCCCCAGAGGTGGGCTATCTGCGGGTCGGAGAAACCGCTCCGCTTGGCTGTGGCCAGCATCGCCGTCCCCCGATCACGCTCGAGGAGCTCGCGCACTTCGGTGATCGCTGCCATCTGATCGACGAACCAGGGGTCGACCATGCTGAGACGGGCCACCTCCTCGACGGCCCACCCCCGACGTAACGCCTCCCCCATGGCCATCACTCTCTCGGGGTGGGGGGTGGACACCATGTCGACCAGGTCATCATCTCCGACGGCGATCAGGTGGGCCTCAGCCGGATCGGCGTTGAGCCCGGCGCGCCCGTTCTCCAGGCTGCGCAGCGCCTTCTGCAGAGCCTCGGGGAAGGTCCGTCCGATTGCCATCGCCTCTCCGACGCTCCGCATCGAAGTCCCCAGCGTGGTTGAGGCTGAAGGAAACTTGGCGAAGTCGAATCGAGGAACCTTGACCACCACGTAGTCGAGTGCCGGCTCGAAGGAGGCCGGGGTGGCACCGGTGATGTCGTTGGCGATCTCGTCGAGTGTGTAGCCCACGGCGAGCAGGGCGGCGATCTTGGCGATGGGAAAACCGGTCGCCTTGGAGGCCAGGGCTGACGAGCGTGAGACCCTGGGGTTCATCTCGATGACCAATCGGCGCCCGGTGACCGGATCGACGGCGAACTGGACGTTGGAGCCGCCGGTGGCCACTCCGATCGCTTCGAGCACCTCGATGCCGTCGTCCCGCATCTCCTGGTACTCACGATCAGACAGGGTCTGGATCGGGGCCACGGTGATCGAGTCCCCGGTGTGGACCCCCATCGGGTCGAAGTTCTCGATGGAGCACACGATGACCGCGTTGCCCGCCCGGTCGCGCATCACCTCCAGCTCGAATTCCTTCCACCCGAGAACCGACTCCTCGACCAGGATCTCCCCCACCGGTGAGGTGGCCAGACCATGTCGGGCCACCTCGAGGAACTCCTCCCCGTCGCCGGCGATGCCGGTCCCGCCACCACCGAGGATGAAGGAGGGACGCACCATGACCGGGAACCCGATGTCCCCGGCGATCCGAACCGCCTCAGGCATGGAGCGTGCATAGCCCGCCCGTGGCACCTCGAGGCCGATCGACTCCATGGTCTCCTTGAACTTCCCTCGGTCCTCGGCGCGTTCGATGGCAGCGAGGCTGGCCCCGATCATCTCCACCCCGTAGCGCTCCAGGACACCACGGCGTGCCAGGGTGGTGGCCACGTTGAGGGCCGTTTGGCCTCCCAGAGTGGGGAGGAGGGCGTCGGGCCGCTCCCGGGCGATGATCTCGGTGACTACCTCGGGGGTGATCGGTTCGATGTAGGTGGCGTCGGCGAACTCGGGATCGGTCATGATCGTCGCCGGGTTGGAGTTGACCAGCACCACCCGGTAGCCCTTGCTCCGTAGGACCTTGGCGGCCTGGGTTCCCGAGTAGTCGAACTCACACGCTTGGCCAATGACAATGGGGCCTGAGCCGATGAGCAGAATGGATCGGATGTCGTCGCGGCCTGGCATCAGTCCTCCTCCTCGATCAGCCGGACGAAACGGTCGAACAGACCTCGGGCGTCGCTGGGCCCGGGTGCGGCCTCGGGGTGGTACTGGACCGAGAAGGCGTTGGACTCAGGGAGGACCATCCCCTCCAGCGTCCCGTCGTTGAGGTTTTGGTGGGTCGCTCGCAGGGGGCCGTAGACGGTCTCCACCATTCCCGGGAGCAGATCCGGCCCCACCAGCCCCTCACCCGGCTTGGGTCGGGCGCCCCCCGCCATCGCCCACAGGTCGACGGCGAAGCCGTGGTTCTGTGAGGTGATCTCGACCTTTCCGTCGTCGAGGCGGCGCACCGGGTGGTTGCCCCCATGATGGCCGAAGGGGAGCTTGAAGGTGGTAGCGCCCACTGCCAGCCCCAGCACCTGATGGCCCAGACAGATCCCGAACACCGGCACCTTCCCCAGCAGCTCTCGCAGGGTTTGCGTCGGGCCGATCAGGGGCTCGGGGTCGCCGGGACCGTTGGAAACGAACACCCCGCTAGGGCGGCGCATCAGGATCTCGGCGGCACCGGTGTCCGCGGGGACCACCTCGACGTCATAGCCTCGGGAGGTCAGGTTGGTCAGGATGTCGGTCTTGATTCCCAGGTCGACAGCCACCACCAGGCCCCGGCGCTCATGACCGGTGCTCACCCGGTAGGCCTGGGCTGTGCTCACCCCCGAGGCCAGGTCACGTCCCTCCATGGAGGGGGCCCGAGCCGCCATGACCTCGAGCTCGGCCTGGTCGACGTCGTTGCCCATGGCCACCGGCATCGCCCCCCGGTCACGGATGTGGCGGGTGAGTCGCCGGGTGTCCACCTCGGTCAGGGCAACCACGCCGTGATCGATCAGGTAGTCGGTGAGGCTTCCCTCGGCCCGCCAGTTGGAGTGGCGGCGGGCCATCGCCCTGGTGACGAAGCCTTCCACCGCCGGCCGGCGCGACTGGGCGTCGAGCCGGCTCACCCCGTAGTTGCCGATGTGAGCCGAGGTCATCACCACCACCTGACCGGCGTAGGAGGGGTCGGTCAGCACCTCCTGATAGCCGGTCATCGCCGTGTTGAACACTGCTTCGCCGGTGGTCACCCCGTCGGCGCCGGCGGACACCCCACGGAACACCGCCCCGTCCGCGGTCACAAGGAGCGCCTGGCCGCTCATCGGGCCTTCTCCAGCTCGTGGGTGACCGCCCCCTCAAAGATGGTGGCCACCACCCGGCCCGCCATCTCGCGCTCCCGGTAGGGACTATTCGACGATCGGGACCGGAAGGCCCCGGGGAACCACTTCTGCGTAGGGTCGAAAATCACCAGGTTGGCCGGTGAGCCTGCGGAGACCGCCAAGCCGTGCCGGGTGATCCCGAGGATCCTCGCCGGCGCCACGCTGAGAACCTCGAAGAACCGGACCGGGTCGCCGAGCACCTCCCACACCGCCGAGGCGGCCGTCTCCAGACCGATCACCCCTCGTGGGGCACCAAGGAACCCGACCCCCTTCTCGGCGGAAGCGTGGGGGGCGTGGTCGGTGGCCACCACATCGATGGTCCCGTCGACCAAAGCCTCACGGAGGGCGTCACGGTCGTCGAGGCCTCGGATCGGGGGGTACATTTTCAGGTCGGGATCGAGGGTTGAGAGGCTGGTGTCATCGAAGGTCAGGTGGTGCGGGGTGACTTCGGCAGTCACCGGTGCTCCCCGCGCCTTGGCATTCCGGATCAGTTTCACCGTCTTTGCCGAGGAAACGTGCAGAACGTGGTATCTGGCCCCGGTGGCCTCAGCGAGGGCGATATCCCGCTCGACCACCTCGGACTCGGCTTCGGGGGGGATCCCAGGGACCCCGAGGCCGGTGGAGATCTCCCCAAGGTGCATGTGCCCGCCACCCGAGAGCACCGGGTCCTCGGCGTGCTGGGCCACCACCACACCGGGGAGGCGGGACGCCCGGCGCATCACCTCGGCGAGAACGCCGGCATCGGCCACGCAGTCGCCGTCGTCGGTGAACAGATGGACCCCATCCCGGTGGAGAGCCGCCATGTCAGAGGGGCGATCTCCCCGGCGACCCACGGTGAGGGCAGCGGCCACCTCGACCCGAACCAGGCCGATCGAGTCGCCCGCCTTCCTGACCAGGTCGACCAGATGCGGGGTGTCGATCGGGGGGTCGGTGTTGGGCATGGCGACCACCGCGGTGAAGCCACCTGCGGCAGCGGCCTCCGACCCGCTGGCGATGTCCTCCTTCCAAGTGTGACCCGGCTCGCGCAGATGTGTGTGCAAGTCGACGAGCCCGGGGCCGACCAGCATCCCGGTGGCGTCGATCAGCCGGGTGGCCGTCCCGGCGACGTCCCTCCCCACGTCGGCAACGTGTCCGCCGTCGACCCACACGTCGCCCGTGACCATCCCCTCAGGAGAGAGCACAGTCCCTCCGACGATCCTGATCATGTCAGCCCTTCGGCGATGCTCTCGAGGACGGCCATCCGTGCGGGGACTCCGTTGGCTACTTGTCGCAGCACCAGTGATCGGGGGCCGTCGGCCACCTCCTCGACGATCTCGATTCCCCGGTTCAGCGGGCCTGGATGCATCACCACAGCCTCCGGGGCCATCCGGGCAGCCCGGGAATCGTCGAGTTGGAAGCCGGAGATGTAACCGTTGGCGACCGTCACACCCCTCTCTCTCTGAACCCTGAGCAAATAGGCCGCGTCGATCTCGGGAAGGATCGGGTCGAGGTGGTGGCTCACCGCCACCCCATCAGGCGGCTCCCGAGGCAGTAGCTGGGGCGGACCGACCAGGGTGACGGAGGCACCACAGGTGACGAGGGCGGGGACCAGGCTCCCCGCCACCCGGCTATGGGCCACATCGCCGATCACCGCCACCCGGAGCCCGGCAACATCGCCAAACTGCTGGCTCAGGGTCAGCAGATCGGCCAAGGCTTGGGTGGGGTGCTCGTTGGTGCCATCGCCGGCATTCACCACCGCCAGACCCGACCAGCGATGGGCCAGGTCGGGCACCCCCTCGTTGTGGTGTCTTATGACCAGCACTTGGGGGGCCATCGCAGCCACCGTCATCACCGTGTCCCGGAGACTCTCCTCCTTGAGCAGCGACGAATGCTCGGGAAGGAAGGTGAGGACGTGACCCCCCAGCCGGGTGGCGGCCATCTCGAAAGAGAGCCGGGTCCGGGTGGATGGCTCGAAGAACAGGCTGGCCACCACCGTCCCCTCGAGTGAGCGGTGGGCCTGACCGGGAGGCGTCGCCATGTGACGGAAACCCCGGCCCATCAGGCTCGACAGCTCTTCACGGCTCATCCCCCGGGTGGTGAGAAAGGACTTCACGCCGCACTCCGCTCGATCCACACCCCTTCGACACCGTCGACCTCGGCGATGCGCACCTGGACCCTCTCCCGCCGAGACGTGGGGATGTTCTTGCCGACGTAATCGGCCCGAATGGGGAGTTCGCGGTGGCCCCTGTCAACCAGCACCGCCAGCTCGGTGGTGGCGGCACGCCCGGTGTCGGCCAGGGCGTCGAGTGCCGCCCTCACCGTGCGGCCGGTGTAGAGCACGTCGTCGACCAGGATGACGTGTTTCCCGGTGACGTCCACCTCGAGCCGCCGAGGCCCCCCCGAAGCGTCCGGGTCACGGTCGTCCCGGTAGGCGGCGATGTCCAGCTCGGCGACGGGGACATGGCAATCCTCGAAGCTCTCCAGAGTGGTTCCGAGGCTGCGGGCGAGATGGGCACCGCGGGTGAGGATGCCCACCAGCACCACGTCTTCGGCGCCGCTGTGAGTCTCGAGGACCTCGTGGGCGATGCGGCGGATGACCCGCTGCAGGTCGTCGCCGGTCATCACCTGGGGCATCTGATGTCCCCGGCCCACGCTGGGGCTTGCCCCATGAACTCTCCTTCCCGGCCTCACCGGACCGTCCTTAAAGGTTGGGCGACACCTTAGCCGCCGGCGCCGAAACCAGCGAGCCAACCTCGAGGCTTGGGGGTGACCGTCATTCCGGTCTCACCTGCCTGGCCAGGGAGGCGAGCACTCCGTTGACGAAAGCCGCCGAGCGCTCGGTTGAGTAGGTCCCGGCAAGGCGAACCGCCTCGGAGATGATCACCGGCGTGGGGACATCGGGGCACTCCGCCAGCTCGTGGAGGGCGATGCGGAGGATGTTGCGGTCGATCACCGGCATCCGCGACACCGACCAGTGCTCTGAGACCTCCTCGATGCCGAGGTCGAGGGTGTCAAGGGAGGAGAGGACCGCCTCGACCAGGGCACCGGCCCTCCCATGGGGCAGAGCCGGCTCTCCCCTGGTCTCCCGGGAGTACAGGTGCTCCAGGGCGAGGTCTCGGGGCTCGATCTCCACCCGCGCCCCCAGGGCCTTGGCGATGGCGACCGCCAGCTCGGCACCCAGGACCTCCTCGGGCCCGTGGGGGTCACCACGCGACGCCAGCTCGGCGACGATCTCCCCGGGGTGTCGCCCGATGGCCTCGGAAAGCTCGGTGATGGTGATTGTGGCCGGAATGGTCTTGGGGACGGTCATACCCGGGTGAGGTACTCCCCGGTCCTGGTGTCCACCCTGATCCGATCCCCCTGCTCGACGAACAGAGGCACCTGAACCTCGATCCCGGTCTCCACTGTCACCGGCTTGGTCGCCGAGGTCCTGGTGTCCCCGCGCACTGCCGGTTCGGCGTAGGTCACCTCCATCTCGACCGCAGCAGGAAGCTCCACCCCGATGGCGGTCCCCTGGTGCATGGCGATGCTCACCGTCATCCCATCGACGAGGAACCCGGCGGCATCACCGACATCATCGGGTGGGAGCACGATCTGGGTGTAATCGCTCAGGCTCATGAAATGAAGCCCCAGATCGTCGGAGTAGAGGAACTGATGCTCCGAACGCTCGATCCTGGCCTGACGAACAGCCTCGTCGGCTCGGAAGGTCCGGTCCAGCACTTGGCCGGTTTCGAGCTTCTTCAGCTTCATCCGCACGAATGCCTTGCCCTTGCCCGGTTTGACATGTTGGTAGGCAATGATCGAAAAGAGGCCGTCATCCAGCTCGAGAGCCATGCCAGGGCGGACGTCGTTGGTGCTGATCATGGGGTCCTCGGAGCAGGTTTCGGCGGGACGGTACCCCGATCAGATGCCTACCGCCGACAGACCCAGCTCGATCTCATCCTCCCCAACGTGGGTCAGGACCGGTCTCCCCACCTCCTCGAGCAGGACCATCCGCAGCCCCGACCCGTCCCGCTTCTTGTCCCGGCGCACCAGGTCGCCGATCCGGTTGCGGTCGAGACCCGTCACCTCGACCGGAAGGCCGAGGAGGGCCAGGGTGTCGATCACCGTTCCCACCGAGGCGAACCCGGTACGGGCTTCGGAGATCCGGGAGGCGGCGACCATCCCCAGGCCGACCGACTCACCGTGGGACAACGGCGAGGCGAACTCGATGGCATGGCCGATGGTGTGGCCGAAGTTGAGGAAGGCGCGCTCCCCACGGTCGTAGGGGTCACTGGCCACCAGACGGGTCTTCACCTGGAGGGCCTTGGATACCACCTCAGCGAGTGGCGCCTCGGCTCCCTGAGTCGAGAGCAGCGTCACCAGCCCGGGATCACCGATCAGGCCGGACTTGAGTGCCTCGGCCATGCCCTCGCGGAGCAGCGCAGTGGGGAGGCCAGCCAGGACAGACAGGTCGATCACCACCCGCGAGGGGCTCCAAAAGACTCCCACCAGGTTCTTCCCGCCGATGTTGACCCCGGTCTTGCCTCCGATCGCCGCATCGATGGCGGCGAGAAAGGTTGTGGGGAAGTGCACCACCTCGACACCCCGCATCCAGGTGCCGGCGACGAACCCGGCCAGATCGGTGACCGATCCACCACCGACACCGACCACGGTGTCGTGGACGGTCAAGCCCTGGTCGGCGAGGGTGTCGTAGACCGAGGTGGCAACTGCCATCGTCTTGGCCTCCTCACGATCGGGCAGCCCGATGACCTCGTTGGCCAGCCCTTCCTCGCGGAGGAGGCGGGATATCTCCAGGGCCTTTCCGGTGGCCGCCGGCTGGGTGAGGATCACCGCCCTTCGCCGTTGGTCACGCGGTGGGAGCAGGGGCGAGGGAAGGCCGTCTCCGATGATCACCTGGGTAGCCGTAGGGTCGTTCACTCTCGCCAGATCCCCACGATCCCGTTGGCGACCTCATCGATACTGATGTGGTCGGTGTCGATGCGGTGGGTGGCCACCTCGGCATAGAGGGGCTCCCGCTGTTCGAGGAGCGTGGCGAGCCGTCCCATCACATCGTCGGCACCCTCGAGAAGCGGCCGCTCCGAGCCGTGACCCAGTCCTCGGGAGGCCAGGGTCTCAGGGCTGGCCTCGAGCCAGACCACCTTGCCCGCCAGCATGGCCCGGCTCGACGGCGCGAGCACCACACCTCCGCCGGTGGAGACCACGCCGTGGAAGCGCGCCAGATCGCCGATCATCCGGGTCTCCAGCTCCCTGAAAGCCGCCTCCCCATCCTCCTCCCAGATGGCCTGGATGCTTCTGCCCTGCGTCCGTTCAATCATGGCGTCGCTGTCGGCGAAGCCCACTCCGAGGCGCTCGGCGGCGGTGCGGCCCGCTGAGCTCTTGCCGGTGCCCATCATCCCCACCAGCCAGAGCCGGCTCATCCCGGCCTCCCGCCAACACGTACCCGGAAAGCCTCGACACCCGCGGAGAACTCCCCGACGGTGTCACCTCCGAACTTACGCAGCATCTCGGAGGCAACGACCAGCGCCACCATCTGTTCGCCGACCACGCCGGCAGCGGGAACGGCACACACGTCAGACCTCTCCCGCACCGCCTGAGCCGGTTCACCGGTGTCCATATCGACAGTGCGCAGCGGCTGCATCAGGGTGGAGATCGGCTTCATCGCCCCCCGCACCCGTAGCGGCTCACCGTTGCTCATCCCTCCCTCGACACCCCCAGCACGGTTCGACGACCTGGCCAATGCACCGGCAACCGACTCGATCTCATCGTGAGCCATCGAGCCCGGGGACCGGGCAACGGCGAAGCCGTCGCCGACCTCGACCCCCTTGAGGCCGGGGATCGACATTATGGCTGCGGCCAGCATGGCGTCGAGCCGCCGGTCATGTTGCACGTGGGAGCCCACGCCGGGCGGGACCGAGTGGGCGACCACCTCGAAGACGCCCCCCAAGGTGTCCTTCTCCTCTGTGGCCCGGTCGATGGCCTCGACCATCAGTCGTGCGGCTTCGGGGTCGAGACATCGGACCTCGCTGGCCTCGATCTGTTCCCTCTGGCCTACGGTGGGGAGCCCGGCTTCCGCCTGAATCCCACCGATTTCTACAACGTGGCTCAGCACGTCGATCCCAACCGTCGCCAGCAGTTTTCGAGCCAGGACACCGGCGATGGTACGGGCCGCCGTCTCCCGGGCGGAAGCCCGCTCCAGGATGTCGCGAGCATCGTCCGTGTCGTACTTGAGCATTCCTGCCAGGTCGGCGTGTCCGGGCCGGGGCCGGGTCACCCTCTTCACCTCCTCATGAGATTCAATGGCCATCACCCCCGACCATTTCGGCCACTCGGCATTGCGCACGACTACCGCCACCGGCGATCCCAGGGTCCTGCCGTGACGGATGCCTCCGATGATCTCCAGCTCGTCTGTCTCGAGCTGCATCCGTGCACCCCGCCCGTGGCCCTTCCGCCTCCGGGCGAGCTCGGAGGCGAAGTCCTCCAGGCCCACCTCCAGACCCTTGGGCAGTCCTTCGACGATGGCTACCAGAGCCGGGCCATGGGACTCTCCGGCGGTGAGGAACCTCAACATGGTGGGAGGATGCTACGACGGCAGCGGGAAGGTTCCGATCCCGGCGAGGATCACCGCCACCCAGGCCCCTATGACCATCGGTGGGCCATAGGGCAGCTCGGTCTTCATCCTGGCGGCGCCGGCGAGGACCATCCCGATCCCGATGACTCCGCCGACGAGAGCGGTGATGAACACCGCCCAGCCCAAGGTCCCCCACGAGACGAATGCGGTGAACACTCCCAGTAGGGGTGACAGCTTGACGTCCCCGGCGCCGAAGCCCCGGCCCCGAACCGCCAGCCACATCAGGGTGGAACCGACGAAATACGCCACTCCACCGAGCAACGCCCTGACCAGCGATGGCCCCTCACCGGTGGCAACGGCGGCCACCGCCAAGACCACGACCAGCAGCAGCGTCCCCCGCAGGTTGAGACGATCGACGATGCGGAGCTCCTCGAGGTCGGTGACCACCAACGCCAGGCTCAGGGCAAGGAATCCCAGGTAGGGAAGCAACACCCATCCCAGCCCAAAGGTGAGATAGAGCCCGTAGCCCACCAGGGCTCCGGTGATAGCCACCACCGGTTCGCGTTGAATCATCCGGGCGCAGTGGAGACATCTGGCCCGATGCCACCCTCTGATCTGGCGGCACTGAGGGCAGCTACCGATCAGGGGACGGAGTGGGGTGTCGGAACGCAAGCTCTGGACGGCAAGATCATGGGCAACCAGCCCGATGATCAACCCCACAACGGCTACGGCTGCGGCTTCCACAGCCGGGAGAACCTAATGGTCCCTCTCAGGCGTCGTTGGAGAGATCGCGAAGCGCACCCATCCGACGCCGGCGGAGGAGCCCATATCCCTCCTCAGAGGCCTCCTCGGGCTCCAGCCCGGAGAACACCTTCTCCAAGAAAGCCTCGGTGTCCCCTTCTACGTCCTCCGACTCCCCCTCGTCACCGGATCGGGCGGGGTCGGGCTCATTCCACCAGGACTGGTTGGGATCCACCTGGTGCGCCGATTCGGCCCCTGCCGGATCGGCGCCGACGTATGCCGGGCTCTCCTCGTCGGTGTGGAATACCTGCTCTGTATCGTCGGCGGTGGGGGCCGGGCTGCCCTCGACCGGCGTCTCGTCGGCAGGCTCCCCAGCCTCGGCGAACGACACCGGCTCCTGCCCGGTCCACGGCTCGGCAGGCTCCGCCCCCCGGGTCTCCGCCTCGGGGGCGATCGGGGCGGCCGGGGCCTCCATGGTGAGCAGCTCATCACTGATGAGCCCGGCGGCCACCCGGGCGGTCCAGAACTCTGTGGTGCCCAGCTCCTCGGCAAGGCTGCGGACACTGGCCCCATGGCCAACCTCGCTGAGCAGACGCCAGGAATCCTTTCCGATGGTGACTTCGTCGCGGTTGCCCAGGTCTCGGCGCATCCGAATCAGAGCATCGAGGTCGGTGATGGCCGAGCCGACGTCGGCCCAGTCACTGAGACGCCGGCGCGCCTCGACGAGGAGCTCCTCGAGGTCGAAAGGAGTCGGGTTGGGATACGGCGAGTGCTGGTTCTCGATCACCTGGAAGCTCTCCCCATTGAGGCCTAGCTGGTAGATGCTCTCCACTGTCATCTCACGGAGAAGCTCGGTGACCGCAGCGGTGTCCCCGCCTTGGCCCAGCCCCGACTTTGCCAGGTGACGATGTAGTTGGTCGTCGTTCAGCATGGTGGCCAATACCACCGACCCCCTGTCGACGAAGATGCGGCCATGGTTGTCTCCACCCCGAACCTCGAGGACTCCCCTCTGCTTGGAACGGTTGAGCAGGCGCAGCACCTCGTCCAGCGAGACGAACCCCAGGTTCCCTGAAAGCGACACTTGAGCTCCTTGCTTTAAGCCTCGCTGACCATTTCGGCCTGGTCTGCGTCGTGCTTTAGCCGTTTCTGGCGACCGAGACCAGGTGCTCGGAGTCTACGGGAACCCCAGTCCACCACTCGAAGGAAGCCGCCGCCTGACGGGCCAGGAACTCGATGCCATCGACCGCATGCACTCCGAGCCGGGTCGCGGTCGACACTGCTGGAGTCGTTCCTCCCCCGTAGGGAAGGTCGACAAGACCGGCAGCGGCCTCGACCACCGCTGGGGGCAGTGCCTCCCCACGCATTCCGAGCGGAGTGGCGTTGACCACCAGTGCCCCTGGCACCGCCTCCCCCCATCGGGCCACTCCCACCCCCATCTCCTCGGCGAGAGTCAGAGCCCGGTCCTGACGACGTCCACTGACCCGGGCCTTCCCCCGGCCCCATGCGGCGAGGGCAGCCCGCGCCGACCCGCCGGCGCCCAGGACCAGAATCTGCTCCACCTGGGGGAACTGTGCCCATGCCTGCCGGAACGCCATCACATCGCTGGAGTGGCCTTCCACCCGACCCTCCCGCAGCCTCACCGTGTTCACCGATCCGGAATCGAGGGCTTCGGCGGTCAGCAGGTCACAGCGCTCCCGGGCGGCCAGCTTGAGCGGCATGGTGACATTGAACCCGTGGAGCCTCCCGGCGCGGAGGTCGTCCAGAAACGACTCGAGGATGTCCTCATCCGCCTCGACGGCTCGACACTCGCCTTCGAGACCCGAGACCCGCAGGGCCTCCTCCTGGATCCGGGGCGACAGCGAGTGCCCCACCGGGCTCCCCAACACTGCAAATCGATAGTGTCTGCTCACCCGCTGATCTTCGCAGTCCAAGTACCGGTGCCAAGAACAACAGGCGAAGCCAGGCTAGGGCAGCACCCCGTCGCGACGTGCCTGGGCAACGTTGGCCAGGTGCTCCTCGAAGGTGACGGCGAATGCGTGGCTCCCGTCGAGGTCCTTGAGAACGTAGAAGAAGAACGGTGTCTCCGCCGGAGCCGCCGCCGCCTCCAGGGAGGCCCGGCCCGGTCCTGAGATCGGGGTGGGCGGCAGCCCCTCCACCTGGTAGGTGTTGTACGGGGAGTCGAACTCCCGGTCGAAGTTGGCCACATCCCGGGTCCCCAGGGCATAGAGGACGGTGGCATCGATCTCCAGCCTCATCCCGCCAGCCAGGCGATTGTGGATCACACTGGAGACCATGGGGCGCTCCTCGGCAACCCGCACCTCGCTCTCGATGAGCGAAGCGACGATGATCCCCTGGTATCGGGTATATCCCAGCTCCTCCCAGGCGGTCCAGTCGATGCTGTTCACCCTCTGCTCCATGGTGGAGGCAAGTCGCTGCAGGATGGAGACCGGGCTGGCGCTCCTGGAGAACTCGTAGGTGTCAGGGAAGAGGAGCCCCTCCCAGTCGCTGAGGATGGGCTCCTCGGGCATCTCGCGTAGCGATGTGGACACTTGACCGCTGAGCAGCGCGGTGGCGAACGCCTGGTAGCTGTGTGAGGTCCGCTCGGAGAGCGCGTTGAGCATCTCCTCGACCCGGAGACCCTCGATCACCGTGACCCGGTAGACCGAAGGCGCCGGCCCGGCGACCAGCATGGCCACCACTTCGGCAGGTTCCATCAGGGTGAGGAAGTCGTAGGTTCCCGCCCTGAGGTTCTGGGCGGCATCGACGTTGCGCACCGCCACCTCGAACTCGAGCGCCGATCGGACCACGCCACGCGAGGCGAGGATGGCCCCGATGTCTTGACCCGTCGAGCCCGGGGGGATCTCAATCGTGACCGGCTCGCCGGGCTCCACGTTGACCGGAATGCCACCGATGTCCTCGCCTGGCTCGAGGGCGCTGCCCACCATCCTCCCCAGATAGGAGGCGCCCCCCACCACGACGAACCCGGCCAGGATCACCGAGGCGATCACCAGCAGGGTCCTGAGCGAGCGCGACCAGACGGGTTGTTCGGGAGTGGGCTCAAATGTCATTGGGCACCATCGGTTTCGACGTCACCGACCTCTCGGGAGTTCCCGTCGAGAAAGGTCTGCAGGATGATCGCCGCTGCCACCTTGTCGACCTCGACCCGGCGGGCCCGCCGCTTCATCCCCGACTCGAGAAGCGCCTCCTCGGCCATCTTCGAGGTGTATCTCTCGTCGACGTAGGTGACCTCGAGTCCGGTGGATCCGGCGATCTCCTCACCGAAGTGCCGGGCACCACGGGTCGAAGCCGACTCGCCACCTCCCAGGGGGGTGGGCACACCCACCACCACCTTCTCCACCCCATACTCCTCGACGAGTTCGGACACTCGTGAGAGGGCCGCTTTCCTGGGGACCACCTCGAGAGGGCGGGCGGTCAACCCCAATGGGTCGGACATCGCCAGCCCTACCCTGGTCTCCCCGTAGTCGACCCCGATCACCCGGCTCACAGCCCGGCGAGGGCTCGTTCGGCCCGGTCGCGAATAGTGTCGAGAGCAGCCTGGAGACCATCTCCACGTGGACCTCCAGCCTGGGCCAGCCCCGGATCGCGTGACCCTCCGCCTCCCAACTCCTCGGCTCCCGCCGACACCAGCTCACCCGCCGAGATCCCCCGGCCCACCAGGTCGTCGGTGACCACACCAATGAGCGCCCCCTTGCCCGACGAGGTTGAGCCGAGCACCACAACCAGTGGCCCCTCCACCTGGTCCTTGAGCCCGAGAGCGATCTGGCGGAGGCTGTTGGGGTCGGCCTCTCCGACGTGGGCGGTGACGAACGAAGCCTCCCCCACTTTGACTACCTGCTCGAGCAAGGAGTTGGTTATCGAGCCCCGTCGCTGCCCCCGGATCGCCTCGATCTCCGCCTCCAGCCCCTCTAGCCGCCCCATGAGACGCTCTAGTTTCGCGGGCACCTCGGCCGGGTTCCCGGTGTTGAGCAATCTGCCCGCCCGCTCCAGGGTCTCCCTCAACTCGACCAGGTGCTGGTAGGCGTTCATCCCGGTGAGTGCCTCCACCCGCCGCAAGTTGGACCCGATCGAACCTTCGGTGATCAGTACCAACGGCCCCACCTGACCCGATGTGATGGTATGGGTGCCACCGCAGAACTCGGTGGAGAACTCCCCCACCTTGACCACCCGGACCATCTCGCCGTACTTGTCACCGAAGAAGGCAATGGCCCCCATCTCCTGGGCCTCCTCCTTCGAAGTGACCACGGTGCTCACCCGATGATTGGCCACCAGACGCTCGTTGACGCTGGCCTCGACCTCGGCCAGTTCCTCGGGGGCCACCTGGGCGAAATGAGAGAAGTCGAACCTGAGCCGTCCGGCATCGACCAGGGAGCCCGCCTGGGCGGCGTGATCGCCGAGGACATCCCGCAATGCCCAATGGAGGACATGGGTCCCGGTGTGGCTTTTTCGGATCGCCTCACGCCGCGGGCTGTCGATGGTGGCTGTGGCGTCTTGGGCCACGGCGACATGTCCCCGCTCGACTCTACCCCGGTGGCCGTGGAGACCTTGGACGGCGTGTTTGGTGTCGCCCACCATGACCGAACCCGTCTCGGTCTCGACGACCCCGGTGTCGCCAACCTGACCGCCCGACTCTCCGTAGAACACCGTGCGATCGAGGAACAGCTCGACCAACTGGCCCTCCACGGCCCGTTCCACCGGTTGGCCCTCGACCAGCAATGAGAGGACCTTCCCCCTGGTGCGCTCGCTCTCATAACCGAGAAATTCGGTGAGCCCGTGGGCGTCGACGATCTGGTGGTAAGTGGTCTCGGAGCGGGAGCTGTCGCCCCCCTTCCAGGCGGCGCGCGCCCGGGTCCGCTGAATCTCCATCTCCGCCTCGAACCCCGGGATGTCCACTTCGACGCCCCGCTCGGCGGCGATCTCGGTGGTGAGCTCGATGGGGAACCCGTAGGTGTCGTGGAGTCGGAAAGCAGTCGTGCCGCTGAGCACCCGTTCGCTTCCACCCAGTTCGGTGTCCAGTATCTGGTGACCGGACTCCAGGGTATGTCGGAACCGCTCCTCCTCCCTGGTGGCGACCTCGAGAATGAAATCAGACTTCTTCACCAGTCCCGGGTAGTCGTCACCCATCGCCTCGATCGTCGCCTCCACCAGAGCCGGCAGCACCAGACCCTCACTTCCGTGCTGCCAGGCGTGACGCACCGCCCGGCGCAGCACCCGTCGCAGGATGTGGCCCCGCCCTTCGTTGGAAGGCACCACTCCGTCACCGATGAGGAAGGTGACGGCTCTCCCATGGTCGGCGAGGATGCGGAGGGAGACGTCGCCCCGTTCCGACTCGCCATGAGACAGCCCGGTGCCCCTCTCAGCGGCGGCGAGCACATGGCTGGTGGTGTCGATGGCGAACACCGAGTCGACCCCTTGGAGCACCGCGGCGATGCGGTCCAGCCCCATGCCGGTGTCGATGTTCTTGGCGGGGAGGTCACCAACGACGTGGTACGGCTCGTCCTGGATGTTCTGCATGAACACCAGATTCCAGATCTCGACGAACCGCTCCTCGCCACCCCCGATAGGGCCGCCGTCGGGGCCGTGCTCGGAGCCGCGGTCCCAGAAGATCTCCGAGCTGGGACCGCAGGGGCCGGGTACACCCATCTGCCAGAAGTTGTCCTTGCCGCCACGCTGCACCCGGTTTGCCGGTACGCCGACCGAATCGATCCAGATCTGCTCCGCCTCGTCGTCGGTCTCGTGGACCGTGTACCACATCCGCTCCGGATCGAGCCCGAGCACCTCGGTGCACAGCTCATAGGCGAAGGGGATGGCGGTCTCCTTGAAATAGTCGCCGAAGCTGAAGTTGCCCAGCATCTCGAAGAAGGACAGGTGGCGCTTGGTGGTCCCGATGATGTCGATGTCGACGGTCCGCACGCACTTCTGCACCGAGACCGCCCGGGGCCAGGGTGGCGGCTCCTGACCGAGGAAGTAGGGCTTGAAAGGCACCATCCCGGCGTTGGTGAGGAGCAGCGTGGGGTCGGTGGGGATCAGGGATGACGAGGGCCGATGTTCATGGTCGCGCTCTACGAAGAAGTCGACGAACGCCTTGCGGATGTGCTGGCTGCTCCAGGAGGTCATGCTCGGCCGCGAGGTTAACGAGGGCCGGCTCGCTGTCCGCGACCTATTCGGCGGACGTGCCGGAGTCCTCGCGACGGGCCAAGGCCTCGGGCGCCAGGCTCACCCCGAGCTCTTCGAGTTGCTCGTCGGCTACCCAGGTGGGGGCGCCGGTCATCGGGTCGACTCCGGTCTGGGTCTTGGGGAAGGGGATCACCTCACGGATCGATGTCTCGTTCTGCAGGACCATGACCAACCGGTCGACGCCGAATGCGAAGCCCCCATGCGGGGGGGTGCCGTAGTCGAGGGCTTCGAGGAACCAGCCGAATCGTCGCTCGGCGGTGTCAGCGTCGATCCCCAGGATGTCGAACACCTCCCGTTGCACCACGGGGTCGTGGATCCGAATCGAGCCGCTGCCCAACTCGACACCGTTGACCACGACGTCGTACGCCCTGGCTATCGCCGACGACGGGTCGGCCCGCATCTCTTCGATCGATCGTGGGGAGGTGAACGGATGGTGAGAGAAGGTGATGGACCCGTCGTCCTCCTCCTCGAACATGGGGAAGTCGACCACCCAGAGAAAGGCGAGATCATCGTGGCCCGAAGGACGGCCCAACTCGAGTCGGAGCGAGCCGAGCACCTCGACCACGGTGCGCCAACGGTCGGCGACCGCGAGCAGAACATCCCCAGGCCCGGCCCCAAAGCGCTCCAGGATGGCGGTTGTCTCCGACTCAGTGAGGAACTTGGCGGCCGGGGACCGCACCGAGCCGTTCTCCTCGACCACCATCCAGACCAGGCCTCTGGCCCCGAGATCCTTGGCCTTCTCGGTGATCGCGTCGGCCCGGGCCCGGGACCACTCGACCGATCCGGCGTTGATGCCCCGAACCGTGCCACCGGCCCCGACCGCTCCGGAGAAGACCGCGAAACCGGAGCCTGCCACCAAGTCGGTGAGGTCGACGATCTCCGACCCGAATCGAGTGTCTGGCTTGTCCGACCCATAGCGGTCCATCGCCTCCTCCCAGGTGAGCCGGGGGAAGGGTCGGGACAGCTCGACCTGGCGTAGCTCGGCCACTACAGCCACCAGGACCCCCTCGATGGTGTCGAGGACGTCATCACGGTCCCAGAAGGCGCCTTCCAGATCGAGCTGGGTGAACTCCAGCTGGCGGTCGGCCCGGAAGTCCTCGTCGCGGTAGCAGCGAGCGATCTGGAAATAGCGCTCCACCCCGGACATCATCAGGAGCTGCTTGAACAGCTGGGGCGATTGGGGCAGTGCGTAGAACTCACCAGGGCGAAGCCGGCTGGGGACCAGCATGTCACGGGCGCCTTCCGGGGTCGAGTTGACCAGGGTAGGGGTCTCCACCTCGAGGAACCCGAGGTCGTCGAGGGTCCGGCGGATGGCGGCCGTCGCCCGGGACCGGGCCCGCAGGTTGGCAGCCATGCGCGGCCGGCGCAGGTCGAGATAGCGGTGACGGAGCCGGATCAGCTCGTCGACCTCGGTACGGTCGTCGACCATGAAAGGGAGAGTCCGTGCCGGCGCCAGGACGTCCACCGAGGTGGCTCCCACCTCGATCGTGCCGGTGGCCAACTCGAGGTTCTCGGTGCCTTCAGGCCGGGCTCTGACCTCCCCGGTAACCCTGAGGCAGTACTCCATTCGCAGCTCCTCGGCGACCGGATGTTCGACAGGATCGACGACCACCTGGATCAGGCCGCTCGAGTCGCGCAGGTCGAAGAAGGTGATACCTCCATGGTCGCGACGCCGCTGCACCCATCCCGCCAGGGTGACCTCCTCGCCGATCTCCCCGGGTGTGATGCTCCCGGCGTGGTGGGTCCGGATCATCTCCGGGCTTCCAGCCAGGATGCCACCCGCTCGACCGGCATTTGCTCTCGTGCCCCCTCCACCTGGGCGTCGATGGCGCCATCCCCCTTGAGGACCAGGATCACCGGTGACCCGAGACGGCGCGCCGTGCGGAACTGGGCCTTGACCGATCGCCCCAGGCCGTCGAAGTCGACCCTCACCCCCTCGGCCCGCAGCCGGGAGGCCACGACCATCGTCTCCTCGGGTCCCACCTCGGACACCAGGTAGGCGTCGAGGGTTGTGGAATCGGCGCCACCGCCGGCGAGCACGATCCGGTCGACCCCCAGGGCAAAGCCGACCCCGGGTGTGGGCGGGCCTCCGATCAGCTCGGAGAGGCCGTCGTAGCGGCCACCACCACCGAGGGCATCGTGGGCGGCGTCGAGATCGAGCCCCAGGTACTCGAAGGCGGTGCGGGTGTAGTAGTCGAGACCGCGTACCAGATAAGGGTCTTCCACGTAGGGGACTCCGACGCCGTCGAGGAGCCGCCTCACCTCCTGGTAGTGGTCTCGGCACGCGGTGCAAAGGTGCTCGATGATCGTCGGTGGATCGGTGAGCCGGGGTCGGTCCACCTTGGAGTCGAGGACACGGAGGGGGTTGGCCTCGATCAACCGCCGCGAGTCCTCACCGAGGAGGTCCCGTCGTTGCACCAGGTAGTCCCGAAGAACCTCCACGTAACCGGGTCGGCAGGCGGCGTCACCGATGCTGTTGATGTGGAGCTCGACACCTCTTGCCCCCACCCCGTCGAGGAAGCGAAACCCCAGCTCGATCACCTCGGCGTCGGCCAGGGGCGACTCGACGGCGAGGTACTCCACCCCCACCTGCCAAAACTGGCGGAATCGCCCCTTCTGGGGTTGCTCGTAGCGGAAGAAGGGGCCCGAGTAGGCCCCCTTCCACGCCCCCTGGGCTCCAGAGCCGAGATAGGCCCGCACCACCCCGGCGGTGCCCTCCGGCCGGAGGGTGAGCGACCGGCCTCGTTTGTCGGCGAAGGTGTACATCTGCTTTCTTACGACCTCGGAGGTAGCCCCGACCCCCCGCTCGAAGAGCTCGGTGGATTCGAAGATGGGAGTGGCAACCAGTGGATATCCGTACCGTGCAGACCAGTCGTCCCAGGCGGTGAGCACCGAACGCCACGCCTGTGACTCGTCTGGGAGCAGGTCGTTGGTCCCCTTCGGGGGTGCGAAGCTCATGGAGGCGGCAGGTTACCGGCGGTGGCCGCCGGCCAGCCCCTCACAGGTCCGCCAGGAACGGGTTGTGGCGTCGCTCCCGGCCGATCGTGGTCTCCGGCCCATGCCCGGGAAGCACCCGGGTGTTGTCGTCCAGGGTCATCACCCGCTCCCTCATCGAAGCCATCAGGGTCGGGTAGTCGCCCCCGGGGAGGTCGGTTCGGCCCACACTCCCGGCAAAGAGCTGGTCACCGGAGAAGAGGATCCCCTCCTCGGCCAGGTGGAAACAACAGTGCCCCGGGGTGTGGCCAGGGGTGTGCCTCACCTCCCAGTCCAGCCCCGCCAGATCGAGGACCTTGCCGTCGACCAGGCCCACGATCTCGTCCGGGGGGGCAAAGTCACCGGGGGGAACCAGGCCGAAGAGCCGGCGCATCTGCTCTGCCGGATGGAGGGTGAGGAAGTCGTCATCCGGGTGGACGTAGGCCACTGCCCCGGTGCGACGAGCCAGGGCCCCGGCTCCGCCGGTGTGGTCGACGTGGCCATGGGTGAGCAAGATGGCGGCCAGCGAGAGGTCCTGTGCAACCAGGTAATCCCCTACCTCAACCGGCTCGGGAGGGACGTCGATCACCAGTGCCGGGCCCCCGCGCTCCTCGGCGACCACCCAGGAATTGGTCACCGCCACCCATCCGGGGATCTGGCGGACGATCACGTGGCTGAGGGGTCGTTTGCCAGACGGAAGGCGGCGAACACCCCGTCCACTCCCCTGATGTCGGCGAGGAGTCGGGGAAGCTGACCCGGGTCGGACAACTCGACCTCGTACTTGAGGATGGCAACCCGGTCCTCACTGGTCGCCGTGGACGAGGCGGTGATGTTGGCCCCGGTGTCGGAGATCACCTGGGTGACGTCTCGTAACAGTCGGGTGCGGTCGAGAGCTTCCACCTGGATCCAGACCACGAACCCCCCGAGAGCCCCACCCGGCCAGGAGACCTCGACCGAGCGCTCCCTCCGGCCCGAGAGCGACGAGACGTTGGTGCAGTCGGCGCGGTGCACCGACACCCCGCGGCCCACGGTGACATAACCCACGATGGGGTCGCCGGGAACCGGCGAACAGCACCGGGCGAACTGCACCAGCATGTCGTCTTGGCCTTCCACGACCACCCGGGCATCGGTGGGTCGGCGACGCCGCGGAGGGCGGAAAAGGGTGTCGCCGGTGTCAGGCGAGAGACGGCGCTGCAGACGCACCGCCACACTGTCGAGCGAGGCATGGCCCTCTCCGAGGGAGGCGATCAGGGTCTCGGCGTCCTTCTGGCCCAGTTCCAGGGCGATGGCCTCGAGGTGGGCGTCCCTCTCGGCGGCGGGGAGGTCTGGGGCCTCCTTCTTGAACAGGGAAAGCACTATCTCCCGCCCCTCGGAGACTGCTTGGTCTCGGCGCTCCTTCTGGAACCACTGCTTGATCTTCGACTTGGCCTTCCCGGTGCGGACGAAGGAGAGCCAATCTCGGCTGGGACCGGCGTCTGGTGACTTCGAGGTGAGCACTTCGACGATGTCTCCCGACTCGAGCCGGGTGGACAAAGGGACCAGACGGCCGTTGACCCTGGCACCGACGCAGCGATGACCCACTTCGGTGTGCACCGTGTAGGCGAAGTCGACCGCGGTCGAGCCCCTGGGAAGCTCCTTGACGTCTCCCCCGGGGGTGAGGATGAACACTTCGTCCTGGTAGAGGTCGAGCTTGAGGTTGGCCAGGAACTCCTCGGGATCCTCGTCGAGCGAGTCGAGGTCCATGGTGGGGAGACGTCCGATCTCTCCCTCCTTGTAACGCCAATGGGCGGCGATCCCCGCCTCGGCCCGGTAATGCATCTCCTCGGTTCGGATCTGAACCTCGAGAGGTTTCCCGTCGGGACCGATCACCGTGGTGTGCAACGACTGGTAGAGGTTGATCTTGGGCATGGCGATGTAGTCCTTGAACCTTCCCGTCACCGGCACCCAATGGCTGTGCACCAGGCCCAGCGCGGCGTAGCAGTCGCGGGTGGACTGGGTGACGATCCTGATCCCGATGAGGTCGTGGATGTCCTCGAAGGGACGGTTCTGTTCCATCATCTTGCGGTAGATGGAGTACTGATGCTTGGGCCGTCCGGTCACTTCGGCCTCGATCCCGGCGTCGCCCAACATCCCGGAGATCTCGGCAACCATCTTCTCGATGAACGCCTCTCGCTCGGGTGCTGCTTCGGCGAGCCGGGCCTGGATCTCGGCGTTGGGACCGGGATAGAGGATGGCGAAGCAGCGGTCCTCGAACTCGTGTTTGATCTCCTGGACCCCAAGACGATGAGCCAGTGGGGCGTACACATCCAAGGTCTCTCTGGCCACACGGGCCTGCTTCTCCTCACGCAGCGCATCCACGGTGCGCAGGTTGTGGAGCCGGTCGAACAGCTTGATGATCAGCACCCTGACGTCTTGGGCCATGGCCACCACCATCTTGCGGATGGTCGCCGCCTGGGCTTGCTCCCGGTTGGAGAACCTGACCCGGTCGAGCTTGGTGACTCCGTCGATGAGCCGGGCCACCTCCTCGCCGAAGTCCCGCCGGAGTTGGTCCATGGTCACCTCGGTGTCCTCCACGGTGTCGTGGAGGAGGGCTGCGGCGATGGTCTCGGCGTCGAGCCCGTACCCGGCGAGCATCTCGGCAACGGCCAGTGGATGGGTGATGTAGGGATCACCGGTCTTGCGCAGCTGGCCGGCGTGGGCCCGGTCGGCGGTCTGATACGCCGTGATCAGGAGTCCGGGGTCACCCTTGGGGTGGTGCTCGGTGAAGGCGCTGACGACCGGCTGGAGGGCGGTCGGTACGCCGGTCTCAGTCGTATTTGACGAGGGCATGGATCGGCACTCCGTCGAGCTGCAGGTTCCCGGCGAGGAACACCAACTCGATGAACACCGCGAACCCCACCACCTCGGCTCCGATTCCCTTGAGGAGCCGGACCGCAGCGGCAGCCGTCCCGCCGGTGGCGATCACGTCATCGACCAGAAGCACCCTCTCGCCAGGCTCGACCGCGTCTACGTGAACCTCGAGGGCATCGGTGCCGTACTCAAGGGAGTAGTCCTCCCGGACGGTGTCGAAGGGGAGCTTGCCCGGCTTGCGCACCGGGATGAAACCTGCTTCGAGCACCCGAGCCACCGGGGATGCCAGGGTGAAACCACGGGCCTCTATCCCGGCGACCTTGTCGACCTCGGTGCCGATGTAGGGCTCAGCCAGGGCCTTCACCAGCTGGGCCAGGGCGCCGCGATCGGCCAGGACCGGGGTGATGTCCTTGAAGACCACCCCGGGTTCAGGGAAGTCTGGGATGTCCCGGATCAGCGAGGCGAGATGTTCCACGTAGGGAGTCTAAGGCCCCACCGGAGCCAGGTCAGGATGCCTCGTCGACCCGGCTACCGATGGCCCGGCGGGCGACGCGCAGCCGTCCCTCCTCCACCTTGAGCACCACGGAGTCCTCGTCCACGCTGACCACAGTCCCGTGAATGCCCCCGATGGTGCGCACCTCGTGCCCCGGCTGGATGGAGGCGGCAAGCTCCTGCTGGGCCTTGGCGCGTCGACGCTGCGGCCTGATGATGAGGAAGTAGAACACTCCGACCATCAGGGCGAGGAATATCAGCGACGAATAGGGGCTCGCCGCCTCCTGGGCTAACACGACAGAGCTCAATGTTCCTCCACTAGATGACCGCGGCAGGTTAGGCGTGGGGAGGTGTTTGGGGCGAGCCCGCTCGCCTGCTGGTCACCGAACGGGCAAACCCTTCGAACTGGCCGATCTGGATGGCGTCGGCGGTGGCCTCCATCAGACGGTGGACATACCACAGGTTGTGGATGGTGAGCAGCCGGTGACCGGTGATCTCGCCCGCCCTGATGAGGTGTCTCAGGTATGCCCTGGTGTACCGGCGACACGTCGGGCACCCGCACTCGGTGTCGAGCGGGCCTGAATCGGCCTCGAACTCGGCCCGTTTCAGATTGAAGTCCCCGTCCGAGGTGAGCGCCCGGCCGTGCCGGGCCAGCCTGGTGGGGATGACGCAGTCGAACATATCGGCTCCCCGGGCCACAGCGTCGAGGAGGCCCTCGGTGTCGCCCAGCCCCATCACATACCGGGGTCGGTCGGGTGGAAGTTGGGAGATGGCGGCTTCCAGGGCGAGATTCCGCTCGAAGACGCTCTCGCCCACCGACAGCCCACCTATGCCAAAGCCGGCGAACCCCAGGTCTGCGGTCGCCGAAGCGCTCTCCGACCGGAGGTCGGGGTCGACACCACCCTGGACGATTCCGAAAAGGGCCTGGTCGGGCCGGGTATGAACCGCCAGGCTGCGCTCCGCCCAGCGCAGGGTCCTCCTCATCTCCGCCTCGACGTGCTCACGGGGAGCGGGAAGCCCGACACACACGTCCAGGGCCATGGCGATGTCGGGACCGAGCCGCTCCTGGATGGTCACCGCGTCCTCCGGGGTGACATGCACCTTCCGACCGTCGTAGACCGACCTGAAAGTGGCTCCCGACTCCTCGATCCTCGGCTCCAGGGAGAAGATCTGGAACCCGCCCGAGTCGGTGAGGATCGCCCGCTCCCACCCCATGAAGCCGTGGAGGCCGCCATGGGCGGCAATCAGGTCGGCCCCGGGGCGGAGCATCAGGTGGTAGGTGTTGGCCAGCACCAAACCTACCCCGATCCCTTCAAGGTCGGCGGTGTCGACTGCCTTGACCGTTGCCCGGGTCCCCACTGGCATGAACAGCGGAGTCCGCATCCTTCCGTGCGGGGTGTCCAGCCACCCTGAGCGAGCTTCGCCGTCGGCGGCGGTGAGCGTCCAGGTGACCGCAGGCATCCGCCCAGGCTAGGTGGATGCCCGCTCAGCCAGCATGGCGTCTCCGAAGGAGAGGAACCGATAGCCCCTCTCCAGGGCCACCCTGTACACCTCGCGCCAGCCGTCGCCCATGAAGGCGGCCAGCAACACCAGAAGGGTCGATCCGGGAAGGTGAAAGTTGGTCACGAGGAGGTCGGCGACCCTGAATGTGCTCCCTGGCCGGAGGAAGAGGTCGGTGGGGCCTTCTCCAGGCTCCACCCCACCTGAGCCGTCGGAATGCGATTCGAGGGTTCGAACCACCGTTGTGCCCACGGCCGCCACCCTTCCTCCCAAAGCCCGAGTCCGCTCGACCGCTTGTGCGGTTGTGTCTGGGACCGAGCACCACTCGGTGTGGATACGGTGCTCCTCGACAGTCTCGGTGACCATCGGCCGAAAGGTGTCCAGGGAGACGTGGAGGTCGACGGTGGCGATGGCGATTCCCCGCCGAGCGAGCGCGAAGACCACCTCAGGTGTGAAATGGAGCCCGGCAGTGGGCGCCGCCGCCGAACCGGAACGCCTGGCGAACATCGTCTGATAGCGATCGGGGTCGTCGAGGGTCCCGGTGAAGTAGGGAGGGAGGGGCATGGTTCCTGCGCCGGCGATAGTGGCCTCGGGGTCCTCGCTCTCCAGTTCCACGGCAAACCGGCCCTCCCCCAACGACTGCCGGATGACTGCCACCGCCTCGCCCACCTCGATCTCCACACCGTCACGGAGGCGTCGGGAGGGACGGGCAAGCACCTCCCACAACCCGCCTGCCCTGGGTTCGAGGAACAGCATCTCCACCCTGCCCCCGGTTCCGCGTCGGACACCCGCCACTCGGGCCGCCCTCACCCGGGTCTCGTTGACCACCACCAGGTCTCCCGGTTCGAGCAGGGCGGGTAGATCGATGAAGCGGTGGTCGGTCAGGTTCCTGGTGTCGAGGAGTCTGGAGTCGTGTCGGGGCTCGACCACAGTCTGGGCTATGGCCTCCTCAGGCAGGTGGTAGACGAAGTCGGAGACCTTCATCGGCCGTTCGAGGGTATCGGTGACATCCTCTGTCCGCCTGGAGCTTGCACACTTGGCCCGTCGTGCAGTTGGAGATCCATCCGCTCACCGAGGAGCGTCTTCCTCATCTCGCCGACCTGTTCGGGACGCGAGGCGACCTCAGCTGGTGTTGGTGCGCCTCCTTCGATCTCCGAAACGTGGTCGGTGGTCTGCTTCGTCATTTCCCGGGGGGCACGCCGCTCCGGAGTGGCCTCAGCCCTCATAGAAGCTGCCGTCGACTACGTCAGCGAGCACGGCGCCACGATGATCGAGGGTTATCCAATCCGATGTCGGAGACCGAATATCCTCTCCCAACCTGTACATGGGAAATCTGAGCATGTTCGAGAAGGCCGGGTTCGAGGTCGTCGAGCGGAGACAGACTGCGCCCCACACCGTGGTCAAGGTGGTGGTCCGCAGGGAGCTGGGCTAGAGCAGCCGGCCCTGCGGGTCGTCGGGGACATCCACACCTACATGGGCATAGGCGAGCTCGGTGGCGACCCGACCTCGCGGAGTCCTCTTGAGCAAACCCGATTGGAGGAGGAACGGCTCATAGGCGTCTTCCACGGTCTCCGGCTCCTCACCGACGGCGATCGCCAGGGTGGAAAGGCCCACCGGCCCGCCGCCGAAGCGCTCGACAACGGCATGGAGGATGGCCCTGTCCACCTTGTCCAGCCCCAGGTCGTCGACCTCGTACACCGCCAGGGCTTCGAGGGCGACATTCAGGTCGATGACCCCTGAGGCGCGTGCCACCGCATAGTCCCTAACCCGGGCAAGGAGACGGTTGGCGATACGTGGGGTGCGACGACTCCGGGTCGAGATCAGCTCGGCGGCTTCGGCGCTCATCTCGACTTCGATGATCCCCGCAGACCGGGTGACGATCCGAGCGAGGTCCTCGGGCTCGTAGTAATCCAGCTTCTCCTCGATCCCGAAACGGTCGCGGAGCGGTGCGGTCACCTTCCCCTTGCGGGTCGTGGCACCGACCAGGGTGAACCGGGGCAGGTCGATCCGTATCGACTGGGCGGTCGGTCCCTTGCCCAGGACCACATCGAGTTGGAAGTCCTCCATCGCCGGGTAGAGCACCTCCTCCACCGCCCGGGGGAGACGGTGGATCTCGTCGATGAAGAAGACGTCCTGGTGCTGGAGGTTGGAGAGGATGGCAGCCAGGTCGCCAGGGCGCTCCAACGCCGGCCCGGAGGTCACCCGGAAGGAGACACCTTTCTCCGCGGCGATGATCGCCGCCAGGGTGGTCTTGCCCAGACCTGGTGGCCCGGAGAGGAGGACGTGGTCAAGCGGCCGCCGCTCCTTGACCGCCGCCTCCAGGGAGATCCGCAACCGGTTCTTCACCTTCTCCTGGCCGATGAACTCGTCGAGGCTCCGGGGTCTCAGCGTGATCTCGACCTCATCTTCGAGAGTCGGGCTTAGCAGGCTGTCCTCCCGCACGGTCACCTCCTCCCCAAACTCTGGAGGGCGCTCTTGATCTGGGCTTCCAGTGGCTGGTCGGGGTCGACCTCGGTCATCGCCTCGTTTATCTCGGCGGTGGAGTATCCCAGGCCCTCCAACGCCTGGCGGACGGTTGCCAGGTCTCCGGTGACGCGAATGTCGATCTCGCGGCCCGCCAGTTTCGGGGCGAGCTCGAGAACGATCTTCTGGGCTCCCCGCTTGCCCACTCCGGGGGCCACGGTGAGAGCGTCGGGGTCGTCGCTGACGATGGCCCGGACGATCTCGGATGAGCTCATCGACCCGAGCAGGGCCATGGCGACCCGCGGCCCGACCCCGCTGGCGGTGATCAGGACCCGGAACATGTCTCGGTCAGGTTCGGCGGCGAACCCATAGAGGCTGATGTCGTCCTCACGGACATGGGTGTGGGTGTGGACCACGATCTCCTCACCCACACCCGGGAGCGACGACCGGTCCATGGGGGTCATCTGCACCTCGTATCCCACTCCTCCGACATCAAGGCATATGACGGTGTCACGGGCAGAGACCAGCACGCCCCTGAGCCTCCCAATCACGAGCGGGCCTCCAGGGGGGCGGCACGGAGATGACACAGGGCGATGGCCAAGGCGTCGGCAGCGTCGGCCGGTGTAGGCGGCTCGCCGAGGCCGAGGAGCTTGGCAACCATGGTCTGCACCTGCGTCTTGTTAGCCGAACCGTCACCGGTGACCGCAGATTTCACCGCGGTTGGCACGTACTCGAACACCTGGATGTTGGCCCGTGCCGCCGCCAGGAGCACCACCCCGGACGCCCGACCCACAGAGACTGCGGTCTGCAGGTTGCGGTTGGTGAACACCATCTCTACCGCGAGGACATCCGGACTGGCCTCGGAGATCACTTGGGTCAGCCCGTCGTGGAGCTCGGCCAGTCGAATGGCGGGTGTGGCTTCCGGGTCGGTACGGATCACCCCGGCGAGCAAGGCTCGAGGCGGATAGGAGCCCTCGACCAACCCGTAACCGGTTACGGACAGACCGGGATCGACCCCGAGCACGAACATATGTTCTAGACAGTAGCCGTTGTGGTGTCACCTTGAGAGACTTTCGCCCTGAGCCGGCGAATGGAACCACCCTGTCGGCGACATGGCTTAGGGGGAGCGAGACTGTGTTCTGGAGCGCTGAGTTCCCCGGTGGGGTCCAGGAGCCCGAGCCGAGTTTGGGCGTCACCTATCGGCGGCTCGACGCGGAGCAGCCTCCTGTCTCGAATGATCTCAAAGCCACCAACGGCCTCACCGACGAGGACGGCTGGTTCATGATCGGCGGGATCAATCCCGACCAGCCCGGCTGTTGGGAGGTGACCGCCACCTACGAGGGCTCGACTCTGAGATACGTCTACGAGGTCCGAGAATCCTGAGGTCAGGGTGCGTGGCTGGGTGGTCGGCGGAAGCGAATGCGTCCGTGGACCGCATGGCGGTAGATGGTGTATCGCCACTGGTGGACGACCACGTGGTGATGGAACCAGCACAACAAGATGAGGTCTTCGAGATTGGTTTCCCCCCCTTGAGCCCATGGAGTCAAGTGGTGGGCTTGGAGCCGGTTCCTCGAACTGCAACCGTCGGCGGCGCATCTACCGCCGTACTTGTGGAGTAACGCTCTGGTCTGGGCTGGGGTGGCGGTCCGGTATCTGCGTCCGTACCGCAGGTATTCGCCCCGGCCGTTGATCCCGAACACTCCCACCCCCGAATCACAGAGGATCGCTTCGAGTGCTTGGCGCCCGAGTTTCGGTCCGGATACGAGCATCACCCCGGCCCGGCCGTCAGTGGCGGCGGCTTCTCCGGTGTCGACGAACACCGAGACCTCAGATGCCGGGGCGGCATCTCCCATGCAGAGTTGGGCCAGGGCTGTGGCTTTGCGCCATCCCGAATCGACCCTCATGTCTTCTGGGACAGGGAGAGCATCAGCGGCATCGGACAGGGCCTTGTCCACGATGGCACCGGAATACCCGTCGAGCCCACCCCACAACTTCCACCGCGACTCGTCCAGCGAAGGTTGGATCACCAGAAACCGATCCTGTTCGATCCGGTGCTCGCCCTCAGCGGTCAACCGGACCCGACGAGCAGCCTCACGGAGGACACCGGCGACATCCCACTCATAGCCGAGACCTATGTCATCCTCGATCTTGGAGAGAGCTTCCACCCGGCGGAACGACATGCCATCGGAGAGTCCTTCCCGCAGATCCGTTCGGGACTGGGTGCGGCGCATGGTCCGGACCAGAGAACGGGCATCGTCCAGAGTGGTGTCCAAGACCAGGCTCACCCACTGAGCCAAGGTGCGGCAGCCATCTCCGGTGTGCACCTGACGACGATCCAACTCGTCCAACACCCCCAACTCGGTGGCCCGCAACCCCGAAATCTCCTGCTCCACCGACAACAACTGCTGCTGGAGACTGTCAGTAGAGACCCGACCGATGGTGTTCTCCCACTCCATACCGTCGAACATACGTTCCCCCCATGACAAGTTCAAGAGGGTTGCGGGCGGATCAGGAAAGAAAACCGGCATCAACTCTCAGCTCAACAGGACCGCCACCGCCAGACCGAGGATCAGCAAGTAGCCGGCTATCGAGACAATCACCCGGGCGCGGTTTGTCAGGCGCGCCCCGGCAGACGCCCCCAGCCAGGCAATCAGCGTCTGCCACGACAGCGAAGCCAGCCCCGCCCCGGCCACGAATCGGGCGCCCTGTCCAGGGGTCATCCCGCTCGCTACTCCGAGCCCGACCACCACGGCGGCGAAGTAGATCACCGTCGCCGGGTTGACCAGGGTCAAACCCAGGAACCGGGTATATGTCGAAGCCAGGTCACGTCCCTTGGGAGCTTCCTCCCGGCTCACCTCGGCTACCGGCCCACGGGACCGCCACAGGCCGTGAAGTGCGATCACACCCAGGAGCAAGCCGCTGACCACCCGTAACGGGTGCCGTGCCTCGGAGACCAGTCCGACGATGGTGGCGCCGCCGATCACCGCCACCGTTGCATAGATCAGATCGGCGCTGGCCGCTCCGGCACCGGCTGCCAACGCCGGCCGGAACCCACGTCTGATCCCGGTCTCGATGATGAGCAAGGCAATCGCTCCCACCGGGATGGCGATGCCATAACCGGCGAGCACCCCGGTGAGGAACGGGTCCACCTGGACAATTTACGACCGGGCTCTCCGGTCTCCCGGCACATCGAGACCTGTGATCAGCTCTTTCCGGCCGATGGGACCTCTCGCTCGGCACGCGACGGCCGGTCACTCGACCAGACGTGGACCAGGAGGAGCACGATGCCCGACAGCGCCGAGACTCCGAGAAGGAGCCACATGGTCTCGTTCTCAGGCGTCGGCGGAGGCTCCTCCACCGGGTCGGTGATGACCGGGGGGGCCGGGGGCACGGTCGACTCTGCAGACGCCTGGTCGGGAAGGGTGGGGGCAGTCTCCGGGCCGGGGACGGCGACCGGCAGTGCCACTACCAGGACCACCAGGAGAAATGCCCGGCGCAAGGCCACCTCCTTCGACGGACCAAACGGTTCAACGACGCTACCGCGGCGCCGGTTCCACGGGGTCTACCCCCGGGATGTCGAGGAGAAACCCGCACCCTCAGGTCTCAGTGAGGACTCTCTCCATCACCTCGTCCTCGATGTCGTAGTTTGAGAAGACCGCCTGGACGTCGTCGAGGTCGTCGAGGGCGTCGATGAGGCGGAGGAGCTTCCGTGCCCCCCCCTCCCCCACCGGGACCCAGTTGGAGGGGCGCTGGGTGATGTCGGCCGACACGATCCCAATCCCCGCAGCCTCCAACGCCGTCCGGACCCCGCCCAGGTCGGAGGGCTCGGTGACCACCTCGTAGGTGCCGTCACCGTTGTCTTCGATGTCCTCGGCGCCGGCATCGAGTGCGGTGAGCATCACCCCCTCTTCGGAGCCCTCGGCGACGATCAAGCCCTTCTGGGAGAAGAGGTACCCCACCGAACCGGGCTCACCCAGGTTGCCGTTGTGCCTGGTGAACGTGGAGCGGACGTCTGATGCCGCTCGGTTACGGTTGTCGGTGAGGATCTGAACGTAGAGGGCAACCCCGCCTGGCCCGTAACCCTCGTACCAGATCTCCTCATAGGTGGCGCCGGCCACTTCCCCTGTGCCTCGCTTGATTGCCCGTTCGATGTTGTCGTTGGGCATCGAGGCCGCCTTCGCCTTGAAGACCGCCGTGGCCAGCGTCGGGTTGAAGTCCGGATTTCCACCACCCTCGCGAGCTGCGATCTCGATCGCCTTGGCCAACTTCCCGAACAGCTTGCCCCTGGCCGCGTCCTGGCGGCCCTTGCGATGCTTGATGTTTGCCCACTTGGAATGGCCTGCCATGACGCCTCAGACCATCTCGACCAGCATTCGGTGGATGCGGCCGTCGCCGGTGAGCTCGGGATGGAATGAGGTGGCCAGGATGCTCCCTTGACGAACCATCACCGGATGGTCGTCGATGGCGGCGAGCACCTCTACCTCGGCTCCCACCTTCTCGATCCAGGGCGCCCGGATGAACACTGCGGGGAAGGGCGAGTCGAGCCCGGCCACCTCGATGTCGGCCTCGAACGACTCGTTCTGGCGCCCGAAGGCGTTGCGACGCACCATCACGTCCAGGACACCGATCAGGGGCTGTTCGCCTTCGGTTACCGCCCCAGCGAGGAGGATCATGCCGGCACAGGTCCCGTAGACCGGCATCCCGCCGGTGATGGCGGCGCGCAGTGGGTCCAACATCCCGAATCGGACCGCCATCTTCCCGATGGTCGTGGACTCGCCACCGGGGATCACCAATGCATCGACCTCGGCCAGAGCAGCGGGGGTCTTAATCGACACTGTCTCCACCCCGATCGAGCCGAGGAGTCTCAGATGCTCCCGGACGTCGCCCTGAAGCGCCAGGACGCCAACCCGGCTCACGTCACCAGCCTCGTCCGGCCAACTTCTCCGAGTCGTCCAACGTCGAGATCTCGAGACCGGGCATGGCCTCGCCCAACCCCCGGGACACCTTGGCCACCACTTCGGGATCGCTCCAGAAGGTGGTCGCCTCGACGATCGCCCGGGCGTAGCCCTCGGGGTCGGAGCTCTTGAAGATCCCCGACCCGACGAACACCCCGTCGACTCCCAGCCCCATCATCAGTGCGGCATCGGCCGGGGTGGCGATGCCACCGGCGGCGAAGTTGACCACGGGGAGCCTGCCGGTGGCGGCGACCTCCTTGACCAGTTCATACGGTGCGGCCAGATCACGTGCGGCACTCATCAGTTGGTCGTCGCCCAGGGTGGTCAGCATCCGGATCTCGTTGGTGACGGTGCGCATGTGGCGTACCGCCTCGACGACGTTGCCGGTGCCGGCTTCCCCCTTGGTGCGGATCATGGCGGCGCCCTCACCGATACGCCGGAGGGCTTCTCCGAGGTTGCGGGCACCGCAAACGAAGGGAGTGGTGAAAGCCCACTTGTCGACGTGGTGCTCCTCGTCGGCCGGCGTGAGCACCTCCGACTCGTCGATGTAATCGACGCCTAGCGCCTGAAGGACCAGGGCCTCAGCGAAATGGCCGATGCGGCACTTGGCCATCACCGGGATGCTCACCGTGGCCTGGATCTCCTCGATCTTGGTCGGGTCAGACATGCGGGCAACTCCGCCGTGCTTGCGGATGTCGGCGGGAACCCGCTCCAGGGCCATTACTGCGACTGCACCCGCCTCCTCGGCGATGCGCGCCTCGGCGGCGGTGACCACGTCCATGATCACCCCGCCCTTGAGCATCTCGGCCAGTCCTCGTTTCACCCGGTCGGTTCCGGTCTCCACCAAATCACATCTCCTGATGGGGTTACACCCGATTGTACTGCGGAGGCTGAAACGCACCTAGGTGAGGGCGTCGTGGTAGGCCTGGCGGTACTCGTCAACGACCACCGCCCAGTCGAAGCGGCTCACCACCTGCCGAGCGCGCTGGCCCATCTCCTCGGCAAGCCCTGGCTCGACGAGAAGGGAGGTGATCGCTTCGGCCAGGGAGTCACGGTCACCGGCACGGACGATCCGGGCGACACTCCCGACAACGTCTCGAAAAGCTCTCAGATCGGAGCAGACCACGGCGCATCCGGCGGCCATCGCCTCGGCGATCACGATCCCGAAGCTCTCCCCACCGATGTTGGGGGCCACGTAGACCATGCTGGAGGCGAGGACCCGCTTCTTTTCGTCGCCCCCCACCCGTCCCAGGTACTCGACTCCCGGTATCTGCTCGGATCGGCTGGCTCCCATCACCTTCAGCTCGGCCTGAGGCACCGCTGCCCGGACAAGGGGCCAGGCCTCGAGGAGCACGTCGAGGCCCTTACGCGGCTCATCCCGACCAAGGAAGCACACTCGAAGGGCCACCCTGTCGACGGGGGGACGGTAGGCGGCGACGTCGATGGCGTTGGGGATCACCCGTACATCTCCCCACGACCCGGGGATGGCGGCAGCGGCGGTGGCGCTTACTGCCGTGAGCACCCTCTGTCGCATCCGGGACCCGAGCCCGGGAGCCCTCCGATACATAGCGGTGGCCCATCGCGGGGGATCGGCGTGGAAGGTGGCCACAACTGGCCGGTCGACACCAAGGGCGGCCCACCCCACCAGGGGCACCAGAGGCTCGTGGATGTGGACCACGTCGACCTCGGTCAGGGCCGAGCGGGTCCTTCTCCACGATCCGGGGGCCAAGGTGACTGGGGCTATCGACCGGTTTACCGTGACACGCAGGGAACGGCCCACGAACATTCGGCCAGGGTCGTTGTCGACGTCTCTCCCCGCCCCCACCAGGATCACCTCATCCCCGGTTCGGCGCAACATGGCGGCCAGCTCCAGGGTCAGCTGCTGAACCCCTCCAGGCGCGGTGAGGTCATACGGGCAGACGACGCCCACCCTCATCGGGTCACCGGTCCGATGGCCAGTTGGGCACCACCATGTGCCATTGGCTGGGTGCCTCGAGGATCAGCTTCTCCATTTCGGCGGCGAGTGTCTGGGTCATCAGGCGGACTCGCTCCGCTCGGGAGCCGGCCTGGGGTATCGGGACCTCGGGCCGGACAACTACCCGATGGCCGTCGTCTCTGAAGTAACACCCCACCGGCAACAGGGGTGCCCCGGTCTTGAGCGAGAGGGTCGCCGGGCCGGCGGGGAGGGTGGTTGCCTCCCCGAAGAACTCGACCTCCACACCCCTACCCTTGAGGTCCCGGTCGGCGAGGAGAGCCACAGCCTTGTTGGACTGCAGCGCCCCCTCCAACCTCCGCATCACCTCGATGCCCCCTGTGGCAAGCACGATCTCGATCCCGAACTTCGCCCTCATCCGGGTGAACCAGGTCGTGATCCGCCGGTTGGGCAGACTCTCGGCCACGGCGACCACGGGGACGCCCTGACCAACGGCGACAGGTGCGGCCGCCTCCCAGTTCCCCATATGGGGCAGCCCGATGATCATCCCCGTACCCTGGTCACGAGCCTGGAGAATCCTCTCCAGACCTTCGACCTCGGTCTTGTCCAGGAAACCGGCGACCCGGTGCTCTCGGGCCCAAAGGGCCTCCGCCCAATAGCGACCGTAGGACTGCATCACCGCCAGGGACGCTTCCTCAGCCTGCGAAGGGTCGCCGAGGACCCGACCCATGTTGCGGCGCGCCAGGTCCCGGCGGCGACGGTCGAAGCGGTGCCACACCCGACCGGCATACCAGCCGAGGCGGCGGGCTGCCGCACCGGGAAGCAAGCCAACCAGACCCACGCCAAGCCGGAGGCCCAGGTAGGCGAGCAGTCCTTTCACCGGATGGAACGGTAGGTCTTCCAGAACCTGGTGACGGCGGTCAACCACACCAGGATCACGAAGACCCACAGCATCGGCTCGACGACGCCGAGGATGAGGCCCAGGCAGAAGAGGATGATCCGCTCAGCTCGCCCCATGAGCCCACCACGGCCGTCGACACCCTGTGCGTCTGCCCGGGCTCGCATGTAGGGAACCAGCATTGCCCCACCCAAGGAGAGGACGATGAGGAGGAGTACCCTGGGTTGTCCGGCGCTGGCTACCGCCAATGCCCCGAAGGCGGCGATCTCTCCGAGACGATCGAAGCCGGCGTCGAGGAATGCACCCCGGTTGGTGACGCTGTCGCTCGCCCGGGCCACCGCTCCGTCGAGGCCGTCGAGCAGCGATCCGAAGAGGACCACCGCCGCACCCAAAGCGAGGCGCTCGGCGGCAATCAGTACCGCTCCCGCAATTACCACCAGCAGGCCGAAAACCGTCATCGCGGTCGCCGTCATCCCGATCCTGGCCAGGGCCCTCCCCACCGGCTCGATGAATCGGGTCACTCGGGGCCTGACCCGCATGTCGATCACGGGGGCAAAGTAGCACCGGCCCCGGAACCATGACTGCATCCAGGGTTTAGGATCGAGCTTGATTCCACGAGGAGGTCATGTGGTCCCCGAGAAAGTCCGCAACGTCGTCTTGGTCGGCCATGGCGGGAGTGGCAAGACCACTCTTGCCGAGGCGATGCTGTTCGTGGGGGGCGCCACCAACCGCATGGGCTCGGTCGAGTCGGGTACGACGACCTTCGACCACTCACCCGAGGAGATCGGTCGCAACATCTCCTTGAGCCTGGCAGTGGCCACGGTGGAGTGGAATGGCCACCGGATCAACATCATCGACACCCCCGGGTCGTCGGACTTCGTCGGCGACGCCCGGTCTGCCCTCCGCGCCGCCGACCTTGCCCTGTTCTGCGTCTCCGCGGTCGACGGAATCGAGGTGCAGACCGAACAGCTGTGGAAGGCTGCAGGCGACGAGGGCATCCCCCGAGCAGTGGTGATCACCAAGCTCGACCGGGAGCGTGCCTCCTACCCGCGGACCCTCGACGAGCTCCGCAACGCTTTCGGCAAGCAGATAGCCCCCATCCAGGTCCCCATCGGGGAGGAGGCCGCTCTGCGGGGCTTGGTTCGGGTGGCTACCGAGCGGGCGTACGAGTATCCCTCCGGGGCCAAGACAGGGTCGCAGATCGACCTTCCCGCCGAGGTGGCCGATCTGGTCCACGAGGCTCACACCGGGCTCATCGAGACCGTCGTGGAGACCGACGACGCCATGATGGAGGCCTACTTCGAAGGGACCGAGCCCAGCCGGGACCAGATCGTGTCCACGGTCCATTCCGGGATCGTCGCTGGGGGGATCCACCCGGTGCTGGTCACCTCGGCCCCGAAGCTGGTGGGTATCGACACGCTGTTCGAGTTCATCGTCGACTACGGGCCCAACCCACTGGAACGCACCTTCCCCGCACTCTCCGCCGGCGACGTGATCACCCCGAGCGCCGAAGGGCCCCTGGTCGCATACGTGTTCAAGACGGTGTCCGACCCCTTTGTCGGTCGAGTCTCGATGTTCCGCATCTTCACCGGAACCGCCCGGGCCGACCAGGACCTGGAGCTTGCTCGCGGGGGAAAGGTCCGGCTCCACAGCCTGTTCAAGCTGCAGGGCAAGGAGCATCGCGATGTCGCCGACCTCCCCGTGGGTGGGATTGGCGCGGTGGCCAAGATCGACGATCTCCGTTCCGGCGACACCCTTCGCACCCCGGGCGTCGACCTGGTGATCGAGCCGGTCGCCTACCCGCGGCCCGTGGCCGAGATCGCCATATTCCCCCACTCCCACCAGGACGAGGAGAAGCTGTCCACCGCCCTGCAGAGAATCGTCGAGGAGGACCCCACGGTCAGGGTGGAGCGGCGCTCCGGCACCGGCGAGACCATCCTCGCCGGTCTGGGTGACAGCCATCTCGAAGTGACCCTGGAGCGGATCCACCGGATGTTCGGGGTGGAGATCGACTCGGAGTTACCCAAGGTCCCCTACCGGGAGAGCATCACCACCTCCGCAGAGGCTGAGGGAAAGCACAAGAAGCAGACCGGTGGCCGAGGCCAGTTCGGTGTTGCCTCGGTGCGTTTCGCCCCGCTTCCCCGTGGCAGCGGTTACGAGTTCATCGACTCGGTGAAGGGAGGTGCCATCCCCAGAGGATTCATTCCCGCGGTCGACAAAGGTGTCAGGGAGGCTCTGGAGCGGGGAATCATCGCCGGGTACCCGGTGATCGACATCTCCGCAGAGGTGTTCGACGGTAAGTATCACTCGGTCGACTCCGACGAGATGTCGTTTCGCATGGCGGGGATCCAGGCTTTCCGGGCGGCTGCCGACAACTTGAAACCGGTACTCCTCGAGCCCGTGATGAAGGTGACGGTCACCGTCCCCGAGGATCATCTCGGCGACGTCATGGGCGACGTCAACGCTCGTCGGGGGCGGGTGCTGGGAATGGACGGTGACGGGACCCTCCGGCTGGTGCATGCCGAGGTGCCCATGGCCGAGATGCGCCAGTACGCTGCGGAGCTGCGATCATTGACCTCCGGCCGCGGGACCTTCGAAGTCGAATTCGACCATTACGCCGAGGTGCCCCACAACGAGGCACAGCAGGTGATCGAGGCAGCCCGCGCCGCCCAGGAGAGTTGACCAGGAAGGACCCAGCCATGCCCGACGCCGTACTCCGATACGGGGACGAAGAGATAGCTTTGCCTGTCGAAGTGGGCACCCATGGGGATGGGGCCCTTGACATTTCCGCTCTCCGAGGCCGCCTGGGCGTGGTCACCCTCGATCGGGGGTTCGGAAACACTGCCGAGGGAAAGTCGGCAGTGAGCTTCATCGACGGCGAGCAGGGCATACTCAGCTACCGGGGGTACCCCATCGAGCAACTCGCCGAGCGGGCCGACTTCCTCGAAGTTGCCTATCTCCTCCAATACGGGGAGCTTCCCACCGAGACCGAGTTCGATGACTATAGAGAGTCGATCACCCGGCACACCCTGCTCCGTGAGGACGTCAAACACCTCTTCGAGGCCTTCCCCCACTCGGCGCATCCGATGCAGATCCTCGCCTCCGCCACCTCGGCGCTGGCCACCTACTATCCCGACGCCCTCGACCCGCTCGACGAGGACGCGGTGGACATCAGCTCACGGCGCCTGATCGCCAAGGCTCCGACGATGATCGCCTGGTCTTACAAGTACAGCGTCCACCAGCCTTACATCTACCCCGACAACACCTTGGACTACGCCTCCGGCTTCCTCAAGATGATGTTCTCGGTGCCCGCCGAGGACTACATCGCCGACCCGGTGGTGGCCAACGCCCTCAACCTCCTCCTCATCCTCCATGCAGATCACGGCCAGAACTGCTCCTCCTCAGCGGTCAGGCTGGTGGGATCGGGCCAGGCCAACATCTTCAGCTCGGTGGCCGCCGGGATCCACGCCCTGTCGGGGCCGCTCCACGGCGGGGCAAACCAGGCCGTACTGGAGATGCTCGAGTCACTGGCGGCCGAAGGCGCGACCGTCGACTCCGCGGTCAGACGGGCCAAAGACCGGGACGACCCGTTTCGGTTGATGGGGTTCGGCCACCGCATCTACAAGAACTTCGACCCTCGGGCCAGGATCCTCAAGCAGGCCGCAGAGGATGTCCTCGAGGCTCTGGGCGTCGACGACCCACTCCTCGATTTGGCCATGCAGTTGGAGGAGGTGGCCCTTTCCGACGACTACTTCATCGAGCGCAAGCTCTATCCCAACGTCGACTTCTACTCAGGGATCATCTACCGGGCGATGGGTTTTCCCACCGACATGTTCACAGTGTTGTTCGCCTTGGGTCGTCTTCCCGGCTGGATCTCGCAGTTCAGAGAGCTCCTTGCCGATCCGCAGACACGGATATTCCGGCCGAGACAGCTCTACGTCGGCCACGAGAGCCGCGACTACGTGCCGGTCGGGGATCGCCAGACGAGCTGATGGCTCAGACCGGGGCGATCTCCTCGACGTAGGGGATCTCGGGGATGGTCCCGTCGACGGCGTCCACCAATACCAGGGCACGGCGGTCGGGTGGCTCGGCAGCGGCATAGAGGACCACCGCCCATCGGGGTCTCGCCGTCCAACCGGTGAACCTGACCGTGGCCGAGGCATGGCCCACGGGAAAGTCGACCGCCGACGCGGCGACCCGAAGGGCCTCATGCTCGTCCACCAGGAGTGGCCAACCCGAAAGGTAGAGCCACGTCGCCAGGGCGAGGAAGCCCAGGGCCACCGGCCAACCGCCCGGGATGGCGACCACTGCGATGACGGCGAAGCCTCCCATCACCCACGCAGAGACGCGCCGGCGCCCTGGGTCGGGGAATCGGTAAGGGCCGACGACGTTCGAGTCGAGCTCCTGTTCGATAGCCAGATGATCGGCCAACTCGGCGTCGATATGGATGCCTTCGCGACCTACTCGCGGGAACTCGTTGTCAGTCATCTGTAGCCCCACGCCCCCGACCGACCTCCTCCAGCCCCTCCAGGCTGTAGTCCTTGTGCACCACGGTCTCTACTAGATGTCCGATGAGTTCGCCAGGCTCCATCGCCGTCAAGTTGGTGCCGCTGCGCAGGCGGGCAGTCACGGTTCCGTCCGTCATCTCCCGCTCCCCGACCACCGCCATGATCGGGATCTTCTCGACCTGGGCCCGCCGGATCTTTGCCGATAGCGGTTCGTCGGCGCGGTCCACCTCTACCCGAAGGCGAGCAGCGCGTATTTCTGCGGCGACCGCCTCGGCGTAGGCGCTCTGTTCGTCACGCACCGGGATCACCTTGACCTGTATCGGGGCCAGCCACAATGGGAAGGCCCCCCCAGTGTGCTCGATCAGGATCCCGATGAATCTCTCTAGGGATCCGTAGATGACCCGGTGGATCACAACCGGTGTCTTGTGTTCGCCGTCCCGGTCGACATAGGAGCAGTTGAACCGCCTCGGCAGTTGGAAGTCGAGCTGGATGGTCCCCATCTGCCATCGCCTCCCCAGCACATCCTTCATCACGATGTCAACCTTGGGTCCGTAGAAGGCGCCATCCCCAGCGACAACCTTGTAGTCGCCCCGCTCGGCAAGGATCTCCTCGAGGGTCCTCTCCGCCAGCTCCCAGGTTTCGACGTCTCCAATGAACTTGTCGGGACGCGTGCCCAGCTGGAGCTCGAAGCCCAGGTCGAAGATCGAGTAGTAGTAGTCGCAGATGTCGAGAATGCGTCGATATTCCTCACGGATCTGGTCGATGCTGCAGAAGATGTGAGCGTCGTCTTGGCGAAAGCTTCGCACCCGGAGCAGCCCGTGGAGCGTCCCCGATCGTTCGAATCGATGCAGCACGTCGCAGTCGGAGAATCGAAGCGGGAGATCCCGGTAGCTCCGGGTCCGCAGGTTGTACACCACCATCGCGTTTGGGCAGTTCATCGGCTTCACCCCGAAGGTGACGTTCTCGTCGACGGGGATGACGAACATGTTGTCGACGTAGTTGTCCCAGTGGCCTGATGTCACCCAGAGCGACTTCTCGTTTATCAGTGGCGCCGAGATCTCCTGGTATCCCCGTTGCTCATGGTCGTCACGCCAGAAGTCGAGGAGGGTGTTGAACAGTTTCAGCCCGCGGGGTAGCCAATAGGGCATGCCTGGAGCAGTCGGGTCGATGTGGAAGAGATCGAGCTCGGGGCCGAGACGACGATGGTCGCGCTTTTCTGCCTCCTCGATCCTGTGCAGGTAGGCGTCCAAGTCGTCCTGGCCGGCCCAGGCGGTGCCGTAGATTCGCTGCAGCTGCTCCCGCTTCTCGTCGCCCCGCCAGTAGGCGCCCGAACTGCGCAGCACCTTGACCGCGGGGATCCGACCGGTGGATGGGAGGTGCGGCCCCCGGCACAGGTCGATGAACCCCAGGTTGCGGTAGGCGCTCACCGCATCACCGTCACCGACCTCTGAGGTCTCCACCGACTCGATGATCTCCACCTTGAACCTGTGGTCGGAGAACACCTCCAGCGCATCCTCACGGCTCATCTCGACCCGCTCGAAGGGTTGGTCCTCCTCGATGATCTGCAGCATCCTCGTCTCGATGTGTTCGAGATCCTCCGGGCTGAAGGGTGCCTCCACGGCGAAGTCGTAGTAGAAGCCGTCTTCGATCGGCGGGCCGATGGCGAAGGTGGACCCGGGAAACTCGTCGAGAACCGCCTGGGCCATGACATGGGCCGAGGAGTGGCGGAGGATGTGGAGCCCCTCCTCGTCGGACAGGGTGACCACCGCGAAGTCCCCGCTTCGGTCGATGGGCCGGCTCAGGTCGCGGAGTTCTCCGTCCACTTTGACCGCCACCGCGGCCTCGGCGAGACGTGGCCCGATGGAACGGGCCACCTCGATCCCGGTCACTCCGGAAGGGTGCTCGACGACGGTTCCGTCGGGGTAGCGAAGTTCAACTGACACTGGTATCTGCTGGCTAGCCTGGGCCGGCAGAGTAATAACGGCGTCGGGGGTAGGCGCCGCAATAGCCCGAGGGGTACCTGACTCATGGATGCACGGCGATTGGTGGAGGATCTCCATCCCAACGCCCGGATAAGGGAGCTAGGCGCCGGCGCCAACAAGGTCTTTCGGATCACCGAGCGGGAGACCGAGACCTCGATCATCAAGGTCTACCCGGTGGCCTCGCGGGAGAAACGGGAGCGCCGCGCCCTCGAGTCGCTGGGCGCGGTCGAAGGCGTGCCCCGGATCCTGGCCAACGGGATCGAGGAGGACACAGCCTGGCTGAGGATGACAGACGGTGGCAGCTGGAACCTGGCCAGCCTCCCCAAGAACCTTGCCGCCATCGCCACCGCGGGCAGGACCCTGCGCAACGTGCACTCCGCCGACGCCGAGATCACCAACCTGGTGGTGGGCATCGACAGTGACTACGTACAGAGCCACTTCCGCTCCACCATCGACCGCCTGGGTCGTTTTCGGCGCCGTTTCGGCATGGATCAGGTGGTGCTCAATCGTGCCATGGACATCGAGCCGCCTCTGGCCACCGAACCGGTCCCGATCCACACCAGGCCAACGCCCTCCAAGTTCGTCCTCGACGACGAGGGCAACGTGACGCTTGTCGACTGGGAGTGGGCGACCCTGGGGCCTCCCGAGCTCGACCTCACGCTGGCGGTGTGGCAGTTCGCCTCGATGTTCGGAGAGGACGCTGCGGCTGCCTTCCGCCAGGGTTACGGGGCCGAACTGCCGGAGAGCCGTTACCGCTCTTGGGTGGCCTACCACTCGGCGGTGATGATGCTCGACGCCGCCGAGGTGCGCGAAGGGCGTCTCGGCGACCTGAGCTATCTGGTTACCGATCTCACCGAAGCGGTGATGGGTACCTAGCGAAATCCACCTGTTTCAGCGGTTCACTACTTAGCCTCTTCGATGCCTTTGGGCACAGGAGGACGGACATGTTGGAAGCATTGGTAGTGGCCACCGCGACCTCCGGGCTGTTCGCCCTGGCCATGGGGATTCGGGGCAACGTCAGGTATCGGGTGGACCCCGGGCTGGTGGTCACCCCCCGTGACGAGCGCAGCGACGACCTTCCCTGCCCGTGGTGTTACGCCCCCACCGCAGAAGGCGACCGTCGCTGCCGAGGCTGTCGACGCTCCTTCGGATAACCGTTTCCGATCCCATCGATGTGATACGTCCTACGGGAGTTCTATGGTGACCTGGTGAGCAGGGTAGGACTGGTCCTCGGCGGTGGTGGCATCACCGGCGCCGCTTATGAGATGGCGGCGCTCATGGCCATCGAGCTGGCCACCGGCTGGGACGCCAACCAGGCCGAGGTCGTGGTGGGGACCTCGTCGGGGGCCTTCGTTACCGCTCTGGTTCGCAACGACTCCCTCGACCTCGACTCGCTTGTGCTCCCCGAAGATGACCGGTCGGACGTCACCGAGCGTATCCGTGGTCATATCTACTCACGGGGGCCCGGTGTGGCCATGGGACAATGGGTCCGTCACGGCATCGTCCCCGGGGTGAGGCGGCCCGGTTTGACCATGTTCCTCGGCTCGCCGGCCCCCTATCATGCTGGAGGCCTGGCCGAGTGGGTGATCACCCACGTGGGGCCAGAGGCAGGACTCGGTTGGCCGGCCCGGCCGACCGCCATCGTGGCCCACGACATGCGGGCCGGCAGCCGGGTGGCCTTCGGTACGGCTGAGGCCCCCGATGTAGCTCTCGCCGAAGCAGTGGCTGCCTCATCGGCGATACCCCTGGTGTTCAGGCCCTATCCGATCGGCGACGACCTCTATGTCGACGGCGGGGTGTCCTCGGGAACCCACGCCGACCTGGTCCTGGGGTCTCCCAGGCCGCTCGACCTTGTCCTGATCCTGGCCCCGATGGCGGTGGAGACTTCCCGAAAGCGGGCACGCTTCCACGAGAGGATGTTCGACCGGGTGGGTAACCGGTCGCTGGCCCTGGAGAAGGCATTGATACACGAGGCTTGGCCTCACTGTGACGTGGTGGTCCTCACCCCCTCACCTTCGGTACAGAACGCCTCACGCCCTAACCCCATGGATCCGGCGCGGTCGGTCCCCACCTTCATGCGGACCTTGATCGCCATGAAGCGGACCCTGGCCGAGCCCAACGTCTGGGCCCGGCTCCAAGAGCACCTGGGCACTCACCCAACACCAGCGCGCAGGGCGATAGGCGGCTGACCGTTCGTGCTCAGGTCCGGTGTCGGACCAGCCACACCACTGATCCCACCCCGAGGACCAACAGGCCGGTACACACCGAAGCCAAGGGGAGGGTGAAGGCGAGAAGGCCACAGCCGCCCACCCCCACCACCTGAAGCCACCGTGGCCACCTCCGCTCGCCGACCGGCTGGGTAAAGGCTGAGGCATTGGCGATGGCGTAATAGGTGAGGATGGCGAACGAGCTGAATCCGATCACGCCCCTCAGATCGGCAACGGCGACCACCCCCATCACCACGAGTGCCACCGCCGCTTCGGCCCGATGAGGTGTTCCATGGTCTGGGTGGACCGCAGCAAGCCAGCGGGGAAGCTCCCCGTTGCGGGCCATGGCGAAGCCGGTGCGGCTCACTCCGGCCAGGAGGGAGAGCAGCACCCCGAGGGCTGCGAGCGCCCCGCCCACCCGGATCACCGGGATTGCCCACGCCATCCCCCCTCCGGCAGCGCGGGCCAGAGGCGCCGTGGCGCTCGCCAGGTCGGCAGGCCCCACTGCCACCAGGGCCGAAACCATGACGAGGGTGTAGACCACCAGGGTGGCACCGAGGGATACGGTTATCGCCTTGGGGATGGTCAGTTTCGGCCCGATGACCTCCTCTCCCAGGGTCGCCAGTCGGGCGTATCCGGCAAAGGCGAAGAAGAGGAGTCCGGCCGATCGGAGGATCCCCAGGGCGCCGGCGTCCCAAGGCCCGGCCAGGTTGGCAGCGGAGGCCCCCGGCGAACGGAGGGAAGCCACCACCACCAAGCCCAACGTGATCAGGACCAAGGTGACCACCACCCTGCTGAGCCTGGCAGTCTTTTGGACTCCCATATAGTTGACCGCGGACATGGCAGCCACCGCCACCAATGCCACCGGACGCTCCATCTCGGGAAAGGCATAAGCACCCACGGTGAGCGCCATGGCGCTCAGACTGGCGGTCTTGCCCACCACAAACCCCCACCCGGCGAGATACCCCCAGAAGGGGCCGAGTCTCCTCCGCCCGTAGATGTAGGTTCCCCCGGCCTCGGGGTGCACCGCGGCCAGCTGGGCCGAAGCGGTGGCGTTGGCATAGGCGACCAGCGCGGCGATCGCCAGGCCGACCAGGAGCCCCGAGCCGGCGGCCTCGGCGGCGGGGCCAACCGCGGCGAACACCCCGGCCCCGATCATGGCGCCCATTCCCAAAATGACGGCGTCCCCGAGGCGAAGACGACGGGAGAGCCGCAGCGTTTCCGGGCTCTCTCCGGGAGGAGGCGTCGACATCCTGGTGGGCGGTACTGGACTTGAACCAGTGACCTCTCGCGTGTGAGGCGAGCGCTCTAGCCGGTCTGAGCTAACCGCCCGGGGGTGCAAGGTTACCCGCGCCATGGGTCAAGGTCGATCCAGATGGCCGGCCGGTAACCTGGCCAGGTGAACATCGAACCGGGCCCGTTCCCCGGGGCCACGGGATACCGTCAGGCTCTATCTGCCGACGCCGCCGACCCGCTGTCACGGTTCCGTGAGGAGTTCAGCTTCGAGGACCCCGACCTCATCTACCTCGATGGAAACTCCCTTGGGCGCCTTCCTCGTCGAGCCACCGGAATCCTCGACGAGGTGGTGGCTGATCAGTGGGGTGACCGCCTGATCAGGTCATGGAATGAGAGCTGGTGGGATCTCCAGGTCGACCTGGGGGAGCGAATCTCTCCCCTCGTGGGGGCGGCGCCGGGCGAGGTGATCGTGTCCGACTCGACGTCGGTCAACCTCTACAAGCTGGCCATGGCCGCGGTGGCCGCGGCCGGCAAAGGCTCGATCGTCACCGACGATCTCAACTTTCCCACCGACGTGTACGTGTTGGGAGCGGTCGCTCGACAAACCGGATCGGACCTCAGGATCGTCCCAAGCGACGGCATCCATGGCCCGGTAGACGGATTCTCCGAGGCGATCGACGGAGATACCACCCTGGTTTCTCTGTCCCACACCGTGTTCAAGTCGGGGTACACCTACGACATGGAGGAGGTCACCTCACGGGCCCATGCAGTGGGAGCCCTGGTGCTCTGGGACCTGAGCCACTCGGTAGGGGTGGTTCCGATTGAACTGGGGGCCTCACGAGCCGACATGGCGGTGGGGTGCACCTACAAGTATCTCAACGGCGGGCCGGGCTCCCCTGCCTTCCTGTATGTCCGCTCAGATCTCCACGACCGTTTTGAGAATCCGATCTCAGGGTGGTGGGGTCATGCCAACCCTTTCTCCTTCGACCTCGAGTTCCATCCGGCCGAAGGCATCCGGCGGTTCCACACCGGGACCATGCCGATCCTCTCCCTCGCTGCCACCCGAGCCGGGATCGACCTGGTGTCCGAGGCCGGGATTGGAGCGATCAGGGAGAAGTCGGTGGCCCTGGGCGGGTATCTGGTCGGCCAGTGGGAGGAACACCTGACTTCCCTGGGATTCGAGCTGGCATCGCCCACCGACCCAGGTCGGCGGGGATCTCACATCTCACTCGCCCACCGTGAGGGCTGGCCGATCACCCGCGCCCTGATCGAGTTGGGCGGGGTCATTCCTGACTTCAGGGCGCCCGACACCATCAGGCTGGGCCTCGCCCCGTTGTACACGAGCTTCCTCGACGTGCACACCGCCGTGCAAAGGTGCCGGCTTATCGTGGAAGGGGGCCACCACACCGGGTTCGGAGGGACTGCTGCACGGGTGACCTGATGCGACTGCATGAGTTCGAGTCGGTGGTCGATCGGGTGCTGGAGACTATGCCCGACTGGGTCATTGCCCAGATCGACAATCTCGTAGTAGTGGTCGAAGATCAGCCGGCTCCCGAACAGGGGGAACTCCTCGGACTGTACGAGGGAGTGTCCCTCGATGAGCGAGGCGACTACTTCGGGACTATGCCCGACAGAATCATCATCTTCCGCCTCCCCCATCTTGCTCTGGGTCTGAAGCGAGCCGAGTTGGAGGAGGAGATCCGTCGCACCGTGCTTCACGAACTTGCCCATCACCTCGGTATCGACGATGCCCGTCTCACCGAGCTCGGCTGGGACTAGCGACGCCTGGTCTCTTTGATCCCGGCTTTGCGCAAGACCGCCGCAGGGACTCCGATCTCCCGCCAGGCGGTGTAGGTGATCCCCTTGCGTTCGGAGTATGCCTGGGCAGACTCAACGAAACCCCTCTCCAACTCGTCCATGTTTCCCGCGTCCCCCATCCGGGCCAGCTGCGACTCGAGGTCCAGCCTGAGCTGCACCAGTTCCACCGACTCGAGAGGGTCTTCGGCTCCGGCCAACTGCGAAGCGACCCGCTGCAGTCTCGCCTCCAGGGACTCCCTGTTAACCGGCCGCCCTGGCTTCTTCGACTTGATAGCACTGAGGTAAGCCTTTATCGCCCTTGACTGGCGCCGGCCCTCGGCGAGGGCGTCCTTGTGCTCCTGTGACATTGCCATGAAATACCTCCTGAGGTAATCATCTCAGTTTCCCCTTGGATAAGCAACTGATACCTACCAGGGCGAAGGTTTAGCCTGTGGCGATCTGTGCCAAAGAAAACCCCCCGAGGGCCGGGGGGGTTTCTCTCTGTGGGCCCTACTGGACTTGAACCAGTGACCTCTTGCGTGTCGGGCAAGTAGCCAGATGCGGCAGAAGGCCTGCAATCATTGGCGTTTCGCGCCCTCAACCCCCCCAAGGGTGTCCACAAAGTGTCCACTTGACGGCGCCGGAAGGTCCTCGGATGACACGTGGGTGTAGATCCGGAGCGTCACCTTGGGGTCGACGTGGCCGAGGTACGCCTGGACTGCTGGAACCGTCCACCCGTCCTCGACGAAGAGCCGCGTTGCCAGAGTGTGACGAAGATCGTGAGGGTGGACCTCACCAACCCCGGCGCGCCCGATGATCCGATTCAAGCGCCGGATGCGCCAGTTGTAGTACCGGAGCCGGCCACCGCGGGGAGCGGTAAACAGCCAGCCGTCTATCGGTACCACTCCCCCGGCCAGATGCTGGCGGAGCCGGCCAGGACCGAATAGGGACCCAGTGGGCGATTCCCACCAGGACCCTGGGGGCATCCCACCAGGACCTATTGGGTCCCCCATTGGGAAGTTGGGAGCAGCGCGGAGCTTGTGGAAAACGTCGTCCAGAGCCTCTCAATGGAGAGGGCGATCAGCAAGGGCGCCCGGAACCCCAAGGCCCTCGCCGCCAAAATCGCCAGGGAGGACCGGGCCGACCTGGAGGCGGAAGCCGAGAACCGGATACGCAACGCCGCCGCCGCCGGTGCGGTGGCAGCTTGTCACCGGTGCGACGAAAACGGCTTTGTCGGAGTCACCACCGACGGGAGGGTTGTCCCGGGTGACGCCCTCGACGCCGACACCCTGGCGCGGTGCTCCCACGGGGAGAGGATGGAACCCGACCCATGCGAGTCGTGCCACCAACTGCCCCACAGGGCCGACTGCCCGACGATGGAAGGAACGCGACATTGACCGACACCATTAACCATGCGGACGACTGTCCTCAGTGCCTCTTGGACAAACTCGCCGGGACCCTCTAGCTCCTCCATTCCGAAAGGCTCTCATCCGCATTACTCGCTCACTTCCCGTTCACTCGCCCTCCGGCTTCTCAGCTTCCGGCCGGTCTCATCTTCCCAGGTTCGAGTTCGCTCTCTGAACCATTGCCGCGGCTTGCTCGGGAGTCCCTGTCACTCATGGTTGATGGGAGGCTGGATAC
>CAZNDH010000010.1:0-22667 GCA_964571765.1 uncultured Acidimicrobiaceae bacterium
TCGCGGGTACCGGTCTTCTTCCCCGGAGATGGCCGCCGCGGAATCTAGCAGCCGAGAATTCGGCGTGTCGCCCGACGCGTGGGTCAGCGCATGACACCGGTACCAGGCAAGCGCCGGCGCCTCAAAGGGCAGTCACACCCCGAGCACGGTGCGACGGAGCTCGGGATCGTTCGCCAGCTCCGAGGCCGGGCCTTCTAGGGCGATTCGACCCTCGCCGAGCAGGTAGGCCCGCGATGAGATCTCCAGGGCACGTTGCACGTTCTGCTCGACCAAGACCACGCTGACCCCTTCGGCCCTGACCGTCTCGATGACATCGAACACCTCATCGACCACCACCGGGGCCAGCCCCAGGGAAGGCTCGTCCATGAGGAGGAGGCGGGGTCGGGCCATCAGAGCCCGGCCGATGGCCACCATCTGCTGCTCCCCACCGGAGAGGCTCCCGGCCAGCTGATCGGTGCGCTCGGCGAGGCGGGGAAACAGGCCCAGAACCCACTCGAGCGATCGGTCGCGATGCGGTCGCGCATTGTCGTTGAAGGCACCGAGGTCGAGGTTGTCTCCCACCGTCAGGGCGGGGAACAACCGCCTTCCCTCGGGGACGATGGCCACTCCCGCCCGACAGGTTCGGTGGCCGGGGGTGCTGGTGATGTCGACCCCGTCGAGCACGATCGCCCCTCGTCTCGCCCGGTGGATCCCCATCACCGTGTTGACGAAGGTCGACTTGCCGGCGCCATTGGAACCGACGATGGAGACCACCTCGGCCTCCCCAACCTCCATCGACACCCCCCATAGGGCCTGGGCATCGCCGTAGAAGACGTCGAGATCAGTGACCTGGAGCATTGGCCTGCCTTCCCAGATACGCGGTGACCACCTCCGGGTTGCCCATCACCTCGGTAGGCACCCCTTCGGCGAGACGCTTCCCCTGGTCGAGCACCACCATCCGGGTGGAGAGCTGGTTGACCACACGGAGCAGGTGCTCCACCAGGACGATGGAGACGCCGGAGCGGTGGATGCGACGCACCACGGCGACCGCGTTGTCGATCTCCACCGGGTTGAGACCGGCGAGAGCCTCGTCGAGGAACAGCACCGAGGGCCTGGTGGCCATGGCCCGGGCCATTTCCAGCAGCTGCCGTTCGTGGAGATTGATCTCCCCTGGATAGGCATCGGCCAGCCTGACCAGTCCCACCAGCTCGAGGTACTCCTCGGCGGCGGCCCGGGATACGGTCAGCCCACGTGGCTCGCGACCGAACATGATCGCCACCGCCACGTTGTCCCTCACCGTCAGGGTCGGGAACGGTCGCGGGATCTGATAGGTGCGGGCGATCCCGTGGTGGGCGATCCTGTGTGGGGGCTGCCCCAGCAGGGAGACCCCCTCCAGCTCGATGGCGCCCGCAGTGGGGCGCAACGAGCCCGAGATCAGGTTGACCAGGGTGGTCTTGCCCGACCCGTTGGGTCCCACCAACCCGACCAGCTCTCCCTCGGAGATGGTCAGGTCGACTCCATCGAGCGCCCTTACCCCGCCGAAGTGCTTGGCGACACCCCTGGCGACCACCAGGGGCCTGCCGACGCCGGGGGGCGCCACCTCTTCGAGCTCGGGGGCCGCCTCTCCGATGCCGATTCCCGACCGTGCCGTCGGACCGGGCCGGGCCTTGCCCCCGGGTAGGAACCCGGTCACCGCCGCGGCCAGCAGAGCCACTGCCACCCAACTGATCGGGTCGGCCCATTGGCCATAGATGGCAAGGGCAACGTACACCCCCAAGAGCACCAAGAGAACCGTCACAGGTCGCTGGCGGAATCTCGACATCAGCCCATCAGGGGCGACCACCACCAGGAGCACCAGGGCGATACCGAGGATGATCAGACTCCAGCCCTCGAACCCGCCGGCGGCCAATCGGTTCTGCAGGGTGTGTATGTAGATCGCTCCCACCATCGGGCCGGCCCAGAAGCGGCGCCCACCGAGCACACTCATCACGATCACGAACAGGGGCACCCGGAGGTTGAAGGTCCCTTCCACACTGATGAAACCGAGGTTGAGAGCGAATACCGCGCCGGAGAGCCCTCCGATCAGGCCGTTGGCGCCGATGGCGATCATCTTGTGTCGGAAGGTGGGCACCCCCAGCCCTTCGGCGACCGCCTCGTCGTCGTGGATGGCGAAGAGGGCCCAGCCGTATCGAGTCCGCTCCATGACATGGGCGATGGTGAGGGCTAGCAGCGCCACCGCCGCGGTGAGCACGAAGTAGAAGTGCTGGAAAGGGCTGAGGAAGTCGGGATAGGAAGGCACGGGGATGACGATGCCCTGACCCCCATCGATGGCGGGGCTGAGCCGGGCGACCGCCGCCAGGATGAAAGGTATCGCCAGGGTGAGCAGGGCGAAGATCTCACCCCGCAGGGAGCGCAGCCTGAAGGCGACGAACCCCAGGCCTAGGGCGAGGAGTGTCGCCAGTGCACCTCCCAGGACAACCGCCGCCCACCAATCCATGCCCCGCCTGCCGAAGAAGAAGGCCATGGCGTAGACCCCGATGCCGTAGAAGGCGCCCTGCCCGAAGCTGAAATACCCCCCGTACCCGGAGAGGATGTTCCAGCTGGTGGCCTGGGCAGTCCAGAACAGGATGCCGGAGAGAAACACCAGGTAGAACACCGAGAACCCGATTACGTTTCGCAGCAGGGGAAGGGCGAAGAGCACCACCGCCAGCCCGGCGAGGACCACCCAGCTGCGGTTGCGCATCAGTGCCCCGCCTTCCTGGGGAACAGGCCGTCGGGTCGGAAGATCAGGGCCAGGACCACCAGCGAGAACACCACCAGAGGAGCCACCGACGCCGACCAGGTGAACGACACCACTCCGGACACCGCGCCTACCAGCAGCCCGGCATAGAGGGTTCCGGTGACATTGCCGATACCACCGAGGATGACGATGGCGAACACCCGCCCGATCCACTCGAAAGGGGCATCCGGTGTCAGGGTCTGGCCCAGGGCGTGAAGCATCCCGGCAACGGCGGCGCTGGACGCGGAGACACCGGCGAGCATTATCCCCAATCGCCGATGGTCGATCCCGAACGCCGAGGCGATCTGGCGGTCCTGGCCGAAAGCCTGCAAGGCACGCCCCGCATACGTCCTCTCCAAGACAAAGTGGGCAACGAGCACCAGGACGACCCCGAATGCGGCAGCGAGCAGTGTCGGCACCGGGAAGCGCAGGGGCCCTACGGCGAGTGAGAGGGCGAAGTAGGGGTTGACCCCGGGGTCGATCCTCTGGAAGTCGGCGCTCCACACGTTCTGGACCACTTGGACGATGACGATCAGGAACCCATAGCTGATGAGGAGCGAGTTGAGCTCGGATACCTGGATCCGCTCGAAGAACAGTTGGACCAGCGCACCGAGCACGAACATCAGTGGGACGGTGACCAGGAGGGTCTCGATCGGCCCCAACCCGGTGTTGTTGGCCAGCTGGAAGGTCAGGTAGCTGCCCAACAGGACGAACCCGAAGTGGGCCAGGTTGATCACCTTCAGGAATCCCCATGCCAGGGAGAGCCCGAGGGCGATCAAGGCAAAGAAGCTCCCGGTGAGGGCACCGAACACGATGCTCTGAAGTTGGCTCAATCGGGCCTCACCATCGTCGGCTCGTCGAAGGTCGGGCCGCCCGTCTCCGGCACGGGCGGCCCGATCCTATCGCTCGGTCGATTCGCTCAGCTCGAAGGTCCTTGCAGCTGGGCGGCAGCCCCGTCCTCCGGCCAGACCACAACCCAATCCCCATCCTGGACCTGCTTGAGCACCTGGTTGGTGGGCCAGAAGTTGTTGTCGTCCCTGGGGAAGCTGACCTGGCCGGCGAAGGTGAGGTTGGCTCCATTGGCCAGCAGATAGTCACAGATCTCCCGGTGGTCGAGCGACCCGGCACCCTCGACACCCTGGACCAGGATGTCCCAAGCGTTCCACGAAGCCGCCGCCTGGGTCTCGAAGGTGGTGTAGGTGACACCCTGGGCCGCAGCCCGCGCCTCGAACTCGGCGACGATCTCCCGGATCTCGGGAGTGGAGGCCTCCAGGATCGGCTGGTTGGGCTCGAACATCGACACCGAGAGCATGCCCTCGGCGGGATCACCCATGGCCAGCACCGCTCCCGGCGCCGGGAACAGGGCGAATATCATCGGTGGCGTGTAGCCGAGCTGGCCCATGGCATCGAGCAGCTGGTTGGCCTCGACACCGAGACCGTTCACCATCACGAAGTCGGGGTCGGCGTCACGGATCGACACCGCGATCGGCCCCCACTCGGTGTTGCCCGGCGGGTAGGACTCGTTGGCCACCACCTCATATCCTCGCTCGGGGAAGATGTCGACCGCTCCACGTGAGTCGGCGACATCGGGGACACCATCGGTGATGAAAGCCGTCGATCCGCTGGAGTTGGTGACCAGGGCCACGGTGCTCACCGCTCCGTCGAGGCTGTCGAGGGCGTCGGCGACCTGGTGGGGGATGAACTCGTTGGGCTCGGGCCCGATCGACCATGCAGGGAACTGGCACTCATAGGTCAACGCCGGCGCCAGGACCGCGGTGTGGTGGGGCAGCACCACCCCGTGACGCTCGGCGACCGGCTGGGCCTGGAGGATCCATGGTGTGGCGTAGGGGCCCATGATCAGGTCGACCTCGTCCTGGGTGATGAGCTGCTCGTACAACTCGCCGATACGGGTCGGGTCCGACTCGTCGTCAATCGGCTCGTAGACAACCGGCCGCCCGAGGAGACCTCCGGAGGCGTTGAGTCTCTCGATGTAGAGCTCGGCGGCGATGCGATGGATGTTTCCGGTCGCCCCAACCGCCCCGGTCAAGGCCAGGGTGCCACCGACCACGATCGGGTCTCCAGAGGGGGGCTCCGCCGTGGTCCCCGGGGCCGCGGTGGTCCCCGGGGCGGCGGTGGTGCCCGGGGCGGCAGTGGTGTCAGTCCCTTCGTCGGTGGTGCACGCCACCACCACCAACAGCATGGCGATGATCAGTGAAAGGGTGTTTGCTCGTCTCCTCACGTCGGTCCTCCTCCTCGTCGGTAGACGGTCAGTCGCTGCGTCCTCTCCCCGGGTGGTACGACGCAGCAACTATACGAATACTGAACGCACCCGACAACCGATACTGCACGTTGACCGGCATCGGGTGGGCCCGGAGTGCGACTTGTTCATCGCGACTACACACCACGGTCGCGGCTCTTCTGGAGAGGGTGAGAGACCGGGGACTACCCTCCTCGCCGAGAGAAGTCCGAGGAGTGATCGAGACAGTGCCCAGACCACCGTTCCGCGCCGAGCACGTGGGAAGCTTCCTCAGACCCGAGCCCCTCCTCGCGGCGAGGCACCAGAGAGACGTGGGGGAGATCACCGCGGAACAGCTCAGGGAGGTCGAAGACGAGCACATCCGCCGCGTGGTCCGTCAGCAGGAGGAAGTGGGACTGCTGGGGATCACCGACGGTGAGTTCCGTCGCCTCTACTTCCACGTCGACTTCCTCGAGCACCTCGACGGGGTCACCGTCACGTATGGGGACTTCTTCGCCTACTTCAAGAAGGACGACGGCACCGAGGTCGGGTTCCGCCCCCCGACGATGCACGTCGATGCCCGCATCGGCCACAGCCAGGCGATCCAGGGCCCCGACTTCGACTTCCTCGCCGCCGAGGTCACCGCCACACCCAAGGTGTGCATCCCTGCACCTTCGATGCTCCACTTCCGTGGAGGGCGGGAAGCGATCAGCACAGAGGTTTACCCCGACCTCGAGGAGTTCTTCGCCGATCTCACCGCGGCCTACCGGGCCGAGGTCGCCGACCTCGCCGCCAGAGGCTGCCGCTACCTACAGATGGATGACACCAACCTCGCCTACCTCTGTGACCCGGAGATCAGGGAGCGAACCCGGGCCCGGGGAGAGGATCCGGACACCCTGGTCCACCTCTACTGCCGCCTGGTCAACGAGGCGCTCCGAGACCGCCCCTCTGAAATGGTGACCGCCATCCACCTGTGCAGGGGGAACTTCCGCAGCGCCTGGGTTGCCCAAGGGGGTTACGAGCCGGTGGCCGAGATCATGTTCAATGACATGGAGGTTGATGCCTTCTTCCTCGAGTATGACGACGAGCGCTCCGGGGACTTCGCCCCATTGCGTCTGGTACCCAATGAGAAGAAGGTGGTCCTCGGGCTGATGAGCTCGAAGAGGCCCCGGGTCGAAGAAGTCGACGAGATCAGGGCTCGGATCCACGATGCCGGCCAATACATCGACCTCGACCAGTGTGCCCTCAGCCATCAGTGCGGGTTCTCTTCGACCGCCCATGGCAACGAACTCTCCGAGGACGACCAGTGGGTCAAGCTGGCCCGCACCGTTGAAATCGCCGGGCTGGTTTGGGGATGATCCCGACCCCGCACCCGGTCATGCCCGGGCCGGCTGGAGCACCACCGACTCGAGCCGCTGGTAGCTGACCTCCATCCCGTCGGTCATGCCGGTGCCGAGCACCATGTCACGCACCTCCTTGTTGGGGTAGGTGACCACCAGCGTGAGCAGGGTGCCACCCTCGACTTCGGTGAGGGTCATCTCGTTCCTGGAGCTCTCGCCTTCCACTCCGATCATGCGCTCGGTGGTCACCGAGCGGTACGGGGACGCCGACTCCACCAGCTCGCCCTCGAAGCCGAAGCGGTCGCCGCCGCCCTCCCGCTCCCACTCGTAGCGGTAGGTGTCGCCAACACCAGCGGCCACCTGGCATACCGGCATCGTCCAGCCGTCGGGGCCGAGCAGCCAGCGTTGCAGCAGGTCGGGGTCGGTGAAGGCCCGCCACACCTCCTCGACCGAGCCGCGGATGACCCGGCTGATCCGGATCTGGTTGTCACCGAGGATCTGGGTCTCGGTGGCCAGGTCGTGGGCGAACGAGGCGAGGTCGGCGAGGACCGCGTCGATCTGGCCCATCGCCTGCTGGAGGCCCTCCTCCATGCCCGTCTCGAGGAGCGTTTCCAAGTCTTCCAGGGAGGCGAAGTGGGTCACCGTGGTGACCCGGGACCCGTTGTCGGTGGGTTCGAACTGGAACACCATGCGCATGGTGGGCAGGTCGGAGTTGGGTGAGCCGTCGGGCAGGGTGAAACCGTCACGCACCTCGAAGGATCTCAGCGGGTCGACGGAGACCCACTCCCAGTAGCCGCCATGAGTGTCGCCCTCGGGCCCGGTCATCGAGTAGAGGGAGCGACCGCCGGGGGCGCCATCGTGCCGGGTGAACTGAGCGGGGTAGTCGGGCGGTCCCCAGAACCTCTCCAACTGGCGGGGGTCGAGATAGGCGTCCCACAACCGACGGAGTGGCGCCGGGAAGTCGGCGACTACGGTCATGGTGAGGGTGTCGGGATCCTGGGTCACTGAGGTGACAGGCATGGATTCATCCTTTCTGGGGGTCGTCGGCGAGGAGGGCGTCGAGACGCTCGACACGGCCCCGCCAGATCTGCTCATAACGCTCGAGCAGGTGTTGGGCTCGTCGGATGGTTTCGGGGTTGCCCCGGACATGGCGCTCACGGCCACTGGGATGCTTGGTCACCAGACCTGCTCCTTCCAGCACGGCGACGTGTTTCTGCACCGCGGCAAAGGACATGTCGTACCGCGCCGCCAACTGTGACACCGATGCCTCGCCGGCGAGGGTTCGGCGCAGGATGTCGCGGCGGGTGGCATCGGCGAGGGCCCGAAAGATCCGGTCCACCTCATCGTCGGACAGCACCGCTGAACTGATGTCGCCATCTACAACCATTTGGTTGTAGATTAACCCATCGGCGAGTGATGTCAAACTGACAAGTCGGCGTTCTATCGGTGGGTGAACTCCCGGTGCCAGCCCATCGTGGCCTCCACCCGATTGAAGGTGTAGATGTGGAGCCCGACTATCCCCAGCTTGGAGGCGGGCTCGACGAGACCGGTGACCAGGCTGTCGGGTCGGAAGCCGCCGTGGCGGGCCATCCTGAGGACCACCCTGCGGTTCTTCGACAGGTAGCGGAGCGAGTCGCCCACGCCGATCCTGGCCCCCACCGCAAGCAATCGGGCCGGCTCGACCACCCCGGGCACGCCGACCTTCACCGGAAGGGTCACCCCCGCCTCCCGGGCCGACTCGATCCAGTCGACGATCGGGTCGACCTCGAAACACATCTGGGTGACCAGGTAGGTGGCGTGGGCTTGCTTCTCGATCAAGGAACCCATCAGCCGGTCGGCCGGTATCGAGGGATGTCCCTCGGGGTACCCGGCTACCCCAACCTCGAGGAAGGGATGACCTGCCTCGGCCATGTCGGCCAGCAGCCCGGGGGCGTCGGTGTACTCCCCATGGGGCTCACCGTCACCACCGATGACGAAGACCCTGGACACCCCCCCGTCGTCGAGTCTCTTGATGACGGCCCCCAGGTCCCGGCGGCTCTCGATGAGCCGGGCAGAGAGATGGGGCACCGCCCGGTATCCCGCGGCCTCCAACTCCAGGGCGAGCTGGATGGTCGGCTCCATTCCCTTCGAAGGCGATGCGGTCACGGTCACCGCGGTGCCCGGGGCGAGCCACTTCGCCTGTTCGAGCGCCCCCCGGAGCGGGATCACCTCGAAGTCGGAGGCGGCAAGCAGCGCCGCCGGCTCCGGGAGCCCCATCGATCAGACCGTGGCCGCGGTGCGCCACCCGGAGGCGTAGGTGGTTCGGGCCGCCTCCGAGTAGGGAACCGGGGCCACCTTCACCCTGATCTCGGTTTGGGTATGTGGCTCCACGGTGGTCTTGCCGGTTCCCCCGCCCTCCTCGCCCCAGACCAGGACGAGCTCCTCGCCCACCTCGATCCCGGGGTCGACCATGCCCAGCGAGAGCATGGACCGCTCGTTGGCGCTGTACCCGCTGAACATGGAGAAGCCCACCGTCTCACCGTCGCGGGTGATGCGGTCGTACGAGGCCGGGGCGTAGTTGGAGAGGGGCAGGTCGATGTGCTTGAAGTTCTCCCCTTCAGGTCGGAAGATCGAGGCCAGCACCTCGGAGACGTCGTCGGGGTGCCACTCGAAGGTCACCTTCCTCCGGTGGGGCCGGTCGCTCATCTCCTCCAGCGCCTCACGCCCGATGAAGTCGTGGTCGAACTTGACATAGAACCCGTAGCCGAGCTCGTAGGGGGTGAGGTAGTAGTCCTCGATGGTCTCACCGACGAAGCTGCCCCCAATGGAAAGGGTTCCTTCGAACCCCGCCGCGGGCAGCCACTCCCTGTAGGACCGCATCCCGTCGCCGGTGTACACCGCCGGGAGTGGGGAGGGGATCCAGCCGGACTCGAGGGTGTTGGTGGCGTAGGCGCGTGAGCCTACCTGGTGAAGCCCGTGAGGCTCGCCGGCAGCCACGATCGCCTCCCTGACCATGTCGTAGTCCTCGAAGGGGCCCCACACCTCCAGGCCGGGGACCCCGGCCATGCCATGACGGAGGGCAGGCACCACTCTTCCGGCTATGTTGATCCGGTCGATGTGGAAGAAGCGGACGTCGGGGACCGGTCCCCCGTTGAGGTCCTCGAGGATGGCCATGGCGTTGGGGCCCTGGACCTGGAAGCGGTAGTGACGGCGCACCACCGGGTTGGCGCCGGGGCGGGAGGGTGAGCGGTCGTCGCGGGTCAGGGTGACCTGGTAGTCATCGGTGGCCGCCTGGAATTCCACCCAGTTCACCGTGGGCACTCGACCCACCAGGTTGTAACGGTCGGGAGCCAGGTGGAACATGATCACGTCGCCGATGACATGGCCGTCGGGGCTACAGGTCACCAAGTGCTTGGCCCGGTCGGGAGGGAAGTTGGCCATGCTGTTGACGCCCACCGCGGAGAGGAGACGCTCGGCGTCAGGCCCCTCGATCATCAGCTCCGCCATGTGGTGGGACTGGTCGAAGAGCACCGCGCTCTCACGCCAAGCCCTCTGCTCATCGCGCCAGTTGGAGAACTCCGGCGCCACCACCGGGTACACGTAGGCCCCGATCGGGGAGTTGCGAAGGGCGGCCACCAGGTCGGGTGTCGAGGAGACGAAGTCCTCGAGGGTCTTGGTTGCCATTACGACCTCCTTAGTGCGTCCAGCGCACACCTGTGCTCTGGTTGAACACTACCCAGGCGACTGGGCTGGTGCGTCGAGGAGAAAGCCGGCGAGGGCCCGGTTGAACTCCTCGGGCCGATCGAGGTTGGCGATGTGAGACGCCCCCGCGATGACCTCGAGGCGGGCGCCGGGTATCCGTGCCGCCAGATCCTCCTGATGGGACGGCGGGGTTGCCTCGTCGAGCTCGCCCCCGATGACCAGGGTGGGAGAGGTGATCCCCTCCACCATCCCGGTGAGATCGCCGTCGCGCAGTGCGGCACAGCAACCGACATAGCCCACCGGATCGGATGCGGAGAACACCCGGCTGAAGGCGGCGACCATCTCGGGCTGCTGCTCGAACGAGGCCGGGGCGAAGAACCTGGAGAGCACCGCCTCCCTGATCCCCTCCATGCCGCCCTGCACCACAGCGGCGATCCTCTCCGACCACAGCTCCCTGCTGCCGAGACGGGCAGCGGTGTTGGCTGCCACCAGACGAGCCACCCGATCACCGGCGTCCACCGCCATCCACAACGACACCAGGCCCCCGATCGAGATCCCCACCAACTCGAAGGACCTGGCACCGGCGTCGTCCGCCACTGCGAGGAGGTCGCCGCCGATGGCGGCGACGTCATACTCCCCCGGGGCCGCGGTGGATCGGCCATGGCCGGGAAGGTCGGCGAGGATCACCCGGCGATGAGGGGTGAGAAGACGCACCTGCTCCTCCCACATGGTGTGGTCCAGGCCCAGTGAGTGGACCAGGATCACCACGCTCCCCTCCGGATCCCCCCGATCCCACCAGGCGATGTCACCGGTCCTGCCCGGGGTCATCCTCATCCGGGCCCGACCACCCGGTGGTACCGCTCCAGGACGTGGTCGATGAGCCGGGGATCGGCACCGGCGAGTGACTCCCCTCGGTCGGGCCCGACTCGGTCGGCCATCGCCGCGGGATCGACCTCCAGGCCGTCCAGACAGGCGACCAGCGCCTCCAAGGCCGCCCCTGCAGTGTGGAAGGTCAGGGGCAGGGCGGCCCACTCGGCATGCCAGCCACCTATCCCCCGGTCGAGCTGGTGACCGGAGGGGAGACGCAGCACCGAGGCAGCGCCAACACAGACCCGGGCAGCGGCCACCACCCTGACCGCATCGATGGGGTTGCGCTTCTCCGGCATGCTCGACGACCCTCCCGGGCGCATCGCCACCTCGCTCACTGTGGTCTGGGCGAGGAGAACCAGGTCTTCGGCGATCTGGGATGCGGTCAGTACGGCCGACTCCACCGCAGCCCCCAGCGACCTCACCGGGGCGCGGTCGACATGCCATGACACCGCGGGGCGCTCCAACCCGAGGCGTCGGGCCAGCGAGCTCATCACGTCGACGGCTGCCGGTCCGTATGCCAGGGGGAGACCGGCGGGCCCGCCCAGCTGGACCGGAAGCCTCCGGCGCACCCCCTGCAAGTCCTCGAAGTGTTCGAGGATCGCCCAAAGCCAGCGCGCTGCGCGGAAGCCGAAGGTGGTCGGCCGAGCGTCCTGGAGGAAGGTCCGACCCATCTGGGGAAGCCGGCGATGCTCGACCACCAGGACCTCCAGGAGCGAGGCGGCAGCGGCCAGGGAGGACTCGAGCCGCTCGAGGGCACGACGCGATTGCAGCATGCGGGCGGTGTCCATCGCGTCCTGGGTGGTGGCGCCGTGATGCACCCACCGCGAGACCTCGTCGTCACCGATGCGGTCGGCTACAGCCGCCCTGATGGCGAGGAGGGGGGTGCCCGACTCCCAGGCACCGGCGAGAGCTCCCTCGGGGTCGTCGATGCCCAGGGCGCAGGCATCGGCCGCGGCCCGGGCCTGGTCGACCGGGGCCATGCCGGCGTCGGCGAGGCCCAGGGCCAGGGCCGCCTCGAACTCGAGGACCGCAGCAACGGTTGCCTCCGCCGAGAAGATCTCGGTCATCGCCATGGTGGAGAACCCGGGGTCGAGCCAGGGGGACTCGCTCATCAGAAGTCGAAGAACACTGTCTCGTCCTCCCCATGGAACCTGATGTCGTGGCGGTACTCTTTGGGCTCCGATCCCTCGGTGAGCTGGGCGATCAGCGTGGGCCTCCTCGATGCCGGGACCATGCGGAGAACCAGGTCGTCCTGGTTTGCCTGGGGCTCGTCGGAGAAGTAGATCCTGGTGAACTGGGGGTTGAGCATCCCCCGGGCCTGCACGATCAGGGAGAGGTGGGGGGCCTGGAACGCGCCCTCCAGGTCGGGGACCCGACCCGGCTTGACAGTCTCGAACCGGTAAGACCCGGTGGCGAAGGCGGTGGCGCACCTGGCGAATCCGGTGAACGACGGTTCCAGCCCGATTTCGTCCCTGGTGTCGTCGGGGTGGTTGTAACGGCCGGCGGCATTGGCCTGCCACAGCTCGAGGAGGGCATCCTCGATCGGCTTCTGCTCCCCGTCGAGAACGGTGCCGCTGATAACGATTCGCTCACCATCACCTTCGATCAGATTCTCGCCTCCCGCGGCCAGCCTCATGCTGAAGTAGGGGCCTACCGTCTGCGAAGGGGTCTGACCGAGCCGGAGGCTCATCCCCCACCCTCCTCCGTCGGTGTCGCCACCTCGCCTCGGAGCACGATGTCCCAGCGCCACCCCAGCGCCCAGTTCTCTTCGGTGACCCCGTGGTCGTAGTGGGCGATCAGCCGGTCCCGGGCGTGCTCGGGCACCGAGTTGAAGATGGGGTCCAAGGGGAAGAGGGGGTCACCTTCGAAGTACATCTGGGTGACCAGGCGGGAGCCCAATGAGGGGCCCAAGATCGAGAAGTGGATGTGGGCGGGCCGCCAGGCATTGGGATGGTTGCCCCAGGGGTAAGGACCCGGTCTGATGGTCAGGAAGCGATACCCGCCGTCCTCTCCGGTGAGGCACTGGCCGACACCGAGGAAGTTGGGGTCTAGTGGAGCGGGGAAGGCTGTCTCTCTCCAGTGGACGTAGCGACCACAGGCGTTGGCCTGCCACAGCTCGAGGAGGACCCCAGGGACCCCGGCACCGTTCTCGTCGAGGACCCGTCCGGTGACGATGATCCTCTCCCCAATGGCTTCCCCACCGGTCCCGGCGTTGGTGGTCAGGTCGGCGTCTTCCTCGGAGACCGCGGCCCACACCGGCCCAGGCCCGGTGGCCTCCGAAAGGGTCGCCACGATCTGGAGCAGGTCGTGGGTGGGGTTGCGCAGCACCGTGGATCGATAGTCGGGATAGGTGAACGGGGGGTGGTCGGAGTAGGCACGGGGGCCGTAGTGGCGGATCACCGGTTCGCTCATTGATCATCCTCCCAGATCGGTTTGGCCACCTGGAAGGCCCGGTTGGCCGCGGGGACCCCGGCATACACCGCCACGTGGAGGAGTGCCTCGGCGATCTCGGAAGCGCTGACCCCGGTGTTCCGGGCCGCCTTGAGGTGCAGTTCCAGCTCTTCGTGTCCCAAGGCGCCGAGGATGGCGATGGTGAGCAGGCTCCTGGTGCGCAGGTCGACTCCGGGACGGGTCCACAGGCTTCCCCAGACGCTCTCGGTGATCCAGGCCTGGAAATCGCGGTCGAGCGCGCCCGTTGCCGCCACCGCCCGGTCGACGTGCTCGTCTCCCAGGACCCTCCGGCGCATGGCCATTCCTTCCTCATATGAGCCCATCGCCACCTCCTTCCCCGACCAGGGGAAGCCCAACGTAGTTCTCGGCAAGCGACTTCTGCGCCGTTACCGAGGAGAACAGGTGGTCGAGCTCTGCTCGCTGCAGCATCCGGTCGAAGTCGTCGGCCATCCCCGGGAAGCGATGCATCAGCGTTGTCATCCACCAGGAGAACCGGACCGCCCGCCACACCCTGGCCAGCGCACGGGTCGAATACTCCTCGAGACCGGTCCGGGAACCGGTGTCATAGAAGTGGGCTATCGCCTCCGCCAGGTAGACCACGTCGGAGAGGGCCAGGTTGAGACCTTTCGCGCCGGTGGGCGGCACCAGATGGGCGACATCCCCTGCGAGAAACAGCGAACCGTGACTCATCGGCTCGGTGACGCGGCTGCGCAGCGGAGTCACACTCTTCTCGATCGAGGGACCGGTGACCAGGTCCGCGGCTGCCTCGTCGGGGAGCCGGTTGGCCAGCTCCTCCCAGAATCGGCCATCGGGCCAGTCGTCGACAGTGGCGTCGGCGTCACCTTGCACGTAGTAGCGGCTCAGCCCCAGGTTCCGCATCGAGCACAGGGCGAACCCCCGCTCGTGATTGGCGTAGATCAGCTCCTGGCGTAGAGGAGGGGTCTCGGACAGGACCCCCACCCAGGTGAACGGGTAGACCCTCTCGTATGTCGACTTGATCGAGTCAGGCAACAGCTGGCCGCTGACCCCATGTGCCCCGTCGCAACCGACCACGATCTCGGCGGCCACTCGATGCTGCTCTCCATCCCTGACGAACCCGACCATGGGTCGGTCCGACTCGACGCCCTGGATCCCCACTTCGGAGACCTCGTCGACCAGGTGGATGCCCGCCTGGTCGAGAGCCTGATAGAGGTCCCTCTGCAACTCGGTCTGACCGTAGATCAACACATGACGGCCGGTGAGGGCATCGAAGTCGATGCGGAGCATCTCTCCGGCGTGGGCGAGGTTGACCCCATCGTGGCGAAACCCCTCGGCGTCCATACGCTCGCCCAACCCGACCTCTCGCAGGAGCTCGGCGGTGCCGTGCTCTACGACACCTGCCCTCACCCGTCCCAAGACATGATCTCTGCTCCGCAACTCGACGATCACGCAGTCGACTCCGGAGCGGTGGAGGAGATGGGCGAGCAGCGACCCGGCGGGACCTCCACCTACGATGGCGACCTGAGTGCGTTGTGGGGGTTGGCTTCGTTCGGACACCGTACCAATGTACGCTCTTTGAACAACGACGACTGAGATTGCCGACCCTACATGAGGCGACGCCGAGCTGGGCCGGGGCGAGCCTCTGGTCGCTCGCCGGGTCGCCTCGAAACGGCACCGCGTAGAGTCGCACCCGATGCCCAATAGCCTCCAGGAGCTCCTCGACTCACACCGAGACCCGGTCACGATGCTCCGCCACGCCCAGGCCGGGCCCAATGTCTACCCGGGGGTCGCCCCGGAGTACACCAACTGGCGTGACGAGCAGGAGGCGTGGCGGAACACCTGCGTGCTCTTCGACCTGTCGTATCACATGGTCGACCTCTCCCTCCAAGGACCCGGCGCCCTCGACCTGCTCTCCCGGGTCGGCTACAACACCTTCAGCGGTTTCGAGATCGACCAGGCCAAGCACCTGGCACCCTGCACCCCCGACGGATTCGTCATAGGCGATGTGATCCTGTTCCACCTCGCCGAGGAGCACTTCGAGCTGGTGGGGAGGGTGCCGGCGCTCAATTGGATCATCTACCAGGCGGAGGTGGGCGGATTCGACGTGACCATGGAGCTCGATCAGCGAAGCGCCCTGCGCACCGACAACAGGCGACGCTCCTACCGCCTCCAGCTCCAGGGGCCTACCGCCCCCAAGATCGTGGAGAGGGTGATCGGAGGTCCGGTGCCACCGGTGCGCTTCTTCAACATGACCCGGTTCCGCATCGCCGGCCAGGCGGTACGCGCCCTGCGACACGGCATGGTGGGCCAGCCCGGCTTCGAGCTCTTCGGCCCCTGGGACGAGAAGGAGCCGGTGCTGGAAGCGCTCCTCGAGGCCGGCGAAGAGTTCGGGCTGAAGCGCTCCGGGGGGAGGGCCTACTCATCGAACACCCTCGACTCCGGATGGATCCCCTCCCCCCTCCCCGCGGTGTACACCGGCGAAGCCCTAGAGGCTTATCGTCGTTGGCTCCCTGCCGACGGCTACGAAGGCTCGGCATCCCTGGGAGGCAGCTTCGTCTCCGCCGATATCGAGGCCTACTACCTCACTCCCTGGGATCTCGGCTACGGCAACGTGGTCAAGTTCGATCACGAGTTCATCGGGCGTGATGCCCTGGAGGAGATCGCCGAGGACCCACCCCGGACCAAGGTCACCCTGGCCCTCGACGACAGCGACGTGGCCTCGGTGATCGCATCCCAGTTCGACGAGGACCGGGGGAAGTTCATCGAGTTCCCCTCGGCGGTCTACTCGATGCACCCCTACGACGCGGTCACCGTCGATGGCGAAAACGTGGGCATCTCCACCTGGATCGGGTACAGCTCCCCCGAGCGGAAGATGCTCGCCCTGGCGGTGGTCGACAGATCCTACGCCACCCCGGGCACCGAGCTCACCCTGGTCTGGGGCGAGCCCGACGGAGGCACCTCCAAGCCCACGGTGGAGCCTCACCGTCAGATGGAGATCAGGGCGGTGGCGGCGCCGGCCCCCTATTCGCGGGTGGCCCGGGAGTCATACCGGCGCGATTAGCCGTCCTTTTCTTCCACCCAGCGCACCCCCATCCCCAACAGACGTTCTCGGAGTCCGTCCAGATCGAGGCTGGTCTCCCCTGCCTGGAGCCGCGCCCGCTTGGCCTCCTCCCGTGCGAGACGCTCCCTGGCCAGGGCGAGTACCCGGTCGGCACGCTCCCTGGGGAGGATCATCACCCCGTCGTCGTCGGCCACCACCACGTCACCGGGGGCCACTGTCATCCCGCCGATGGTCAACGGTAGGTTGACCGAGCCGGCGGTCCCTTTGACCGTTCCTTGGGCGTGGACCGCCCGCGACCAGACGGCGAAGCCCATCTCTCTGAGGTCGGCGACGTCCCTGACCCCGGCATCGATGACCAGGGCGCGACAGCCACGGGCCATGAACGAAGTGGCGAGGAGCTCGCCGACCATCCCGTCGGTGGAGGGCGTGGTGGTGGCCACCACCACGACGTCGCCGGGCCGCACCACCTCGACCGCGGCGTGGATCATGATGTTGTCACCGGCGGCACAGAGCACGGTGACCGCCGGACCGGCGACCCTGGCCCCACTCTGCACTGGCCGGATGCCCGGGTCGAGGAGGCCGATCCGGCCGGCGGCCTCGTGCACCGTGGCCACCCCGGCGGCGGCGAGACCGGCCACCACTTCGGGATCGGGTCGGGCGATGGCGGTGACCACCAGGTGATCTGTCATGTCAGGCCAGCTCGTTGGCCACCTGGGGGTAGACCCGCTGGTAGGCCTCGGCTTTGGCGTCGGTGGTGAGGCCGAGGTTGGGGCCTGAGTTCCTCCTCGCCTGGACCCCCCGTCGCTTGGCCACGTCGGTGTAGTAGTCCCAAAGGTGTTTCTGGCCTTTCATGCACTGCATCGCCTCCAGCTTCTGCTCCCAGACCTCGGTGATGTCGAGGAGGACGTCGGGCATGAACCCGGAGTACTCGGTCTGGTGAGGCTCGAAGAGGAACACCGGAGGGGCCCCGAGGACCTCACCACCCGGGTCGTACCCGGCGGCCTGGGCGATGACCCGGGCCTTGGTGGCCAACTGGTGGGCGGTCTCGTGGTCGCGGTTCCACGGGTCACGTTCGGAGTGAGTCAGCACCACGGTCGGCTGCACCTCCCGGTACAGCTTGACCAGACGGTCGAGCATCTCCGGGGTGTCTGGGAGTGGATAGTCCCCGGCGTCGAAGGTGCGTAACTCGGCGCCGAGCACCCTTGCAGCGGTCTCCGCCTCGGCATGACGCTCCTCCTTGACCTGTTCCAGGTCGAGACCCCTCCTCCACAGCTCGGCAGACTCACCGCGCTCGCCGTAGGCCAGACAGACCACGGTTGCCCTGCCCCGGCGGGCATAGAGGGCAATGGCTCCGCCGGCCCGCCAGACGAAATCGCCGACGTGGGCACTCACGACGAGAAGCGAAGCGCTGCTCATGGCGGCCGAACCCTACCCAGGGGGGGTCATCCCTACAATCGCCCGGTGACCGCGGAAAGCGTTCGCTGCATGCTGATGCGGGGCGGCACCTCCAAAGGGCCCTTCTTCGTCGCCGACGATCTACCCGCCGACGCAGCGGAGCGGAACCGGCTGCTACTCCGGATCATGGGGTCGCCCGATGCCCGGCAGATCGACGGTGTCGGTGGGGGGCACCCTCTGTCCAGCAAGGTGGCCGTGGTTTCCCGGTCGGAGTCCCCCGAAGTCGACCTGGAGTACCTCTTCCTCCAGGTGGAGTTGGACACCGAGATGGTCACCGACCGGCAGAACTGCGGGAACATGCTCGCCGGGGTGGGGCCGTTCGCCGTGGAGCGGGGGTTGATCGAGGCGCCTTCTGACGGTGAGGTCTCGGCCAGGATCCTGATGAGGAACACCGGGGGCATCGCGATGTCCACCTTCCGGGTCGAGGGTGGCTCTCCGGTATATGCCGGTGACGTCGAGATATCGGGGGTCCCCGGCGCGGCCTCCGGGGTCACGTTGGAGTTCCTCGACACCGAGGGCAGCAGCACCGGCTCGCTGCTCCCCACGGGCCGGGTGACCGATGAGATCGCCGGGGTCGAGGTCACCCTGATCGACAACGGGATGCCGGTGGTGGTGATGAAGGCGTCCGAGATGGGGATCACCGGCTACGAGACCTGTGCCGAGTTGGAGGCAGACCACGACCTGCGGTCCCGTCTCGAGGAGATCCGTCTGATCGTCGGGCCACTGATGAACCTGGGCGACGTCACCGACCTCACGGTCCCCAAGCTGACCATGGTGTCCCATCCCCGGGCCGGCGGCGCCATCTCGACCCGCACCTTCATCCCCCACCGTTGCCACCCTTCGATCGGTGTACTCGGGGCGGTAACCGTGGCCACCGCCTGCTTTCTCCCCGGCACCCCGGCAGCCGCGGTGGCCGACCTCGAGGCGGGATCCACCCTTGTCCGCATCGAGCACCCCACAGGGAGCATGGACGCCACCGTGATGGTCGGCTTCGAAGATGGCTCCCTGTCGGTGGGCCGCGCCGGGATCATCCGCACCGCCCGCAAGCTGATGGACGGCCGTGTCTTCCCCCGGGAGTATTGACGCCCCTTCCGAGACGAGCGGGGCGATCGTCACACCGGTGGCGTCCCGTGGGTGTGGAACGAGTCGATGGTCTTGAGACCCCAGGCCTGGCCCTTGGCCCTATCGGCCTCGGTCCAGGTGATCAGCTCCCAGTCGGGCGCCAGGACCAACCGTGCTCCGGCGTTGACTATCTCGATGCGGTTGCCGCCGGGCTCGTAGACGTAGAGGAAGAAGGTCTGCTGGATGGCGTGCTTGTGAGGGCCGGTCTCGATGAACACCCCGTCCTCGAGGAACAGGTCGGCCCCGCGCAGGATGTCCTCCCGCTGGTCCACGGCAAAGGCCACATGGTGGAGACGCCCGGTGCTCCCGGTGTGGTCCCGGGCGTAGACCACGTCGTAGCCCTTGTTGCAGAAGGTCATCCAGATCCCGGCGATGCTCCCGTCGTCCATCTGGATCTGCTCGGTGGGCAGCGCTCCCAGGACCCCGGTTACGAAGTTCCGATTGGCCTCGACGTCTCTGGCCAGGAAGTTGACGTGGTCGATGCGGCGGATGCCCACCCCATGGTTGGGTCGGCGGTCGCGCTGGTTCTTCAGGGCGGGGATCATCTCAGCAGTCGGCTGGTGGCGCTGTGAGTCGAAGTAGACGTCCCAGCCATGCTCGTCGGGGTCGGTGAACTGGTAGGTGTCGCCCCGGCCCGGCTCACCGTCACGCCATCGGCCTCCCCTCCCCGCGGCCTCGATGGCCTCCACCCGCCGCTGGAGTGCCTCAGGGCCGGCCGCCCTGATCCCGATCCGGCCGATGCCCGAGGTCTCGTGGTCGGTCAGCTTGACGGTGAACCGCTCGTAGTCGTCCCAGGCGCGCAGGTAGGCCGAACCGGCGGCCTCCTCGACGAGGTGGAGCGACAGGATCTCGGTGAAGAAACGGAGGCTGGCCTGGTACTCGGGAGTGAGCAGCTCGACGTATCCGAGTTGGGCGACGTCGAGGTTGGAACGCATCTGGGGCGACCTCCGGTCGAGTGCCCGACGACCATAGTGCGCGGGGAGAAGGCGTTACCCCGTTCCGTTACCCTCGGTTCCAACGTATGACAGCCAAGGCACTCGACGAGCGCAGCGCCCGGGAGATCGACATCATCCGCTCGGCCTACCGGATGATGGCCAACCTCGGCTCCCATCGTCTGACACTCCAGGACGTCGCCGCCGAGGCCGGTGTTTCCAAGGCCCTCATCTTCTACCACTTCGGGACCAAGGACGTCCTCCTCCATGCCGCCATGCAGTGGGCGCTGGAGCGGACCGCCGAGCGCATCCGCCAGAGGATCGAGCCGGCTATGACCGGTGTCGAGTCGGTCTCGGCCCTGATCGAAGCGGTCTTCGTCGATCCCGAGGCCAACCGGGACTTCTACCTCTTCTACCTCGACCTGGTGGAGCACGCCGCCCGGGTCCCACGCTTCGGCGAGTTCTCCGCGATGCTCACCGAGATCATCAACGGCCTGTACCGCGAGGTGATCGAAGCGGGAGTCAGCGACGGGTCGTTTCGCGTTGCCGACCCCGACCTGGCGGCGAGACACATGCGGGCCATCATCGAGGGGACCTTCCTCCAGTGGATGCAGACCGATGACTGGAAGGAAAACCACGCCGCCTGGCGCGACGAGTGCCGCAGAACCGTCCTCGCCATCCTCGGGTCCTGACCTTGGGAGCTTCGACCACCATCCGGCGGAGGGTCCAGTGGATGGACACCGACGCCGCCGGGGTGTGGCACAACACCACCGCCATCCGCTGGACCGAAGACGCCGAGGCCGAGCTCCATCGAGAGCTGGGCATCATCGACGAGACTTTCGGACTCACCCCCAGGGCCCACTTCGCCTATGACTTCGGGGTGCCGCTCCGCTTCGATGACGAGGTCCTCGTTCGCCTGTCTGTCACCGAGCTGGGGTCGAGCTCGGTGACCTACCAGGTCACTGTCGACCGTGGTGAGGAAAGGGCTGCCACCGGTCGTTTGGTGGCGGTGCTCATCGACGGTGAGACCCGTCGCCCCCGGCCCTGGCCCGACCACCTCCGCGCCGCCCTCGACGCATGATCGAGTCGGCCGATTCGGCGGACTGTCCGGACAGTCAGGGGATCTCCCTGTTACTCTCGTCGAGTTGTGAGGCCTGTCGAGGACGGCTTGGAGGACCCCTTGGGTGCACCTGGCCGCTCGCACCTTGCTAGCATCGCCCCCACGTTCGCAGGCCGCACAGGCGACCGCTGTACGAACGACAACCGGCCTATCCAGCAGGGACGGGCCGCTGGGTCATACGTGACCTGACGAGGAGGAAATAGCCATGAAGCGAAGAGGTAAGAGGCCGGGGTTGCTGGGAGCACTCGTCGTGCTCGCCATGGTGGTCGCGGCGTGCAACGGGGACACGGTGGCGACGACGACCACCGCGGCACCAGGGCCCACCACTACCGCGGCCCCCGGGGACACCACCACCACCGAACCGATGTCCACCGAGCCGATCAAGATCGGCATCCTCACCGACCTCACCGTGTTCACACCGTGGGCAGTCAACGCCCGTGACGGGATGAAGCTCGCCGCCGAGGAGATCAATGCCGCCGGCGGGGTCAACGGTCGGATGATCGAGCTCTTCGAGCAGGACTCGGCTCACAATGCCGAAGCGGGCATCGACGGATTCGAGCGGCTTGCCGCCGAAGGCGTTGTCGCCCTGGGAGGGATCATCTCCAGCACTGTCGGCGAGGCAGTCTCCAGCTTGGCCGAGGAGAACCAGATCCCGACCTTCCTGATCAAGTCGGGCACCGAGCGTGCCCTCACCCTGGACAGCCGGTACATGTTCCGCACCTGCCTGGTGGCAGCACCCATGGCGGCAGGACCGATCCTCCAGTACGCCGAGACCGAAGGGCTGGAGCGCATCGGGACCATCGTCGCCGACTACCCGTGGGGTCACTCGCTCAGGGCAGCGGTCGAGAACACGTTCGCCGACACCGGCATCGAGGTCCACATCGAAACGGCGCCGGTTCCACCGGACACCGACTTCACACCGTTCATCCGTGCTCTCGCCGACTTCGAGCCCGACATGGTGGTGGCCACCGGTCACCCGCCAGGGAACTCAGCGATCCTCGGCCTGGTGGCCGATCTGATCGGCGACGTTCCGGTCACCGGTGCATGGACCCCGCCCGACCTGGCCGTCGGCCAGCAACTCGATGCGGCCGTGGGCCGTTATGCCGACTTCGGGTGTGCTGACTACTTCAGCGACGACTACCAGGACCTGGCCCGGCGTTATCTGGAGTTCTCCGACAACAACTTCATGTCGGACGACGCCGTCGCCGGCTATGGGATCGTCACCATGGTGGCTGAGGCGGTGGGAGCGGTTGGAGACGACACCGAGGCGATCTCGGACTACCTGCACTCCAACTCCTTCGACCTGCCGGGCTACGCCTTCACGGTGAGCTGGACCGAGTGGGGTGAGCTCGCCGAGGCCCGGCCGCTGTTCACCCGGATCACCGCCACCGGGGCACCCGAAGGGTTGAACGACGCCGGTGACTGGTGGTTCGAGTTGCTGGTGCACTCCGACCCGCTCGAGCCCTACGTTCCGGAGTCATAGACAGCAGGTGACGCTGCTCGAAACCGATCAGATCGGGAAGTCGTTCGGGGGACTTCCCGCAGTAGACGGAGTGAGCATTGGGGCCGACGATGGCGAGATCCTCGCCATCGTCGGCCCCAACGGCGCCGGGAAGAGCACCCTTCTCAAGGTGATCGTCGGGTTGGAGACGGCTACTCAGG
>CAZNDH010000010.1:22767-65808 GCA_964571765.1 uncultured Acidimicrobiaceae bacterium
GCCGGGAAGAGCACCCTTCTCAAGGTGATCGTCGGGTTGGAGACGGCTACTCAGGGCACCGTTACCTTCGCCGGCGAGGACATCACCAAGGCCCCGCCCTATCGGGTGCGTCGGTTGGGCATCGCCATGGTGCAGCAAACCCCGCGAACCTTCCCCACCATGACCGTGCTGGAGAACGCCGCCCTGGGGGCCCTCTTCGGGCGGCCCGACGGATACCGGTCCGAACAGGAGGCCTTGAATTTCGGACGTCAGGCACTGTCTTTCGTCGGATTGGCCAAACGCGAGTCCGATGAGGTCGCCAGCCTCAACCTCCATGAGCAGCGGTTCCTCGAGTTGGCCCGGGCGTTGGCGGGACAGCCCCGGGTCCTCATCCTCGACGAGGTGATGGCCGGGCTCAACGAGACCGAGCTGGAGGCCTCGATGCAGATGGTTCGGTCGATCCGCGACAGTCATGACCTCACCGTCATATGGGTGGAGCATGTGATGAAGGCGGTGATCAGCCTGGCGGAGCGGGTGGTGGTGCTCAACTTCGGAAAGGTGCTCACCGAGGGCACTCCCCAGGAAGTGATGAGGGACCCGGGGGTGGTCGAGGCTTACCTTGGCGAGCGCGGCCGGCATGCTTGAAGTGAGACGCCTTTCCGCCGGCTACAACGGCAACGACGTGGTCCACGAGGTGTCCTTCACCGTCGAGGAGGGTGAGGCGGTGATGATCATCGGCTCCAACGGGGCCGGCAAGACCACGCTGTTCCGGGCGATGATCGGCCTCCTTCCCCAGTCAGCCGGTGAGGTGCTGTTCCAGGGAGACGACGTCTCACGAAATCCAGCCCACCGCATCGTCCGTCGCGGTATCGGCTACGTCCCCGCCGAGCGGCATCTGTTCCCCCGGATGACGGTACAGGAGCATCTCCTTCTGGGCGCTTACCCGGGACGTCCCGACCCCGAGACGATGTCGATGGTGCTCGAACTCTTTCCCCGCCTCGCCGAGCGACGACGTCAGCACGCCGGCACCATGAGTGGCGGGGAGCAGCAGATGCTGGCGGTGGGCCGCGCCCTGATGTCACGACCCCGGCTCCTCGTCCTCGACGAGCCCACGACCGGACTGGCTCCCAAACTGGCCGCCGAAGCCTACGAGGCCCTGAGGATGTTGCGGGGCAGTGGGTTGACCGTCCTGGTCGCCGAACAGCAGGTCCCTCTGGCCATGGCCCTCAGCGACCGCGGCTATGTCCTCGAGAACGGGGTGATCCACCTCGAGGGCACATCGACAGAGCTCTCCGCCAACCCCGAAGTGCAGCGAGCCTACTTGGGGGTGGTGTGAGGGCGACCATTTTCGACGGGCTGGTTCTTGGCCTCCGGTTCGGGCTCCTGGCCACCGGTCTCACCCTGGTGTACGGCCTGGGAGGAGTATTGAACCTGGCATACGGCCAGATGGCGGTGATCTCGGGGATGGTCGTCCTCTTCGCCCTAGACGCCGGCGTCCCGATCCTGCCTGCAATAGGCATGGGCCTTGCTGCCGGAGCTGTGGTGGGTCTGATCTTCGACCTCACTCTCCTCCGGCCGGTGTACCGACGTCAGGGAGAGGCCAGGGTCCTACTCAGCCTGCTCCTCACCCTGGGTGCCGCCTTCATCGTCGACGGCTACCTGGCCTGGCGCTATCCCTTCCGGGGCCTCACCATCCCGATCAGCGGAGGGGCGGTGAACGTCTTCGGTGTTCCCATGGTCAGAGGTGCGGTGGTGGCCTCGGGGATCACCATCGTCGTGCTCGCCGTGCTCTTCTTCGTCTTTCGCTTCACCCCCCTGGGACGAGCGATCCGCTCGGTGATCGAGGACGAGCAAGGAGCCCGCTTGGTGGGGGTCAATCCCCACCACATGCTCCGGCTCATCCTGGTCCTGAGCGGAGTCCTCGCCGCCATCGTCGCCGTCACCCAATCGATGGTGCGACCGGTCACCGTCACCGGCGGATTCGAACTGACCGTGTTCGCCCTCATCGTCACGGTGGTCGGAGGTTTGGGCAGCTTCACCGGTGCCTTCCTGGCCGGGCTGGGCCTGGGGATCATCTTCAGCTTCGCCGCCTCATACGTGGGAGCCTTCCTGTCCCTGGTGGTCCTCCTGGTCGCGGCGGCACTCACCATCCTCATCCGTCCCTCTGGTCTCCTGGGGGTGAAGGAGTGAGCGACCGGTTCGCCATGACCACCGGCACCTCCGAGGTGGGCGGGGTCGAAGCAAGAGCTTCCCGATCGCTGCTCCGGCTGGTTGTGCCGATCCTGCTGGTGGGTGTGGTCCTCTCACTGGTCCCCATCTGGATGGGCGAGGACCGGGTCCTGATGAGGGTTGCGGTCCGTGGCATGGCCTTTGCCAGCTATGCGGTCGGGTTCAACCTGATCTTCGGCAGCACCGGCCAACTCTTCCTGTGTGTGGGGGCACTCGCCGGGGTGGGAGGTTATGGCGCCGCCCTGCTCGCCGACGACGCCGGCTGGCCGCTGGTACCCGCCATCCTGGCGGCGACTGTCGCCGCCAGCCTGATAGCCGGACTACTCAGCTATGTGGCGGTGCGCCGCTCGTTGGGTGTCATATTCACCGGGATCGTCACCCTGGTCTTCTCGTTGACCTTCCTCAACGTGGTCCATCAGATCGGCGGCGACGCCGGTTTTTCCATCCAGTCCGGTTCGGGCACCTTCCTCCGTAGCCTGACTCCGGCCTACTACTTGCTGCTGGGACTGGCACTGGTCTGCCTGCTGGTCCATGGGCTGTTACGCCGATCGCATATCGGATGGGGTTTCAGAGCGTTGCGCGACGACGAGGTGGCTGCCGAGCTCGCCGGAATCAACGTCTCCCGGTACCGGGTCTACGCCGCCCTGATCGGTGGGGCGATGCTCGGTCTGGCCGGAGCCCTGTTCGCCCAGTCACGTGGTCGGGTCAGCCCGACCACCTTCGGGTTCGCCGAGGTCGACGTGGTTGTCTTGGTGATGCTGGCCTTCGGCGGGATCGGGGCCCTGTTCGGCCCGATCCTGGGAGCGGTGGTGTTCACCTACATCGAGGAGATGCTGGTCGACCTGGGCCTACTCCGCCACGTCGCCTATGGGGCATTGATCATCGCCTTGTTCCTCTGGATGCCCCGTGGGGTGATACCCACGATTGCCGATCTGGGCCGCAAGTGGGCCAAGGGGCGCCGGGATGAGCAGGGACAGAAAGCCGCCGACCAGCCGCCGGAACCCACCGAGCGGGCTCCGGTCGAGGGGCAACAGGCCGCCGACTAGCCGAATCGCCGACAGGGCTCAGGGCAGCTTGACGTACTCATAGTCGGTCGGCTTCTGGTCGATCCCCTTGGTAGGCGGGGCGATCCAAGGGGCGAACTCCCCGGGAGTGAAGTGGGGTTGCATCAGGCCCTCGATGTACTGCTGGTCGTCGGTGGTGGGCAGCCACTCTGGACGGGACTCCTCCCATTCCGCCCGATCGACCAGGTCCCCGGCGGGGGTCACCGACAACCCGGCGAACTCGCCGATCTTGCGGTGGAAGGCGACGTGGGGCAGGGTGATCTCGAAATCGATGCCATGGCTCTGGATCTCCTTGTTCCACCGTCTGATCCCACCCATGCAGTCCTCGATGAAATCGTCGCGGAGTCGGGCGTTGAGGGCGTTGAGGGCGGGCACATCCACCGGTTGCAGGGCGCCGTCGACCAGCTTCATCACCGGGTAGGTGGCGTCATGGAGGACGTGGTCGTCGTCGATGTTCTCCTCGTGATAACGGGCCTTGAGCCCGGAGTTGAAGAAGTTGGCGGCGTTGGTCGACTCCTCTGAGCCGAACAGATCGAGGGTCAGCGAGTAGTGGAGGTTGACCTTTCTCTGCACCGTTGGGAGATCGATCACCCCCAGGCGGCGAACCGCTTCCAGGTCGTAGGCGTCGTCGATGCCTTTGTCGGCCATGGCTCGGGCAGTGGCCTCCACGATGCGTTTCACCCCGGTGTAGCCGACGAACATGTGGTGGGCCTCCTCGGCGAGCATGAACCGGCAGGTGCGGGAGAGGGGGTCGAACCCCGACCGGGCCAGCGCCTCGAGCTGCATCTTGCCGTCGCGGTCGGTGAAGTAGGTGAACATGAAGAACGACAGCCAGTCGGGGGTCTCCTCGTTGAAGGCGCCCAGCATCCGCGGCTTCTCCTCGCTTCCCGACTGCCGGGCGAGGAGGTCGTCGGCTTCCTCCCGCCCGTCACGCCCGAAGTACTTGTGGAGCAGGTAGACCATGGCCCAGAGATGGCGGCCCTCCTCGACGTTGACCTGGAAGAGGTTGCGCATGTCGTATAGAGACGGTGCGGTGTTGCCCAGGTGGCGCTGCTGCTCCACCGAGGCCGGCTCGGTGTCGCCCTGGATGACGATCAGGCGCCGCAGCATCGAGCGGTACTCGCCGGGGACCTCCTGCCAGGCGGGCTCGCCGCGGTGCTCTCCGCAAGGGATGCGCCGGTCCTCCTCCTCGGGGGCGAGCAGGATGCCCCACCGGTACTCCGGCATCTTCACGAAGCCGAACTTGGCCCAACCTTCCTTCTCCACGCTGATCGCGGTGCGCAGGTAGACGTCGGCCATCTGGAACCCTTCGGGCCCCATCGACATCCACCAGTCGATGTAGCCGGGATGCCACTTCTCCAGCGCTCTCTGCAGCTTGGGGTCGTCGGCCAGAGCGACATTGTTGGGGATCAGCGTGTCGTAGTCGACGTCTTGCCAGGTCATCACACCCTCCTCGGGTCGTATTGGGGACGGATCCCGGTCCCGTATCGGCGCAGGGCCCCCTCCTCACCGGTGGCGCTGGGTCTGGAGAACACCCAGTTCTGCCAGGCGGTGAGACGGCCGAAGATCCTGGTCTCCATGGTCTCTGGACCGGGGAAGCGCAGGTTTGCCTCCATGCCGGTGAGGCCGTCGGGTGAGAAGGCGGCTCGCTCCTCGAGGATCAGCCTGATCTCGTCATCCCAGTCGATGTAGTCCATGGCGTCGGTGACCAGGCCGGCGGCCAGGGCCTCCTCGGCATCGAGATGCTCCCCCACCCCTTTGAGCGCCTTCTCCAGACCGTCGGGATCGCCCCAGAACCGGGTCTCTAGGCGGGACAGCCCATTGGACATCTGATAGCTCGATCGGTTGGAGTCGGTCAGGGCTAGCCGGGCCGCAGTGCCCCCTTCACCCGCCCATGAGCCGACGAGCATGTAAGAGCGGTCGGCGGCCAGGGTGAGCTCGGCGAGGAACCCCCCAAAGCAGCTCTCCGGCTCGATGAGAGCGATGATCGACCGGGAGGTGAGGTCGAGTCGTCGCATCACCCGGGCCCAGTAGAGCATCACCTCCCGGACCAGCCAGTGGTCGCCCCGGCTCAGCATGAAGGTGTCGTAGGCGACCACCAGGTCGAGGTCGCCGACGCTCTTGAGGATCAGGGTGCCGATATCGAGCTCGTTGACCCGAAGGTGGAGTATGGCGTCGTCCAGCTCCCTGGCCAGCCGGAGCGGCCAGAAGCCGGCGCCCTGATCGACGGCCGCGGCGACGTCGTCGGGTGGAGCCTCAGACGGCCCCTCGACGGTCAGAGTCGCGATGCGTTCCTTCCTGTCTATCTCCACCGTGATCGTGGAGTAGATGAACCCGTTCTCACCGTTTTCACGCTGAAGCGGGGTCAACTCGACCCCTCTGGCGCCCACCGGCCGATCGGAGCCGGCGGCCATCTCCGAGGCCCGAGACGCCACGACCTCAGCAAAGGAGGAGGTCGGGACGAGCTCGTCGACCAGTCCCCATTCCAGGGCGCGCTCTCCCTTGACCCCCTCCACCAGGGTGCAGAAGACATCGGCCCGGTCCCGTCGCACGTGGCGCTTGTCGGTGAGCCTGGTGAGGCCGCCGGTGCCGGGGAGGACCCCCAGCAGGGGCACTTCGGGAAGCGACACCGAGGCGGTGCGGTCGTCGACCAACATGATGTGGTCGGCGGCCAAGGCGAGCTCGTAACCACCACCGGCGGCGTTGCCATTGATCGCGGCCAGGTAGCGCTGGCCGGAGTTCCGCGAGGCGTCCTCGATGGCAAGGCGGGTCTCGTTGGTGAACTTGCAGAAGTTGACCTTGAGAGGGTGAGAGGCCGAGGCCAGCATCCCGATGTTGGCTCCGGCACAGAACATCCGGTCGAGACGGGACCCGATCACCACTGCACCGACCTCGGGGTGCTCGAACCGGAGTCGCTGAACGGCGTCGGCCAACTCGATGTCCACCCCGAGGTCATAGGAGTTCAGCTTGAGCTCATACCCGGGATTGATACCCCCGCCGGGCTCTACCCCCATCTCCAGATAGGCGACCGGGCCGTCGATGCGCATCGTCCAATGGCGATACTCCTCGGGGTGCGTCTCGAAGTCGATCACCCCCCTACTCTATACTGACCCGCTGGTCAGGGGCAAAGGGAGCCTGATCGGCATGCACCATCGAGGACAGTGAAGACCCAGGACGAGTACATCGAGATTGGCGGCCACCGTGTCCACCTGCGCCGGATCGGCTCGGCCGGGGCCGGGGCGGCGATGGTGTTCCTCCACGAGGGCTTGGGGAGCGTCGAGCTGTGGCGGGGCTTCCCCGAGGCTGTCGCAGCCAGGACCGGTCGAGATGCCCTGATCTACTCGCGCCCCGGGTACGGGCGATCAGACCCGGCCCCCCAGCCGAGGAAACCCGACTACATGCACCGGGAGGCGCTCGACATGCTCCCCGTCTTGCTCGCCGACCGGGTACAAGGCCCACCCATTCTGGTGGGGCACTCCGATGGGTCATCGATCGCCGTGATCTACGCCGGAGCCGGCCATCCCGTGGCCGGTCTGGTCCTCATTGCCCCCCATGTCTTCGTCGAGGATCACGGGCTGGCCGGCATCCGTGCGGTCAATGAATCCTTCGACTCCTCAGGGCTCGCCGAGAGCATGGCCAAGTACCACCTGGACCCCGAGTCCACCTTTCGCGGGTGGGCCGACATCTGGCTGAGCCCGGAGTTCCGGGAATGGAACATCGAGGAGTACCTGGCAGGGATCCGCTGCCCCATCCTGCTCGTCCAGTGTGAGGACGACGAGTATGGCAGCCTGGCCCAGCTCGACGCCATCGAGGATCAGGTGGCCGGCCCGGTGGAGAGGCTGTTGTTGCCCGGCCCCGGGCACTCGCCCCATCTTCTCCATCCCGAGGTGGTGATCGAAGCCACCGCCGACTTCCTCGGCCGGGTCGGCGCTTAGCGCAGCTTGAAGCGCTGGATCTTCCCGGTGGGCGTCCGGGGAAAGTCGTCGACGAACTCGACCAGGTGGGGGAACTGGTAGCGGAGCAGTGTCTGCTTGCACCAGTCCTGCAACTCGGCGATCAGGGCATCGTGCCCCTCATTGTCGGGGACAAGGATCACCGCCGCCTTGATCCGCGAAGTGTTGTCGATGTCGACTCCCACCACCGCGGCCTCGCTCACCGCGGGATGCTCCATGAGCCGGTTCTCGATCTCGATGGGGCTCACCCAGAGACCGCCGATCTTCATCATGTCGTCGACCCGACCCTCGTAGACGTAATATCCGTCGGGGTCGCGGTGGTAGCGGTCGCCGGAGGCGAACCATCCCCCCGCCAGCTTCTCCCGGGATCGTTCCACCTGGTGCCAGTACCCGGTGAGGGCAGACGGGCCCCGGACCCAGAGCTCACCGGGTAGGCCGTCTTCGACCACTCTGCCCTCCTCGTCGCGAAGCTCGATCTGGTACCCGTCGACCGGCCGGCCGGAGGTTCCGGGCCTCACCTCCCCTGCCCGGTTGGAGCAGTAGATGTGGAGCATCTCGGTCGAGCCGAGCCCATCGAGGATCTCGATCCCGGTCCGCTGTCGAAACCTCTTCCAGATCTCGGGTGGAAGCGGCTCGGCGGCCGAGATGCCCAGCCGCACCGAGGACCAGTCGGTGGCGTCGAAGTCGGCGTGGGCCAGGATGGCGTTGTAGAGCGCCGGCACCGAGAAGTACAGGTTGGGCCGGTGGGTGCGAACCCTCTCCAGGAGACGGTCGGGTGTGGGCCTGCCGGTGAGGTAGACCGAGGTGGCACCGACGGAGAGGGGAAAGGTCAGGTTGTTGCCCAGCCCGTAGGCATGGAACATCTTGGTGCTGGAGAAGACCACGTCCTCGGGACCGATCCCCAGCACAGGCCAGGCATAGTGGCGACAGGTGGCCCCAACATCGGCATGACGGTGCACCACTGCCTTCGGGGGACCGGTCGATCCCGAGCTGTACAGCCAGAAGGCGGGGTCGTCAGCATGGGTCGCCACCGGTTCGACGTCATCGTTGCCGTCGAGGAGCCACTCGTCGAGTGGCTCGTACCCTTCGGCTATGCCATTGGCCACGATCTTCCGGACCGAGGGCCGGGCGGCCAGCTGCGGGCCGACGGCCTCGAGGAGTGCCCAGTCGACGATGGCGGCCACCGCGTAGGAGTCGTCGAGGAAGTACCCGAAGTCGTCGGGCCGGGCGAGGAAGTTGACCGGAATGGGCACCGCCCCGATCCGCATCGCTCCGAGGAAGCTCGCCGGGAAGGCAGGCGTGTCGTCGAGGACCAGCACGACCCGCTCCTCGCGTCGCACCCCGAGCTCGGCTAGCCGGGAGGCCACCCGGCACATCGCGGTGTGAAGGTCCTGGAAGCTCCGTTGCTCGTCATCGGCGGTGACCACCGCCAGAGACGACGCCCGCCCTGCTTCCAGGTTGGCGTCCAACAGGGTGCTGACGTTCTCAGTCGTCTGCATCGACCTCCTCCTCGGGACATTCGACCTCGGACAGGCCAGTCCACATTTCTGACCGGCGGGTTAGTCTAGGTCCCGGCGGCCCGCGCTGACAGGGCCTGGCTCCTTGGACCACATCCCACTATTTAACAGTACTTGACACGAGTCGTAGGATGTTGGTATCATCGAACACATGTACGAGGGGAATCTGAGTTCTGATGCCGGGGATCTGGCGCCCGATGTCTGGACTGGCGCTGGACCCCGTACCGTCGGCCTGCCTGAGGGGTTTGGGTCGTTGCCGCCGGGTCCGGGATTGGCCGCGGCGGTGTCCCATGTCGATCTGGGTCGGTTGATCGGCCGGGACCTGGTGTCGGTGCTGACCGTGGTCGAGCGGCTGATCTCCCATTATCAGGCGGTCAAGTATCGGGTGGTCGCCGAACTCGAGGACATCTTCGACGGGGATCCCCAGTTGACTGCGGCTGAGATCGCAGCGGCCCTACATCTGACCCGGGCTGCTTCGGAGACCGACTATCTGCTGGCGTCGGGTCTTCGCCGGTTCCCCCAGATCGCAGATGCTCTCTCCCAAGGGACCATCGACCTGCGGCGGGCCAAAGTGCTCATCGATGCCACGGTGGGCCTCGACCTGTCGGCTGCAGACACCGTCGTGGTCAAAGGTCTTTCCGGGGCATCTGAGCTGACCACCGGCCAACTCCGTGCCCGACTGATCAAACACCGGTTCGAAGCAGACCCTGCAGAAGCCAATACCCGGTATCGGGCGGGGATCGAGGATCGTCGGGTGGTGGTGTCATCCAACCCTGACGGGACGGCCAACCTCCACGCCCTCAACCTGCCACCCGACAAGCTGATGGCCATCCGCCGCCGCATCAACAGTATCGCCAGGAGAGTCAAGACCCCCGGAGATGGTCGCACCGCCGACCAACGCCGCGCCGACACCCTGATCGACCTGCTGGCCACCAGCAACGGCGGAAGCAATGAAGCCGGGCTCACCCTGATAGTCACCACCGGCACCCTCGCCGGAGGTGACACTCCAGCGGAGATACCCGGATTCGGCCCGATCCTCGCTGACATAGCCCGCCAGGCTGCCACCGACTGTCACATCACCCGAGGCGAATACATCATCACCGACAACGGCCAACCGATCGCCACCGGCACCCTCAGCCGAAAGGCCACCCGGGCCATGACCCGACACCTCCGCGCCGCCCAACCCACCTGCATCTTCCCCGGATGCCGCATGCCTGCCCAAGAATCCGACCTGGACCACCGCCGAACCTGGGCCATCCACCACCAGACCCGACTACCCGACCTCGCCCCACTCTGCAGGTACCACCACCTGATCCGCCACAAGGGCTGGAACTACCAGATCACCCCCACCGGGACCATCCACTGGACCAGCCCCACCGGCCACGCCTACACCACCAGCGGCACCGACCCACCATGAACCCAGCGTCTAGGGGCCCGGGGTGTACGAGGTTGGGACAAGGACCTTCGACTCGATCTCGCCGACCATCACTCCGTGCTCGGCGCCAGTTACCCGCTTGATCTCGGCCCACTCCTCGTCGGCCATGAAGGCTTCCCAAGCCGACTCCATGGCCTCGGTGTCCGGCCAGGCGAGTAGGTAGACGAACTCGGTGTGTTCACCGTTCTGCGTCTCCCAGAAGGCGAGGACCTCGAACCCGTGCCGTCGCATGATCCGCCAGGCGTGATCGCGGAACCGGTCGTGGAATGCCGCCTTGTTGTGCTCGAATATCTCGTAGACCCGGAGCTGATGGATCATCCTCCGACCCTAACCGGGGGAACCCCGTCCTCAGACGTGACCGGGAAAGTCCGCAGGATATGGGGGGAACTCGGCGGCCATCTCCCCGACCCGGGCCTGGATCCGGTTGAGGGCAGTCTGGTCGTCCCGCGATCGGAGGGTGGCGGCGATCAGCGAAGCCACCTCGGTGGCCTGGGTCTCATTCATCCCCTGGGTGGTCATCGCCGGGGTGCCGATCCGCAGCCCGGACGCCCGGTAGGGGGGCCTGGGGTCGTTGGGGATGGTGTTGAAGTTGAGGGTGATGCCCACCGTGTCGAGTAATTTCGCCGCCTCCTTCCCGGAGAGGTCCTCGTCCACCGAGCGGAGGTCGATGAGGAACAGGTGGTTGTCGGTGCCCCCGGAGACCACACGAATCCCTTCCTCCTCGACCCTTGCCGCCATCGCCCGGGCGTTGGCCACCACCTGCTCGGTGTATCGGTGGAACTCGGGCTGCATCGCCTCATGGAAACAAACCGCCTTGGCGGCGATCTGCGACTCGATGGGGCCACCCTGGACGTTGGGGAACACCGCCTTGCCGATGGCCTCCCCGAAGCCTTCGCGGGCCAGGACCAGACCGCCCCGGGGCCCGCGCAGTGCCTTGTGAGTGGTGCCGGTGACCACGTCGGCATGGGGAACCGGCGAGGGATGTGACTTGCCGGCCACCAACCCGATGAAGTGGGCGGCGTCGACCATGAACACCGCCCCCACCTCGTCGGCGATCTCCCGGAATCCCTGATAGTCGAGGGTCCTGGAATAGGCGGAGTACCCGGCGAGCAGGATCTTGGGCCGGTGCTCCCGGGCCAGGCTGCGCACCTCGTCCATGACGATGAGCTCGGTGTCCGGATCGACCCCGTAGGCGACGAAGTCGTAATAGAGCCCTGAGAAGTTCACCGGCGACCCGTGAGTCAGGTGCCCTCCATGGTCGAGACGCATCCCCAGCACGGTGTCGCCAGGATCGAGCAGCGAGAAGTAGACCCCCATGTTGGCCTGGGCGCCCGAGTGGGGCTGGACGTTGGCGTACTCCGCCCCGAATAGTTGCTTGGCCCGGTCGATGGCAAGCTGCTCCATCTCATCGACCACCTGGCAACCCTCGTAGTAGCGGCGTCCCGGATATCCCTCGGCATATTTGTTGGTGAACACCGACCCCGAGGCGGCCATCACTGCCGGTGAGGCGAAGTTCTCCGAGGCGATCAGGTGGATATGCGAGTTCTGCCGCTCCAGGTCCTTACGGATCAGCCCGGCGATCGCAGGGTCGACCGTCTCTATGGGGTCCATTGAGATCATGAGGCCGAGGGTAGTTGCCGCTATCCGGGCAGGGTCACCGGCCCCTGGCGCAGCACCACCGGCCTGGTGCCGGTGACGTCGACCACTGTGGACGGCTCCCCGCCCGGGCTCGAACCGGCCACATAGTGGACCCGGTCGCCGAAGATCGCCCGGGCCCCGGCCTCGTCGGTCGCCTCCGGGAATCCGGAACGATTGGCCGAGGTCACCGAGATCGGGCCGGTGGCCTCGAGGAGCTCGATCGCCACCGAATGGTCCGGCATCCGGATGCCGACGGTGTCGGCCTGACGGTCGCCCACCCAGTCGGCCAGGATCACCAGGGGACGGACCACCAGGGTGAGGGCGCCCGGCCAGTGGCGACGAGCCAGCTCCAGCGCCTCCCCCTCGATCAGCCCCATGGTCCGCGCCTGCTCCAGGGAGGCAACCAGCAGGCCGACCGGCCGTGCTGCAGGCCGCCCCTTGACCTCGAAGAGCTGGGCAACGGCATCGTCGTTACCGGGATCAACCCCGATCCCATACACGGTGTCGGTGGGCATCCCCACAATTCCCCCGGCCCGAATCACCTCGACCGCGGTGGCAATGTCCTCCCTCATGGCTTGACCGCCACCAGGTAGCGGTCCCGCCCATTGAGGTCTTTGCGGATCACAGTGGGCAACCGCTTGAAAGTCGACTCCGCCGCGGCTCCCTGGGTCTCGCCGATCTCGACGACGACCACTCCCCCAGGACGGAGCCAGTCGCGGGCCGTCGCCCCGATGCGCTGGATTACCTCGAGGCCGGTGGGCCCGGCAACCAGGGCGACCTTCGGCTCCTGGAGGACGTCGGCGGGGAGGGTGTGGTACTCCTCCTCGGTCACATAGGGGGGATTGGCCACAATCAGGTCGACTTCGCCGAGCAAGGCGGCGGGCAGCGGGTCAAAGAGATCGCCCACAGCCAGGTAGACGTCGAGCCCAAGGAGGTGGCGGTTGCGGGAGGCGACGTCGATTGCCTCGTCCGAGATGTCGGTGGCGAACACCGAGGCCGAGGGGAACCGGTGCTTCAACGCCAAGGCGAGGGCACCCGACCCGGTGCAAAGGTCGAGGATCACCTTGGGGTGCCGCACCATGCCCACCGCCATCGCGAAGAGGCCCTCGGTCTCGGGGCGGGGCACCAGCACCCGCCGGTCGACCATGATCTCGAGAGGGCCGAACTGGGCGGTTCCTTCGATGTACTGCAATGGCTCACCCGACAGCCGTCGCTCCAACAGGCTCTCCAGGGGACGATCAGGGCCGGCCACCGCCTGGAGACGGCGCAGTTCGTGCTCGGGGATCTCGGCCACGAGGTCGACGAATCTACCCTGTGCCGGCGATCTTCCGGGCCTGCTCTTCGGCGAGGAGCGCCTCGACGAACTCGTCGAGGTCACCTTCGAGCACTTGGTCGAGGCGGCGCACGGTGAGCCCGATGCGATGGTCGGTGACCCGGTTCTCCTTGTAGTTGTAGGTCCGGATCTTCTCAGAACGCTCCCCGGTGCCCACCTGGCTGCGCCGCTCCCCGGACAACTCGGCGGCAGCACGGTCCCGCTCCGCCTGGAGGAGCCGGGCCCGGAGGATGCGGAAGGCCTTGTCCTTGTTCTGCAGCTGGGACTTCTCGTCCTGGACCGAGACCACCTCCCCGGTAGGGATGTGGGTGAGACGCACTGCCGAGTCGGTGGTGTTGACCGACTGGCCCCCCGGGCCTGTCGAGCGGAACACATCGACCCGGACGTCGCTGGGGTCGATCTCCACCTCGACCTCCTCGGCCTCGGGGAGCACCGCCACCGTGGCAGTCGAGGTGTGGATCCGGCCCTGCGACTCGGTCTTGGGCACCCGCTGCACCCGGTGGACTCCCCCCTCGTACTTGAGCCGGGAGTAGGCGCCCCGCCCCTTGACCGCAATGGTCACTTTGTCGTAGCCGCCGGCCTCGGAGGGGGCGGTGTCCAGCGACTCCACTCTGAACCCACGGTGCTCGGCGTACCTCTCGTACATGCGGAGGAGGTCGCCGGCCCAGATGGCGGCCTCGTCTCCCCCGGCCGCCGATCGAATCTCGAGGATCACGTCCTTGTCGTCGTTGGGGTCTCCGGGGATCAGCGCGGCCCGGATCCGGTCCTCCAACTCGTCGACCTCGCCGGCGAGGTCGACTGCCATCCGGGCCATCTCGGGGTCCTCGGCCATCTCCCGGGCAGCCGCCAGGTCGCCACCGGCCTGACGCCAGCGCCTGATATCGGCCACCAGGTCGCGTAGATCGGCATGTCGTTTGCCCAGCTCGGCTAGGCGCCGGGGGTTGGAGATCGCCTCGGGGTCGACCATCTCCGACTCGATCTCGGCGAAGGCCGACTCGATCTCGGCGAGACGCCCGAGAAAGCCCTGATCGGTCATGCCGGGTCGCCGACGACCGAGCGGCGCACCTCCAGGGCCGATTCGGGGACAGGTCCCCGGGCGGCCACTTCGCCGGCGGTCTCCTCGTCGAGAGCCACCATGAGACTGGCGATGGCCACCTCGATCTGCGACTCGTCCGGGGTTGAGGTGGTCAGCTTCTGCAGCCAGATCCCGGGGCGGGCCAGGGCCCGCGCCAGCGCCCCGTCGGGTCGGGTGCCCGACCAGCGGAGCAGCTCGTAGGCCACCCCGGCGATCACCGGGATGCCCACCAGCCGGGATACCACCAGGAACACGATCCCTTCGGGGACCCCGAAGAAGGTGAAGAAGATGATCGACCCGATGACCACGATGAGCAGGAAGCTGGTGCCGCATCGGGGATGCTCAGGCGGATAACGCGACACCGACCCCACGCTGAGCGGCTCGCCGGCCTCGTAGGCATGGATCGACATGTGCTCTGCCCCGTGGTACTCGAAGACCCGGGCGATCTCCTTCGACCGGCCGATCAGCCAGATGTACCCGATGAAAAGGGTAAGCCTGATCAGTCCCTCCACCGAGTTGAACAGCAGGCTGGAGCCCCGGGCGACGGCACCGGCGGCGAAGGCGGGGATGAGGATGAACACCCCGGCGAAGAAGGCGAAGGCCAGAGCCATGGTCCACCCGATCTGGGCCTTGGTCAGCTGCTCCCCTTCTTCCTCCGCGGCCACCTGCGCCGACCACGCCAACGACCGGTAGCCCAGGCTGAGCGACTCGCCGAGGACGAGGATTCCCCGGAGCAGGGGGATGCGTGCTGCCTGACGGCGCTCGCTGACCCGGGCCAGGTCGTCTCGGCGGGCCACGATCACCCCGTCGGGCCGGCGCACCGCCACCGACCATGCCTGCGGGGCGCGCATCATCACCCCTTCGATGACAGCCTGGCCCCCGACCGTCCTGGCCGGGTCGATCTGACCGCTCGACGGAGCGGAAGGTTCAGTCGACGTCAGCGCCTTCTGCCCCGGTCTCGGCCTCGCCCCCCCTGGTGAAGGTGCTCTTGCCGTAACGTCTCTGGAAACGCTCGACCCGCCCACCGGAGTCGACCAGCTTCTGCTTGCCGGTGAAGAACGGATGGCACTCGTTGCACAGCTCGATGTGCATGTCCCCCGGCTTGGTGCTCCGGGTGGTGAAGGTGTTGCCACACGAGCAGGTGACGTTGGTGATGTCGTAGTTGGGATGGGTCTCGGTCTTCACGTCGCTCTCCGCTTCAGCCGCTGCTCTTCGCCACCTCGGCGAGGAACTCGGCGTTGGACTTGGTGGTCTTGAGCCGGTCGATGAGGAGCTCGAGGGCGGCCCCCGGCTCCAAGGCGAGGAGCACCCTGCGCAGCTTCCACACCTGGTTGAGCTCGGTCCGATCGAACAACAGCTCTTCCTTCCTTGTTCCCGAAGCCTCGATGTCGACCGCGGGGTAGATCCGCTTGTCGGCCAGCTTGCGGTCGAGACGTAGCTCCATGTTCCCGGTCCCCTTGAACTCCTCGAAGATGACCTCATCCATCTTCGAGCCGGTCTCCACCAGGGCGGTGGCCATGATGGTCAGAGAGCCACCTTCCTCGATGTTGCGGGCGGCCCCGAAGAATCGCTTCGGGGGGTAGAGGGCTTGGGAGTCGACACCACCGGAGAGGATCCGCCCCGAAGCCGGAGTGGCCAGGTTGTGGGCCCGGGCAAGACGAGTGATCGAGTCGAGGACGATGACCACGTCAGTGCCCATCTCCACCAGCCGCTTGGCCCGCTCGATGGCCAACTCGGATACCTGGGTGTGCTCCTCGGCTGGCCGGTCGAAGGTGGAGTAGATCACCTCGCCCTTCACCGAGCGCTGCATGTCGGTGACCTCTTCGGGCCGCTCGTCGACCAGCACCACCATCAGGTAGCACTCCGGGTTGTTGGTGGTGATCGACTGGGCGATCTCCTGGAGGACGGTGGTCTTCCCGGCCTTGGGCGGGGAGACGATGAGACCTCTCTGTCCCTTGCCGATGGGGGCGATCAGATCGACGATCCGGGTGAGGATGTTGTTCGACTTGCCCTCGACCTCGAGCCGGAGACGCACGTCGGGGAAGAGTGGGGTGAGGCTCTCGAACTTGGGGCGGTTCATCGCCTCGTCTGGGTCCATCCCGTTGACCTTGTCGATCCGGACTACCGCGGGATACTTTTCCTTGGAGCGGGGCGGGCGGATCGGCCCGGAGACGATGTCACCTTTGCGCAGGCGGAACTTGCGAACCTGGTTGGCCGCCACGTAGACGTCCTTGTCCCCCGACTTGTAACCGGTGACCCGGAGGAAACCGTAGCCCTCGGGGAGGATGTCGAGGAGGCCCTCGCGGACCTCCATCTCACCCTCGGGGATCTCGTCCTCGCGCCGGCCGCCGCGGCCCCGGTTGCGGTCGCGACGACGCTGGCCACCCTGACCCTGCTCGGGCCGTTGCTCTTCGGAGTCCCCGTCGCCCTGACCCTCGCTCCTCTCGGTGCGGGGTGTGGCCCGGGGAAGGTCGACATCGGGCTGGGCTTCGGCCCCGTCCTCGGAGATGCCTCCGGCGTCCATGAGGGCGGAGATCAGCTTCGACTTCTGGAGCCCATCGGCCTCGACACCGACGGCGTCGGCGATCTGCTTCAGTTCCTCGATCGACTTGCTCTGCAATTGAGCTCGTGTGGTCATGAGATCCTTCGCGACTCGTCCCACGGTGGGAAACAATCGGATGGGTACAACCGCAGGTACGGCACAGGTATCGCGCGAATGCTGCGGGGGTTGCCGCCGGATACCTTTTCCGGACGGCTGGGGCATATCGTAGCGTGTCGCCGATCCTGCGCAAAGCAACGGTTCTCGCCGCCGCTCACGACCGGTCGATCACCTCGAACAACGCGGTCAACTCCGGTTCGATCACCACTTGATGTTCGTCAGCAGCGGACAACTCAGCCAGGGCGGAGGGGAGCTCGAGGGGCCGGCCCACGGCAGATGACACCACGTCGGCGAACTTCGCCGGATGTGCCGTGGAGACCACCACCCGGTGTAGGTCGCCGGACTGTTCCTCGGCCACCTTCCATGCAGTGGCGGTGTGGGGGTCGAGCAGGTAGCCATGGTCCCGGTCGACGGCGTCGATGGTGTCGATGATCTCCTCGTCATCAGCCCATCCGGACCCGAGCTCGGCACGGGCCGACCCGGGGAGCCGCTCCAGGTTGGAGGGCCTCTGGATGTCCATCGCCGGTGCCACCGTGGGAAGAGCACCGGCGCCGGAGGGCGCCTCACCGCCCACCAGGTCGGCCAGGTAGTGGTTGGCGTTGTTGGCGATCACCACCCGCCCGACCGGTGCGCCCATCTGTTTCGCCATCCATGCCGAGTAGGCGTTGCCGAAGTTGCCGGTGGGAACCACGACCTCGAAGGGCTCGCCGACCCGGGCGGCGGCATGGAGGTAGTAGCCCACCTGGGCGGCGACCCGGGCGAAGTTGATCGAGTTGACCGCGAGGAGGTCGGTTCTCGTCGAGAAGGCCTCCTTGACCAGGTCTTGGCACTGGTCGAAGGTTCCCTTCACCGCCACCACGTGGACCTCGGGGTCCTCGACGGTGGTCATCTGTCGCCGTTGCATCTCGGCGACCCGCCCCTCCGGGTAGAGGACCACGATGGGCAGCGACCCCCGGCAGGCCTCGATGGCCGCAGACCCGGTGTCACCGCTGGTGGCCACCAGGACCGTGCCCCCCGGGGTCTCCCGGGCGAGCAGCCGGGCCAGGATTTGGAGGGCGTGGTCCTTGAAGGAGAGGGTGGGGCCCCAGTACAACTCGAGTATCCGGAAGGCGCCCACTTCCACCAGTGGGGCCACCTCGGGATGGGTGAAGGCCGAGGCCGCCTCGATGGCCAGGTCGGTGACGTCGCCGGCGCCGAACAGCTCCAGCGACCCGGCGACCGCCTCGGCATAACCCCACTCCTCCCAGCCCCTGGGGAGAGCAGGTATTGACTCAGGCACGTAGAGCCCACCGTCGGGGGCGAGACCGTCGAGCACGGCTCGCCGAAAGTCGACGGGAGGTGCCCCCGAGCGGGTAGACAGATACCTCACCGGCGAAGGGTAGGTCCCGATCAGGACTCGTCAGGATCGGGTGGAGTCGGGTTGTAACCCCCGGGCGTGGGAACCCGGGGATGCCCCAGTACGGCGATGATGACCACCGTGATCAGGGTGGCTCCCACCGCCAGGATGTACTGACCAACCCCGGCGGCCACCCCGATGCCGGCGGTGACCCAGATCCCGGCCGCGGTGGTCAAGCCCCGGACGCTGGCACCCGACCTGATGATCGCCCCCGCTCCGAGGAACCCGATCCCGGTGGCGATCGCGGCGCTCACCCTGAGCAGGTCGAGCCTCGTGGTGTCGGGATCTCCTCCGGCGGCGAGGGTCAGAAACCCGGAGGCGACGAAGAGGGCCGACCCCATGGCGACCAACATGTGGGTGCGGAGGCCTGCCGGCTTGTCGTGGCGCTGCCGGTCATAGCCGACCGCACCACCGAGAACCGCGGCCACCAGGACCCGGAGGACCATCTCCAACTCGGGGTTCATGAATCGGAGGGTACCCCCTACCGCTCCGCTCCAACCCTGAGGCGAGCATTCGGTGCCGCCCTACAATGGGGGCCCTGCTCCCGTAGCTCAGGGGATAGAGCACCGGCCTCCGGAGCCGGGTGCGCAGGTTCGAATCCTGCCGGGAGCGCTACCCGGTCTCCGACTGCTTGGGCTGCTTGTAGTAGTCGATCCGGTCGAGGGGCATCACCACCGAGCTGAGGACGTTCTCCAGATGCCCGCACACCCTCTTGAGGAAACGGAAGTAGAGGGTTCGGGGGGCCACCACCGAGCCGGGGCCATCAGACTTGATGTACTCGAAGACCAGCTCGTCGTGACGGGCAGCGGCCATCTCCAGCCGAGGGATCAGGGCGTGCACCTCTTTCTCGTTCTGGGTGACGAAGGCGGCCGCTCCCCGCTCCAATAGCTCGGTGATCTCGTCGGCGTGACCGCGGAGCATCTCGCTGTCGTCGTGGCCGGAGAGGTCGACGCCGTGGTTGGCCAGGTCCCAGAGGTTCTTGCAGTAGTCACCGATCCGTTCGATGTCCTTGGCCACTGCCATGTAGGCCAGCATCAGGCCCTGTTCGATCTCGGCGTGACGCACCGTCCCGTGGATGAGCAGCTCCCGTCGGACCGCCCGCTCAGCCCGGTTGACTCCCTTGTCCAGCGACCAGAGACGCTCGCTGACCGACCGGGGCTCCTCCGCCCCGAACAGTGCCGACGTAGCCAGGTCGTACATTTCCCGGCAGTCGGACAGCATCGCCTCCAGCGTCGACTCGACCCCCTTCAAGGTGCCGGCTTCTTTGAAGATCGAGAACAACGGAGGACCTCCTAGAACAGAACCAGTATTAGCAGAGGTGTGATGATGAACGCACCGATCACATAGACCGCCACCCAGGTCTTGTTGGAGATGGCAAGACGGGCCAGGGCCCGGGCGGTGGCCAGGGGGAGCCGGCGGGCGGCGGGAATGGCGAAGAAGGCCGCCGTGGCGAGGACGTTGAAGCTGACGTGGGCCAGGGCGATGGCCAGCGCCTCCTCCGAATCGGAGGCCATCGAGGCGATCACGGCGGTCACGGTGGTCCCGATGTTGGAGCCGACCGTCACCGGAAAGGCGTTGGGCAGGGTGAGCAGACCCGCGGCCACCAGGGGCACCAGGATCGAAGTGGTGATCGAAGACGACTGGACGGCCACCGTCATCACCGCACCGACCAGCACCGCCAGCCAGCCGCCGCCCCTGGCCAACAACGAGTTGACCGCACCCTCCAGACGCCGGGATATCAGCGCCTTCATCCCCCGGGTGATTCGGGCCAACCCGAGGAAGATCAACCCCAACCCGACGACGATCAGGACGGGCCCCATCACCGCGGACCAGCCGAGGTCACCGACCACCCCCTGGAGCCATCTCACCGGGGCGGCCACCGCGTCGCGGACCAGAGAACTCCCCGCGGTGCCGCCGGAGGGGAACACCCCGTCGACCAGGTCCTCCAGGGTCCGAGCACACCAGGTGATCAGGCCAAAGGCAATTTCCAGGGGGAGGAGTAGTGCCACCGAAAGCAGGTTGAACCCGTCGTGGAGGGTGGCCGCGGCGAAGGCCCGCTCGAAATAGGCCGACTGGCGGACGTGGCCCAGGGCGGCCAGGGTGCTGGTCACCGTGGTCCCGATGTTGGCCCCCATCACCATCGGGACCGCAGCTTCGACGCTCATCACCCCGGCGCCGACCAGGCCGACGATCACCGCGGTGGTTACCGAGGAGGACTGGACCAGAACCGTGGCCAGGACCCCGGCGGCGAGGGCGGCAATCGGACTGGCCACCGCCTCGAACACCGAATCCACCAGACCCTCGCCCAGGGAGCCGATCCCTATCTCCAGTGACTTGACACCGACCAGGAACAGGTAGAGGAAGGTGATGACCGAGACCGCTCGGATGGTTTGCCGGGCCTGATCGGGGATCCGCCCCGGTCGGTCACGCGGGTTGTCGACCGTGTCCTGATCTCCCATCGGCTCGGCGGCAGGGTAGACCGCGCCAGCAAGAAACTGTCCCGAGAACGGCATACACTCAGCGTCATGCCGCGTGCGATATGGAAAGGCGCCATCAACTTCGGGCTGGTCACCATCCCGGTGGGCATGTACACCGCCACCGACAACAAGACCCCCCGGTTCAAGCAGTTGCGCAAGACCGACCACTCCCCCATCCGCTACAAGCGGGTTGCCGAGTCAGACGGCGAGGAGGTGGCCTGGGAGGACATCGTCAAGGGCTACGAGTTCGACAAGGACCGCTACGTGGTCTTCACCGATGAGGAGCTGGCCGCGGCCAACCCGGACGGCAACCGGCTGGTCGACGTGGTCCAGTTCGTCGACGAGTCGGAGATCGATCCGATGATGTACAAGTCCTCCTACTACCTGGCCCCGGAGAAGAGCGGGATCAAGGCGTATCGGATCCTCGCCGAGGCCCTCGACGAGAAAGGCCGGGTGGGCGTCGCCAAGGTGTCGATCCGCGACAAGCAGCAGCTGGCCACCCTGAGGACCAAGGACGGGATCATCGTCATGGAGACCATGTTCTGGCCCGACGAGATCCGGGCCGCGGAATTCGAAGAGCTCGACGCCCAAGTCGAGGTCCGTCCCGAGGAAGTCGAGATGGCGGCGATGATCATCGACAACCTGACCCGCCCCTTCGAGGCCTCCGATTACGTCGACCGGAGCAGGGAGGTAGTGGAAGAGCTCGCCGCCAAGAAGGTGGCCGGCGAAGAGATCGTTGCCCCGACCTCGCCCGAGCCGACCAAGGTGGTCGATCTGCTGGAGGCGCTCAAGGCGTCGGTGGAGGCCACCAAAGGCAAGGAAGCCAAGGAGGAGAAGAAGGCCAAGGCCGGTTAGTCCGGGCCCTCGGCCTCCCAGGTTGCCTCACCGGGATCGACCCCGGCCACCCCCTTGAAGACCGGAGCCCTGAGTCGTCGCTCCCGGGTCCACTCCTTGTACTCCACCTCGACCACGATCACCGGCTCGACCCATACCGGGCGGCCCGGCAAGGTCACCTGGTCGACAAACGGGCTGGTCGGTCGTTCCAGGCGGCGCATCGTCTTCGAGAAGGCCGACAGGGCCCCCTCGTCGAACCCGGAGCCCACCGCCCCGATCCAGCGGAGTCCCTCGGGTGCCCACAAACCGACCAGTACCGATCCGAAGCTGGAGGTCCGGGACCCCTCACCACCCAGGTAGCCCCCGACCACCGCCCGGAGACGATGGCGCACCGACACCTTCCTCCAGTCGGGTGAGCGCCGTCCGGGCAGGTAACGGGACCCGATTCGCTTACCCACGATCCCCTCGAGTCCCTGAGCGACCACCGCCTCGAACAGGCCGGTGCCCCTCCCCGCGACCGGCTCGGGGACTATCAACGGCGGGGCCAGCTCGAGGTCGTCGAGGATGCCGCGCCGGTCCAGGTAGCTGCGCCCGGTGAGGTCCTCCCCCCTGAACAGGACGTCGAACACCACCAGGTTGACCGGCAGGCCCTGCTGGAGACGGGAGAAGGAAGGACGGCCGTCATCGTCGAAGGCGACCACCTCACCATCGAGCACCACCCCGTCGGGCACGTCCAGCGCGGCCAACTCGGGAAAGCGGTCGAGGAGGTCGAGGCCCCGCCTCGACCTCGCTCTCACCTTCCCCTGTTGTGAGTCGATGATCGCCCGATAGCCGTCCCACTTGACCTCGAACCACCAGTCGTCGTCGTCGAATGCGACCGGCCATGGGGTCGCCAGCATGGGCAGGTAGTCGGGGAGGTTCAAGCCAGCTCTTCGGCCACCACCCGCCCGACCAGGGAGCCGTCGAGGTCGTCACCACGGGACTTCATCAGGGTGCCGATCACCCGACCGGCGGCCTTGGGGTCGCCGGAGACCCCCAGGTCGGCGATGGTGGAGCGAACCAGGTCACGGGTTGCCGCCTCGTCGAGCTTGGTGGGCAGCCAGCGCGACAAATAGTCGATCTCGAAGGCGAGCTTGGCGGCCATGGCCTCACCCCGCTCGCCGTACTCCTGGTACTCGGTGCGCGACTTCTCCATCCGCTTCACATAAGAGGTGATCACCCTGCGGTGGAGGTCGTCGTCGACCGCCCCGGAGAAGCCGGGGTCGCTCTTGGCGGTGGCCACCTCGGTCTGGATCTGGCGGATGACGTCGCGCCGCGGCCCGTCCTTGGCCTTCATGGCGTGGCGCAACTCGGCGGCGAGCTCTTCTTGGATGGTCATCGTCGGGCTGCTCCCAGGGCTTCCCGGATCAGGTCCGGCTGATCGGTAATGATGCCGGACACCCCGAGCCCGGCCAACTCCCCGGCGACGCCGGGGTCGTTGACCGTCCACACCAACACCTGTAGCCCGGTGGCCACTGCCTCCTCCAGGGCCGCCGAAGAGGTGTGCCTCTCGACTGCGAGGGCATGTCCGCCGTCGAGCCCGACGGCGATCGCCTCCTCGACCGCGTCGGAGAGACAGACCAATCCGGTGCCCACATCTTCATAGATCTCGGCGACACGTCGCACGCTCCCCCAGTTGAACGAGGTCACCATGTCGCCGGGCCGGGCCCGTTCCGCCGCCTCCAGGGCAAGACGGTGGTCGGGCTCGAAACCCGGCCGGTGGGGATTGTTCTTCACCTCGATGAGACAAGGAGTCGACACCAGGGCGACCAGGGCCTCGTCGAGGAGTGCCGGCTTGTGCCCCTCACCGAGGTCGACCGCGGCGAGGGTCGGCCAAGGAGTCTCGGCCACGGGGTGACCCCCCAACATCTCGTCGTGGGAGAGCACCAGCTTGCCGTCTCCGGAGCGGCGCACGTCGACCTCGACCCCGTCGGCCACCCGGGCGGCCGCGGTCACTCCTGCCAGGCAGTTGTCGGGGAACCTCGCTGACCAGCCGCGATGGCCATAAACAAGCGCATCAACGGGCATAAACCACCCCAAGAAAAGTGTTTACAGGCATGGACGAGGACAGTACAGTCCGCATCTGAAAACCCCACTGGCCCCCGGCCTCCCTGTCCGGAGGGCTTTGTGAAAAATCTCACAAACCTAGGAATCAGCGTGCTCCCCACAACCATCACTACCACCGACTGGAGGGACCTGGCAGCCTGCCGGGACTCCGAGCCCAGTCTCTTCTTCCCCGTGGGGACCACCGGTCCCGCCGTGGAGCAGATCGAGGCCGCCATCGCCATCTGCAACACCTGCACGGTACAGGAAGACTGCCTCCAGTACGCCTTGGAGACCAACCAAGAGTCGGGCGTCTGGGGTGGGTATGCCGAGGACGACCGGCGCCGGCTGCGCAAGCGCTGGCTGGCCGAACGCCGCCGCCGCGCCGTCTGACGTCAAACCGCCGGGGCGAAGCCGACCGTGGTGCCTGCGCCCGCGTCCTCTATCTCGATGAAGGCGACATTCCGGGCCGGGATCCCGACGCTGCGACCCTTGGAGTCGATGAACCAGCCCAGGCTGTCCTCGGCCACCGCCTTTTCAATCTCCTTCTTGAATGCCTTGACGTCCTCGATCTCGAGTTCGATCAGCTTGTCGGTGTCGGCGATTCCGATGCGGACTCTCATTGTTCTCCAGCGATGGGAGCCAGCATCGTAACCCCCTTCTCCTCCGTCTCCCGGCGACGTACCTTGGGGACATGGGTGTTGACCTGGTCCGGGTTGGGATCATCGTTCTCGTCATGTCCGGGCTGGTCGCCGTGGGTGGGGCCACGGCTTCAGGGTCGGACCCGGTCAGGGTCCCACTCCCTGGGGCAACCCCACCGGTGGCGATGGCGGAGCCCGAGGACAGGGAGACCGAGGTGGTGGTCCGGCCCGGGGACCACTTATGGAAGATCTCGGCTCGCCACCTCCAGGGCGAGACGGGTCGCCCGCCTCGCCCCGGGGAAACCGCCCCCTATTGGCGGGAGGTGATCGCCGTCAACCGGGACCGCCTCCGGTCGGGTGATCCCGACCTGATCTTCCCCGGTGAGGTGGTGAGGCTTCCCTAGCGGACCGCGGTGAACCGGTACACCCGGCCCTCGAATGTGGTCAGGTAGAGCTCTCCATGACCGTCCAACCCGAAGCTGGTGACCCCACCCACCGGTCCCCCCAACTGGTCGGTCCAGTCGGTCTCGTCGGTGACCTCGCCGTTGACATAGCGAAACGACTTGATCCACTGGGTAACCCAGTCGCTGTAGAAATAGGTGCCGTGGAGCTCGGGGATCTCGGCCCCGCGGTAGACGAAGCCGCCGGTGACCGAGCCCCGGTCGCTGACGACCTCCCCCTGGGCATTTCGATGAAGGTAGACCAGGGCAGGGGTGGTGTAGTCGGCCGGGTCGCAGTCACTCTTGTGGAAGCAGCGGTCGCCCTCCATGTCCGACCACCCGAAGTTGAACCCACCCCCCTGGTCGTATGGAACCACGTTGACCTCCTCCCGGGTGTTGTGGCCGACGTCACCGATGTAGATCAACCGGTCGACCGGGTCGAAGCTGAATCGCCAGGGGTTGCGCAGCCCGTAGGCCCACACCTCGGGCGCCCCGCCCCCACCGACGAACGGGTTGTCGGCGGGCGCGGCGTAAGGATCCCCACCGTCGACGTCCAGGCGGACGATGGTGCCGAAGATGGTGTCCGGGTTCTGAGCCTGGGCCCGAGAATCGGCTCCGTCGCCCGACGAGAGCCACAGGTAGCCGTCGGGCCCGAACATCACATTGCCCGCATAGTGCCTCGGCTCGGCGGCGTTTGGTGGGTGGGGCTCTTCGAGGATCACTTTCTCCGAGTCGCTCAGCGAGCGATTCGGGTCGGTGGCGAGCACCGAGAACTCGGAGAGCCGTCGCACCTGTGGGGTTGTGTAGTACACGAAGAACCGGCCGTTGCTGGCGTAATCGGGATGGAAGGCCAGCCCGAGCAGCCCCTGCTCGATCCCCCCGGCAAGCACCCTATCTGTGATGTCGAGGAACGCCGGGTCGACCAATTCACGGGTCTCGTCGAGGATGCGGATCACCCCCACCCTTTGCACCACGAAGAGACGGTTGTCACCCGTTGGAGCCGTGAGCGCCGTCGGCTGCTGGAAGCCTTCGTACACCAACTCCAGCTCGACACGCTGCAGCTCGGGGAGCACCGGCCCGGGAACGATGGTCGACCCGGGTATGGTGGTGGAATCTCCCCCACCGTCGGTGGTGGTCTCCCCCGCCGAGGGAATGGTGGTCCCCGGAGCACCCTCTCCGGCCCCCCGGAAGAACACCACCCCGACGATCAACACCACCACCATCACCAGCACCAGCAAGGCCACCCGCGCCTGGTCGGGGGACGAGGAGTTGCCATGGCGAGCCGTCACGGGCGGCGATGGTACTTTCCCCCCCTCGGATAGCGGGGGGACCGCCCCAGCGTTGCGGGCTAGGCGTTGTCTCCGAGAAAGATCTCGGAGACGGAGGACTCCATGAAGATCGCCTGGAGGGTCTCGGCGAGGATCGGCGATATCGAGAGGACCTGCACCTCATCCAACGCCTGGATGTCGGGGCTGACCGGCAGGGTGTTGGTCACGATCAGCTCGTCGATGGGGGCGTTCTTGATCCGGTCGAGTGCCGGGTCGGAGAAGATGCCATGGGTCGCTGCGATGCGGACGCTGGCCGCCCCCTGGTCTCTGACCATCTCAGCGGCGTTGCACACCGTGCCGGCGGTGTCGATCATGTCATCGACGATCACCACATGGCGGCCGGCGACATCACCCGACATCGACAGGGCCGACGACTCGTTGTGGCTGTTCGGGTCGCGACGCTTGTAGATGAAAGCCACACTGGCGTCGAGCCTCTTGGCGTAGCGCTCTGCCCTCTTCACACCACCTGCATCGGGCGAGAGCACGATGGAGTCGCCGTTGAGCCGCTCCGACAAGTAGTCGGTGATGATGGGGAGGGCAGTTAGGTGATCCCACGACTTGTCGATGAATCCCTGCAGCTGACCGGTGTGCAAATCGACGGAGACCAGTCGGTCCGCCCCGGCCTGGAGGTACAGGTCGGCGATCAGCCGGGCAGTGATCGGCTCCCGGGGAAGGACCTTCTTGTCCTGACGGGAGTACCCGAAGAAGGGGACGACCGCGGTGATACGGCGAGCCGAGGCACGCTTCAGCGCGTCGATGGTGATCAACTGCTCCATGATGTTGTCGTTGATCGGATGGCAGTGACTTTGGATGACGAAGCAGTCGACGCCCCGGACGCTCTCCAATGGCCGGACGTAGATCTCGCCGTTGGCGAACCGGGACCGTTCGATGCGGCCCAGGGTCAGGCCGAGCACCTCGGTCACCTCTTCTGCCAGGGGGACGTTGGCGCCCCCAGAGAAGACAAGCATTCGTTTTCGGGAGACGATCTCCAAGCTCAGGCCTCCGCTTCCAGAGCTTTCTTCCGGGCCTTTCGTCGTTCAGCGTAGCCGGGGACCTCGCGCTGCTCACCTCGCTCCACGGCAAGAGCACCTTCGGGGACATCGCGGGTGATCACCGATCCCGCTCCCGTCACCGCCCCGTCACCGATCTTCACCGGGGCCACCAGCATGGTGTCGGACCCGATGAACACGTCCTCGCCGATCTCGGTTCGGTGCTTGTGGTAGCCGTCGTAGTTGCAGGTCACCGTGCCGGCGCCGATATTGGACCGGGCTCCGACGTCGGCGTCGCCCAGGTAGGTGAGGTGGTTGGCCTTGGCGGTCTCGCCGAGATGGGCGTTCTTGGTCTCGACGAAGCTGCCCACCTTGGCTCCCCGCTCGAGAACGGTTCCCGGGCGGAGGGAGGCGTAGGGGCCCACCGAGCACTCGTCGCCCACAACCGCCGAACGGAGCACTGCATACCAAACGGTGGCGTCGGCGCCGATGGCGGAGTCCACCGCGTAGACATCGGGGCCGACACGGGCTCCGGCGGCCACCGTGGTCGACCCCTCGAGATGGACCCCCGGATAGATGCGGGCACCCGCCTCGACCACCACGGTGTCGTCGATGTAGGTGCGGTCGGGGTCGAGCATCCACACCCCGGACTCCATGAGACGACGGTTGATCTCCTGTCTGAGCTGGCCTTGGGCTCCGGCCAGTTGGTCATGGGAATTGATGCCTGCCACCTCCTGTGGTGAAGCCTCCACCGCCGTCAGTCTGTCACCGCGGGCAGCGAGGATCCCGATCACGTCGGTCAAGTAGTACTCACCCTGATGATTGTCGTCGGTCACCCCGGCCAATGCCTCGCCGAGGGGACCGGCTCTGACCGCGTAAATACCGGCATTGATCTCGGTCACCAGCCTCTGCTCTGCCGTGCAGTCCCGGTCCTCGACGACACCGACCACTCCGCCGCTGCCGTCGCGGAGCACCCGTCCATAACCGCGGGGATCGTCGAGCACGGCGGTGACCATACGGGCGGTCTCACCGGACTCGAGGGTGGCGAGCTCGACGAGCAGCGCAGTGCCCAGAAGAGGGGTGTCGCCGTAGAGGATCATCACCACGTCGTCGGGAGCGACGCCCGACAGCGCCTCCAAGCCCACCAGGGTGGCGTGGCCGGTGCCCAACTGTGTCTCCTGGACGGTGGTAGCCGTGCCCGGCGGAAGCACCTCGACCACCTGTTCGGAGTGATGTCCCACCACCACCACCAGCGAGCTGGGGGCCAGGGGGGACACCGCCCGCATCACCCACTCGACGAGAGGTCTTCCCGCTGCCAGGTGGGCCACCTTGGGCAGGTCCGAAATCATCCGCGTCCCCTGCCCGGCGGCGAGGATCAAGACGTGTGTTGCCAGGGCCGGAGCCTCCTCTCGGGTCGCTGGGGGGGCAGGACTCGAACCCGCTCCAGCAGGACCAAAACCTGCCGTGCTACCAGTTACACCACCCCCCATCTCCGGTACTCCGTACGGGAACTCTCAGATTAACCGGCATCGGAATCCTCTCCCTGGTCGGCGGGAGCAGGGGCGACCCCTCGAGGTCGAAGATCGGCCGCGCGGGATTGGCGGCAGATGTGGGAAACGGCGGCGACGGCTTCGGTGGCCTCGTCGACCGTGGCGAAGTAACCGAAACACCCCGAGCCGGACCCGGTCATCGCCACCGAGACACCCCACAACGCCCTCACCTCGGCGATGAAATCGGCCAGGCCGGGTTGGAGGTGGATCGCCGCCGGGAGCAGGTCATTGCGCAGGGGCATCCCACCACGCAGCTGTGGAGGGACCGCCCGCTCGGCGATGACCTCCCCGATCGGGCCTCCCAGCCGGTCCCAGGCCCGGTAGACCTCGGCAGTGTCCAGTCCGAACGGTGGGACCACCACCGCCACCCAGAACCCGGTGAGGGGAGCCAGGGGCTCCAGCCGGTCCCCGATGCCGGCCATGAGTTGGGTCCCCCCGGCGAGGAACAGGGGGACGTCAGCCCCGAGACCGGCGCAGATGGCTGAGAGATCGGCCTCCCCGAGACCGAGGCGACCGGCTACGGCCATCACGGTGGCTGCAGCGTCGCTACTGCCGCCCCCGAGACCCGCCGCCACCGGAAGGTTCTTCTCCAGGGTCACCCTCTGAGGTGGGAGGGCCGCTCCGGTCGCCCTTACTGCGGCCAGGGCGCGGAGCACCAGGTTGTTGCCGACGTCGAGGTCGCTGACATCGGTGACCAGGACGTCGCCACCCTCCTCGCCGTCCTCGACGGTGACCTGGTCGAGCCAGCCAATGGTCTGGACCACCGACTCGACAGGGTGGTACCCGTCGGGTCCCGGGGGATGCACCAGGAGCGACAGGTTGAGCTTGCCGGGGGCCTCCCAACGACTCATCTCCCCACCTCGGCGAGCCGGAGCCAATCTTCAGCCCCGAGACTCTCGGCCCGCCGGGTGGGATCGATGCCGACGGCCTCCAACCGGCCCACCGGGTCTTCCATGACCGAGGCCAGAGAGGTGCGCAGCATCTTGCGACGATGGGAGAAAGCCGCCCGGGCCAGGGCGATCGCCTCCTCTGCCCGGTCCGGTGCCGGGTGCCGGTCGATGGCCACCACCGCCGACTCCACCCGGGGGGCGGGGACGAACACCTGGGGAGGCACCCGGAACAGGGCCCTGGCGCGGCCATGGATGGCGACCACCACCGAGGGCAGCCCGTAGTCGGGGTCACCGGGGCGAGCCACCAGCCGGCCCGCCACCTCCCTCTGGACCATGACCACCATCCTGACGATGGCCGGGGCATGACGGAGAGCGTCCATGACCAGACCGGTGCCCACGTTGTAGGGGAGGTTGGCCACCAGGGTCAAGGGGCCGTCGGGGAACCGTGCCCCCAGGTCGACGGTGGTGGCGTCGGCGATCACCAGATCGACGTCGAGACCTTCGGTGACCTGGCGCAGAAGCGGCTGGAGACGCCGGTCGACTTCGAAGGCGGTGACATGGGCACCGGCAGCCGCCAGGGCCATGGTGAGAGTCCCCGTCCCGGCTCCGATCTCGATCACCCGGTCTCCGGGCCCGACCCCGGCGACTGAGACGATCCGCCGGGTCAGATTGGGGTCGGCGAGGAAGTGCTGGCCGAGACGCTGCACCGGCCGCACCCCGTGCCGGTCGAGGAGATCGACGATCTCGGTGCGTGTCTGGGCACTCATCGACCGAACACCGTGGCGGCGTTGTCCGACGTCGCCCTGGCCACCTTCTCCACAGGAAGCCCCCACACCCCTGCCAGGGCGTCTCCGACCAGGGCGACCCAGGCGGGCTCGTTGCGCTCCCCCCGATGAGGGGGTGGAGCCAGATAGGGGGTGTCGGTCTCGACCAGGGCGCGGGCGGGGGGCACCAGCTCGGCACCGAGACGAATGGTCTCGGCGGTGTCGAATGCCAACGTCCCCGAGAAGGAGAAGGTCACCCCGAGCTCGAGGAAACGGCGGGTCCATCGGGTGCCTCCGGTCCAGCTGTGGAGGACCGCCCGGGGCCCGGCCCCGGTCTCCTCGAGGATGTCGTGGACCGCGGCGAAGGCATCGCGACAGTGGACTATGAGTGGCTTGCCCAGACTTCCAGCCAGCTCGATGTGGGCTCGGAAGGCGGCCAGCTGGTCATCGGCGGGCGAGAGCATCCGGTAGAAGTCGAGGCCGGTCTCGCCTACCGCGGCAGCTCCGGCAGCGAGCCCGACGATGCCTTCCTCCTGAGCTGGCCAGTGCCGGGCCTCGTGAGGATGGAGACCGGCCGACGCAAGTACCCGGCCGGGGTGGGCCTCCGCCAGGACGGTGGCCTCGCCGGAGCTGACCAGGTCGACCCCGGGGACCACCACCCAGGCGACCTCGTCGGCCCGGGCGAGGAGTTCGGCGGGGTCGCGCCCGTCGAGTTGCAGGTGGCAGTGTGTGTCGACCCAGGACATGGCGAGGACAGTAGGCTCAGCCGGCGCCATGGACTCCGGCATCACCAGGAAGATCGACGACCTGGGGAGGATCGTCATCCCCGCAGAGACGAGGCGGATGTTCAACATCCGCGAAGGCGACCATCTCTACATCGCGGTCGAAGGGGCCAACATCGTGCTCCGCAAGATGACCGACACCTGCACCTTCTGCGGCTCGGACAGCAACGTCACCCAGTTCAAGGAGAAGGGTGTCTGCGCCAGCTGCCGTGGCCAGCTTCAAACCTGATCCTCCAGCAGGCCCTGATACAACAGACGGCGGGACATCCCGGTCTCGGCGGCGGCCTGCCGGGCGGCCTCGGACAGGGTGAGACCCGACCCGACCAGCTCTCGTGCCCGGGCCAGGGCGGCTTCATGGTCGACTGTGGGAGCCGGTGCCGCCTCTACCACCAGGGTGATCTCCCCCTTCACCTCACCCTCCCACGCAGGCACCGCCTCGTCGAGGGTCCCACGCCACACCTCCTCGTGGAGCTTGGTCAACTCCCGGGCGAGGATGATGCGGCGACCCCCACCCAGGGCGGCGCGCAGGGCGACCAGGTCTGCGGCGAGCCGGTGAGGGCTGGCGAAGAGCACCACCACCCGGTCGTCGTCGGCGATCCGCTCGAGACGCTGGCGACGCTCTTTTCCCTTGCGGGGAAGGAACCCCTCGAAGCTGAACCGATCGGCGGGGAAACCGGAGAGCGCCAGCGCCGAGGTGACGGCCGATGGACCGGGGACCACGGATACCTCGAGGCCCCGACCATGGGCGAGCCCGACTACCCGGGCCCCGGGATCACTGATCACAGGTGTCCCGGCATCCGAGACCAGGGCAATGTCGATGCCCTCCTCCAACCGCGCTACCAGCTCCTCGCTCCGCTCCTGCTCGTTTCCCGAGAACAGCGACCGGACCGGGGTGCCCACACCGAGATGGGAGAGCAGCTTGGCCACCCGACGGGTGTCCTCGGCATAGATCAGGTCGACCGAGCCGAGCACCTGGCGTAGCCTCTCGGAGACGTCGCCGAGGTTCCCGATCGGGGTGGCACACACGTAGAGGCGGCCTTCAGCCATGCTCTACCACCATCCTCTCCCCTGGGGGTGGCGGCTCCAGGTGGGCGGGCGCCTCGACCATGAGCCAGGCCCGGGGGAAGGTGACCACCCGGTTGGGCGACAACACCTTCGAGCCGAGCACGGTGTATTCGTCGTCCAGGGCGATGACCAGCAGAGGCCTCCTCATGCCGAATCCGTGCACCGACCTGGTCCGGATGAGGAGCCCGACGCCACGGGGTGAACGCCGCAGCCCGATGAGCCGCCGGGCGAACCCGGTGGCAACCAACACTGGCAGGCTCCAACGGTCACAGCGGATCCGGGTGGCGACGACGGTGCGCATCGATGTTGAACCTAGAGCACCGAGCCGCGGTGGAAAAGGCTCAGTCGAGACCGAAGGCGGCTCGGATCCTCTCCCCGGCCACAGGATCATCGGCGACGATGAAGTAGAGCAGGCCATCCTCCTCGTCCACCCAGGTGAAGGCCTCCTCCTGGACCGCCCGTCGGGCATAGTCGCGGAGGGCCACCCGGAGCTCCTCGAGGTCGTCGGGGGTGTCCCCCACGTAGACCAGGATGAACGCGGTGTTCTCTCCGTCGTACCAGTGGTGGTAGTAGTCACCGCCCCAACCGTCGGCGGCGGTGGCCGACCTGGTGTCACCGAGCACCTGGTCGAGCATGAGCCGCAGCCCCAGCTCGCCCCAGGTCGATGTGGTCACCAGCTGGTAGCCGGGTAGGTCGTACTCGATCACCTCCAGCTCGACGGGAAGATCCCGCCCGTAGTCCCCGGGCGTGATGACCTGTTCGGTGGAACCGGGTGTCGCCGGCATCGCCCGGTAGGCGTCGTTGACCGTCTCCCATCCCCCCCGGTTGTACAGATACTGGACGAAGGCCAGCCCCGAGTCGTAGGGGAAGATCAGGGAGTCGCGGATGAATCGGGGCATCTCGTCGAGCACCGAGGTGTCGACGTCGAGGGACTCGGCGATGAACCGGCCAAGGTCACGCTGCGAGAGGGTCCGCACCCACTGGATCTCGGCGAGCACCGCGTCCCCTTCGATGAGGGCCCGGTAGGCGCTCACCTGGTCCCAGAGCTCCTGGTCGGCCATCTCCTGGCGAATGGTGTCGAACCCGAAGTGCTGGTCGGTGAGGGCATGCACCAACTCGTGCACCATGGTCCCCTGCTGGACCAGGGTGAACCCGTCGGTGTCGGCGGGGACAACGATCTCCCTGGTCCGACCGTCGTAGAACCCGGCGACCTGCTCCCCATACAGGTCATTGAGCATGGTCATCAGGTCGGCGTCGGCCGGAAGCAGCCCGAGCAGTTTGTATAGGGCTTCGTCGGCCGGAAGGTCCTCGAGGTCCTCGGCGATGATCGCCTGGATCCGCGCCACCAGGCCGGCGTCGTCGACCACGGTGATCGTCGGTGTGGACAGGAAAGGAAGCCCTCGTATCTGCTGGGCGGCGACGATGAGGTCCTCCAACTGGCGACGGACCACTTCGGGCACGTCGAGATCACTGAGATCTGGCAGGGTGGTGGTTGTGGTACCCCCAGGGGCCGTGGTGGTGGTCGAGGCCGGCGGAGCAGTGGTGTTAGTCCCCGGGTCGGACCCGGTGGTGGTGGTCACGGTCGTCGTGGTGCAGGCGGCGAGCGCCAGGGCGAGGAACATCGTTCCGCGGGTGAACAGTCGTCGATGAGAAGGGAGCGACGGCATCGGCGGTCAGGTTATCGGGAGCGGTCCCCTAGAACTGAGGACCCGGCGGAGCATCCATCAACCCGCCTTCGTAGGCCATGACCACCGCCTGCACCCGATCACGCGCCCCCAGCTTGGTCATCACCCGTTTGACATGGGTCTTGACCGTGTTCTCCGAGATGTACAGCGACTCGGCGAGCTCCTCGTTGGTCAGCCCCCGCGCCATCTCCACGAGGACCTCCCGCTCCCGATCGGTCAGCCGGGCGAATCGGGGGCTCGGCTCCCGTTGCGGTCGGGAGGAGAACTCGGCGATCAAACGTCTGGTCACCGATGGGGCCAGCAGGGCCTCGCCGGCGGCGATGGTCCTGATCGCTTCGATGAGTTGCTCTGGTGGGCTCCGTTTCAGAAGGAACCCGGAGGCCCCGGCCTTGAGGGCGTTGAACACGTATTCGTCGTGCTCGAAGGTGGTGAGGATGAGGACCCGTGAGGATGAGCCCGCCCCAACTATCTCTCGCGTCGCCTCGATGCCATCCATCACCGGCATTCTCACGTCCATGACCACCACCTCGGGGTGGTCCCTTCTGGTGGCGTTCACCGCCACCCTCCCGTTTTCGGCCTCCCCCACCACCCGCAGATCGTGGGCTTGCTCGATGATCATCCGCAGCCCGGCTCGCATCAGCTGGTCGTCGTCGACCAGCAGCACGTCGATCACGTCCTGTCCCATCGCAAAACCGACCTGACGGTGAACCGGCCATCGGTGCCGGTTTCGACACGAGCCCACCCACGATGCAACGCGGCCCGCTCCCCCATGCCGGTGATCCCCCTCCCTGGCTTGATCGTGGAGGGGTCGCGCTCGCCGTCGTCCGCCACCGATAGCTCGACATGGTCGGGCAGGACTGTCACCTCGACTGAGGCCGAGGCCGCCGAGGCGTGCTTGAGGGTGTTGGTCAGGGCTTCCTGGACGATCCGGTAGGCAGCAAGGCCGACGCTCGCCGGGACCAATCGGGTGTCCCCCCGCATCTCGACTTCGACCTGCAGCCCCGCATCGGAGAAGGTGGTGGCCAGGGAGGGCAACCCGTCCAGACCGGGGGTCGGGACCCGGGCGGCCTCGAGGTGGTCCCGGCGGAGCACGGCGAGCACTCGATCGAGCTCGTCGAGTGCCGACCTCCCCGTCTCCTCGATGGTCTCGAAGGCGACCACCGCCGCCTCGGGGTCGTCGGGAAGAGCGCCTCTCCCCGCCCCGGCATGGACCACCATCACGTTGACGGTGTGGCCGATGATGTCGTGGAGCTCGCGGGCGATCAAGTTGCGCTCCTCTTCCACGGCAAGACGCTCCTGGTTGGCCTGGGCGAGCTGCATGGAGAGGTCCCGCTCGTATCGGAGATGGCTCTCTTCAACCCTGACCCGGGCCATCCTCCCCGCCAGCCAGCCCACCATCCACATGGCGGCGACGAAGGCGGCCAGGGCCGGGCCCCCCATGAAGGGGAACCGGACGAAGTAGAAGACCGGTCCGGCGATAGCCGCGGGCAGGGCGAGCCAACTCTGGGGGCGGGTGCCATGGGCCGCAACGGAATAGGTGGCGATCAGGTTGGTCCATTGGTAGATGTCGCTGGGATAACCGAAGGCGATCAGGCCGTACACCGCGATTCCGTTGATCCAGAAGGCCAGGGCGGGACGGGTGCGGCGCAGGGAGAGGGCGCCGGAGGCCACCAACGAGAGCAGGGTGGCGACCACCCTGAGGCCGATCCCGTACTCGTCGCGCTGGGTGAACACCCAGATCTCGGAGATGATCAGGGCGGCGAAGACCACCGCCAGCCACCGGTCGGCCACCGGGCGAAACACCGGGTTGGAAGGGAGGTTCGTGGTCGAGGTGGTCACCCGGTGTCACGCTACCGCCACCGGGACCTCCCGGTCGGCCGGGCTGTGCCGGTAGGCGGAGACAATCCGCCACAGGGTCAGGGCCAGGACCGTCCCGGCGATCAGCATCCCCAGGGACCAAACGCCGGGTGCCGACGGTGCCACCCCGAGGACTGCCTGCGCCGAGGCCAGGGCGAGGATCGCCGAGTAGGACAGGATGACGGCACGTATCAGACGGGCCCGGACGGCTTCGGTGACGCCGCTCCGCCTCAGCATCAGCGCCGAGACGATGAACACCTGGATGCCGTGGAAGGCGATGGCATGGGGGAACTTGGCCACTCCGGCCTCGCCGCTGATCACAGTCTCCGGGAGCACCCCGCTCTGGGCGACGAAGTCGTTGCCCAGCTCGATGATCCATTGGCCGATCCCCAGCCCGGTGGCGACCAGGGCCATCCCCCAGATCACCGCCCCGGCGACCAGTCGGTCGGCGGGTCTGCGCACCGCCGACCACACCAGCACCGCGATGAGGCACAAGGACATCACCCCGACCGCCAGCCCCATCAGGGCGAAGATGGCGGCGTCCCCGGGCTGGAACACGTTGAAATGGGATGCCCTCCCCCGCCATGCCTGGACGGCGATCAGGCCGACCTCGATCGAGGAGGAGACCAGGAGGGTCCAGGCCAGCCCTCCGGCGAGCCTGGGTCGGTCGGGGAGCCGATCGAGCACCCAGCCCACCGTGGCGAGGAGCAGGCCGATGGAGAGGGAGAAGACGATCGGCTTACGGAAGGACACAGCCCCGGACCATTCCCATCCGTCGAGGCCAAGCGCACCGATGTGGAATACGGCGGAAGCCAGCCAGAAGGCTGCGCCCCGGTAAAGGATCCGAGCCGGCCGACGTACCGGCTTCAGATCGGCAATCAGATTTGGCACCCGTGATCTCATGTTCTACTCCTCGGTTCGACTGTCTTCGAACCTATGGAGCGGGAGGTGGGCTGTCGTCACCCCGGCGAATGATTCGATGTCACCCGACAGGGGGATGCAGGTGAGAGTCGATCGGGGTCTAGTCGCTCGGCTGCGCCGCGGCAGGGCACGGGTCGATGGCGAAGGTGGCACACTCGACCGCGGTGAAACCCCGACGGACACTCCCCAGTGCGAGGTCGATCAGGCGGTCCGGGTCCAGAGTGAACCGGAGCAGGTGACGGCCAGACTCGGGCGCCACCACCAGCGTCTCGTCGTCCTCGAAGGCGACACCCCGCAGACCCTCTCCTATCCATCCGAAGATGGGGATCTCGTCGACCACTCGCCGATCATCAATGTCCCAGACGACTACGAACTCGTTGAAGAGCGCCGTAGCCACCAGACGCCCGTCGGGAGATACCGCCATCTGGTTCCCACCCTGAGGTCCCCCTATCTCCACCCCGCTCCAGTCATCTGTCGGGTCAACGATCGACAGCTCCCCGGGAAATCCTTGATGATTGGCTCCGACGACCACCACCAGGCCGGAGACCGGGTCGAAGCGGGCGTGGGTGAGAAGCATGCTCGAAGAGGGGATCCTGGCCACCATCACCCCGCTGACGACATCGACGACTCGTGGCATCGGCCGATCCCCCTCCCCGGCGAGGTAGGAGGCGACCTCGTCCTGCCCGGGAAGAACGATCATCAAGCTGCCGTCCGGCGAGAGTGCCGAGCCCCACCGGTTCAAGTGGGGAGTGTTCCAGGTTGGGTTCTCCCGATGGAGCGCCGACCCTGTCGACAGGTCCCACACGGTGACCGCCCCTCGTCTGGTGGCGGCGAGGACCCTGGAGCCGTTTTCGGCAAACTCCACAGCCGTGTATTCGGGTGCGGGCCGACCGTCGCACGCCGGTCCAGGTTCGGGCTCGGTGAACTCGCCAATCCAGTACCAGTCGCAGTCGTCGAGGTCGAGGTCAGGCGAACCTCCCACCAGATCGATCAGCATCGGTGAGCCGATGTGAACTGCGTTGCTGGTGCCGGCGGGTGTGGTGACACCTGTCTCCAGGATCGGCTGGACGAACAGCACTCCTCCCGGTCCCAGCTCGGCGGTCCAGACCTCGAAAGTCCCGATGGTGGCTCCGTCCTCGATCCGGAGGATGTCCACCCGATGCGGTGAAGACCCCGCACCAAGTGAGAGGTCGACCCGACTCCGCCGAACCAGGAGTAGGCCCTCCGACAGGGTCAACGCCCCGGGAGGGAATCGGTCTTCGAGGTCGGTCTCCAGCGGAATCGGAGCGAGCTCGCCTCGCGAAGGAGAGGCGATGTCCCAGACCCGAACCGACGAGTCATGTGAGCTCACCAGCACCTCACCAGCCAGGTCGGCGCTTGCCGTCCGAGCTCCGAGCCGCATCTGCATCAACTCGAACCCACTGTCGGTGTCGAAGACGAAGACGCCTTCGGGACCGGCGCCGATCACCCTGGTCTCGTCGGGGGTGAAGAAGACCCGAATGAAGTCACCCTGATATGTCTGAAGTCTCTGACCCGTCGCAATGTCGTAGAGGTAGGTCGGGTTCTGCCCGATCAAGAGCCGGGATCCATCGGCGGAGATAACCCCTCCACCGACCAGGTCCGTTTCAAAGACGTCCTCTCCGGTAGCGGTGTCGAACACCCTGACCATCAGCAGCCAATCATCATCGACCGGGTAGAAGGACGCCGACACCAGACGCCGGCCGTCCGCCGAAAGCCCCGGAGGCCCGCCCCCACTCTTTGTCACTTCAAAGGCGATCTCCCCGGTCTCGATGTCGAAGACCCCGGCGGTCCCGACCCCCTCGGGGTCACATTCTCCGCCGGCGGTGACCCCGACGCGATCGAAGGCCCATGGCGCTCCGGCAACGGCGAAGTGGCGACCGGCGGGCGTGACCCGCAACAGGCACGACAGAGGCAGAAAGGCGACAGTCTCACCGGTGACGGTGTCGAGGGTGTACACCCCCTGATCCGCACTGGCGCCACCGGCGTCGACCGACAATGGGACGTACAGCCTGGTCCCGTCCTCGGAGAACCAGAGGTGCGACCAGAACCTAAACCCGGCGTTGGGGTCGTCGGCAAGGGTGGTGGTCCAGGTGGGCTCGGCAGCTCCGACCTCCCACATCTGCAGGTGGGCCGCGTTCAAGGCGACTACGGCTACCCGTTTCCCCGAAGGGTCGACAGCGCCGGCGTTGCCGTCCCAGCCTGGCTCCGCCGGGATGATCATCTCCACCCGGTTCCCCTGAATGCCGCTGCGCAGGGCGGCGATGGAGGAGGGCGACGGCGATCTGTCGAATGCTTCAATGGCGAGGAGAAGGGCGAGTTCCGGGTCGGTCTCGCGGGCGACCACCGCTCTGGCGGCCAAGGACTCGGCCTCGGCTACTCGGGTCTGCTGCTCGGCAGCCGCCGCAAATCCGATAGCGACTGCGGCCACCCCGGCAAGGGTGGTCAGGACCAGACCCCTGATGCGATTGGACCGGGTCTTGGCTTGTGTCTCCCAGGCCGTGGAAGCGGCCACCAAATCGAGCTGGGGTCGAGTCAGGGTCAGGCTGGTGGTGGCGGTCCATGCCCGATGCTGGGCGAGCCGGGTGCCGGTGAGCAGGGTGGCACTGTCCCGCCCACTCCCCTCCCAATCCCTGACCGCGTCATCGAGACGGCGCAAGAGGGTGAGGTCCTCCCTGGCAGCGTCGATCCAGCCCTGGAGACGGGGCCACTGGGTCAGCAGTGCCTCGTGGGCGAGCTCGACCGTCGGGGCATGGGTCAGAGGATCTTTGTCGAAGACCAACATCCGGTGACGGGCGAAGGCGTCGATCGCCTCACCGGCCTGAAGGTCCTCGAGGCCGCTCAAAGGGACTCGCCGACGAGCCGGTGGGGCGTCCTCGAAGATCGAGAGCAGCCTGAGGAAGACCTGCTGGATGGCTTGTCGCTGGTGCGGGATCAGGGACGCGTAGATCCCCTCGGCCCGGCGGGCAATCGACCCGGCGACCCCTCCGATCCGGTGGTAGTCGTCGGGCCCGATCAGATTGGAGGTCCGGCCGGCGAACAGATCGACCAGAGCATCCTGAAGAAGGGGCAGGCCCCCGGGATGGCCATGGGCTTCGCCCACCAGACGCTCGACGACCTGGGGGCTGACCTCGACTCCGACTCTTTGAGCAGGCCCGATGATCGCCTCGGCGAGCTCCGCCTCGTTGGGAGACGCGAGAGCGACCATCGACTCCCGGAGCAACTCCCCGAACTCCGGGTGCTGCAACGGCCGGTCGAGGAAGTCGGCGCGAAGGGTGATCACGATCCGTGCTTCGGCGCTCCCCACGGCCGAGAGGACGAGATCCAGGAACGCGGCCGCCGCTTCGGGGTCCCCCATGGTGAACAGCTCTTCGAACTGGTCTATGACCAACACCAGCTCGGCGCCATCGGGAAGCAACCGTCGTAGTCCGGTGAGGGCGTGGCGCTCCCGATCCACGATCCCTCCCCGAATCCCACTCGATAGCTCCACGGTCACCCGCTCCAGGGCTCGCAGCAGCTCGAGGAAAGGCCGCTGACCGGGGAGCATCTCGGTGATGATCCAGCGCTCCGAGCCGGGCAACGCCCCACCACGCAGGGCGGGAGTCAGCCCGGCCCGGACCACCGATGACTTGCCCACACCCGATGGGCCGACCACGGCGAGCAACCCACTAGTGGCAAGTGCAGTGACGAGTTCGTCGGTGATCCGCGACCTGCCGAAGAAGTCGCCGGCGTCGGCCTCATGGAATGCCGCCAGACCCTTGTAGGGGTTCCTGCTCTCCGAGAAGGGTCTCTTCCGAGGGCCGGAATCCGGGCGCATCTCGGTGAGGAAGTCGGCCACCGACGCATGTCGATCGGCGGGCTCCTCGCTGATCGCCCTCTCTATCGCCGCCGAGCCGGGACGGATCAGCTGATCGGCCGATGCCTGCTCCCCGTAGAGGAGTTCCTGGGCCAGGACGCCCAGGGCGTAGATGTCGGTGGCCACACCGGGGGGGTCGCCTCGAATCGTCTCCGGTGCTATGTAGGCCGCATGGTCGGGTGACGACCGCGAGATCCGTCCCGCCACAGGAAAACCCATCAAGAAGGCATTTCCGGACTCGTCGAGAGCAATGCGATCGGGACGAACCGAGCCATGAACGACTCCGTAAGAGTGGGCGTAGTCGAGAGCCGAGCCGACCTGAGTCAACAGCCGTCCCGGGTCCGCCACCTGGCCGACTTGAAGCAGTCCGCCGCGGTGATGGCGGTAGACGAGATAGGCGCCTTGGGGATCGCGCCAGTAGTCGAGAAGAGGGTTGATGTTGGGGTGGTCCAAGAATGCAAGGCGTTGGGCGTCGGCCTCGAATCTGAGGATGAAGTCGGGATCCGATGCCTGAGAGCGATCGATCACCTCGACCAGGACCTCCCGCCCTGCCGACGGCTGATAGGCGCGGTACAGAGTTCCCAGGGATCCGTGCGCCGACGCCTCCCTCAGCTCATAACCGGGAACAGATCGGTCGGTTCCGTCAGGGAGGCGTACCGGGACCCGGTCGATGTCGAGCGGTGGGAACGCTGCCGGGGGGTCGCCGGTCAGCAGCTGGAAGATTGAAGTCTGACCCACACCCACCAGCTCGAAACTGCCCAAGGACTCGAATCGCAACCCTGATTCGATCCCTTCGCCAATCAAGGCCTGTTGGGCCTGGGACGACAACAGCACCTGACCCTGATGCGCCACGGAAACCAGCACCGCAGCGCGTGAGACCGGAGCGCCGCTGATGCCCGATTCGGACGTCTCCACATCTCCGTAATCGATGGCAATGCGCAGACCGGGGCCCCCGGTCCGAAGACCGAGCTGCTCGGCCGCCGAAGCGGCCTCTCCGACGCTGTCGAACATGGCGTACGACGCTGCCCCGGCGGTAGTCAAGGACCGGTCACCCATCACCGTGCGCAGCGCTTCGATGGCCTCACCGAGCAGCCGCTCCCGCTCGGTGATGGGGAGTCTCGCCAGTTCGATCGGATCACCCGGGTCGGCCACCAGCACCGCCTTCTTTCGGATCTGTCGCACCGGAGCCAGGTCGAGCGAGGCGTCGTGGTCGAGTATCAGAGTCTCAAGGCGCTGGACCTCCGGGGAAGGCTCCACGCCTAGTTCTTCGACGAGCAGGTCCCTCAGGTCCCGATAGGAGCGCAATGCCTCCCGCTGGCGGCCCGCCCGGTACAGGGCGAGCATGTGCTGAGCTCGAAAGGTCTCCACATAAGGGTGGGCGGTGACCAGTCCCTGGATCTCCCCGATCAGGTCGGCGTGGCGACCGCACCGCAGATCGGCGTCGATCCGCGCCGCCTGGGCCGCTACTCGAAGTTCTTCCAGCCGTGTCTCCTCCGCATCGAGAACACCGTGCGACTCGACCTCACCGAAGGGGTGACCCCGCCACAGCGCCAACGCCTCTCGAAGCACTCGGCCCGCGGTCTCGGGATGCAGGTCGGGATCGTTCCGCACCGAGAAGTACAGGTCTTCGAACCTGAGGGAGTCGACCTGAGACCTGTCGACACGAAGCGACCACCCGGCGCCCTCTTTGACGATTACGTCTCCGAGAACCGATCGCAGAGTGGAGATATAGGTCTGCACTCTTCGTCTCGCCCTGTCGGGTGCTTCATCGGCATACACCGCTTCGGCTATCGAGTCGTTGGACACCGGCCGACCGATGCTGGCGATCAACATGGCGAGAACGGTCCGTTGCTTGGGACCACCCACGTTCAGCGGGCCATCCTCGCCTTCTGCGGTCACCGGGCCCAGAACCTTGAACTGAATGGAGGAGTCGATTCCACTGTTTGTGGATGGTTCGGAGCCCGATGACATGGAGGAACGATCGCCTCTCGCTGTTCAGGACTTGTTCAGATATGACAGGGCTGAAGCCCACGTCGCTGAACAGATCCTAGACACCGGCCGATCAGCGACTGAGCCCAGGTCACCGACCCTTGTGGTGGATCGCAACAAGGCGACCGAGAACAAGGAGAAGCGTGATGTCGACTTTGAGAAGCACTTCACTCGAGAGTCCCGTCCTCGTAAAGAGAATCGGGCCGGCGAAGATGGTGGCGATAGCCGGAGGCCTGGTGCTGGCAGCCGCTGTCGGATACGCCATCAATGGCACGGAGACCAAGCCAATGGGTGCCGCTGCCTTCGTTCCGCAGTCGCAGACAGCCGACTTCCTCCGCTGGAACACGACAGCACTCGAGTTTCCGATACCGGCGGTCGGACAGTCCTCGGCGAGGGGTGACGCCTTCATCGCGGCCAACACCACGGCACTCGACCGGCTGGTCCCGGCGGTCGGACAGTCCTCGATGAGGGGTGACGCCTTCATCGCGGCCAACACCACCGACCTGGAGTATCCAACGGTCCCCTACACCGAGCGCTGGAACGGTCCCCGCTGAAGAGCAGGAGGGTGGGTAGGAGCGCCCGACCCGGGCGCTCC